>NZ_JBEXQW010000004.1:0-249112 GCF_040612775.1 Streptomyces sp. NPDC006339
CTCGACCATCCGAAGATGGACGGGGTATCAACTAATCTGGCGTTGATTTTTGGCACGCTGTTGAGTTCTCAAGGTGCGGACGCTTCCTTTGTACTCACCCTCGCGGGTTTTCCTCCGGGCGCTTCCTTCGTTTCCGACTCTATCAGATCTTTCCGATCCGATTTCCTCGGTGCTTTCCGAGTCCTATTCGACTTTCGTCGTTTCGGGCCCTTCCGGCGTGTCCACTACTTTAGCGGATTTCCCTGCCGACTCATAATCGAGTCTTTCGGAACAGATTTCGGCAAGCCGAAACACGCCCCGCTGGGAATCGTTGTAAGGAGTGGATGGCCGCTCCGGGAGGCTTCGGTGAGCACTGCCCGTCTCTTACGGCTCGGGCCACATTACGCATCTGCGGCCGCAGAGTCAAGCAGCGCCTGACGCTCCCCGCTTCCGCGGCACGTGGGCCCGGTAGGGACTGACGGAGCGGTCGCCGTCGATCCAGAAGCGCCAGGGGTGCGGGGCGCCTTCGCCGCCCACTCCCGTGCGGGGGCCGTTGCGGATGAGGTCGGCGGTGGGTGGCGTGCCGGTGAGGACGGAGAGTGGGGCGTCCGGGCCGGCGCAGGCGTCGGTGCCGTTCAGGGAGAGGGCGACGTCGAGGGCGGTGGCCAGGCGGGCCGGGCCCTTGGCGAGCTCGGAGTCGTATCGGGCCGAGAGCCGGCGCTTCCTGGCCTGCTCCGCTCCCGTGAGGATCTCTCCCGCGCGCAGCAGGACTCCGCTGGCCTCTCCCTCGGGGCCGCACACCAGGTTCAGGCAGTGCCACATGCCGTAGGTGAAGTAGACGTACGCGTGTCCGGGCGGGCCGAACATGACGGCGTTGCGGGCGGTGCGGCCGCGGAAGGCGTGGGAGCCGGGGTCGACCGCGCCGGCGTACGCCTCCACCTCCGTGAGGCGGAGCTCGATGGGGCCGGCGGGGGTGTTGCGGACCAGGGTGCGGCCGAGGAGATCGGGGGCCACCTCCAGGACGGGTCGGTCGAAGAAGCTCCGCGGGAGCGGCGTACGGTCGGGGCTCTCGCTCATGGCGTCCGAGGGTACGGGGAACCGGATACCTTCGTGGCGCGTAGGGAGAGGACAGGACCGACAAGGAGAGGACGCACGACATGGGGTTCAAGAAGCTGCTGGCGAGCCTGGGGGCCGGTGGGGCGTCGGTGGAGACCGTGCTGACCGAGGAGAACGTCGTCCCGGGCGGTGTCGTCCAGGGCGAGGTGCGCATCCAGGGTGGTTCGGTCGCCCAGCAGATCGAGGGACTTTCGGTCGGGCTGCAGGCGCGGGTCGAGGTCGAGGGCGGCGACCAGGAGCACAAGCAGGACATCGAGTTCGTGAAGGTGCGCCTCGGCGGGGCCTTCGAGGTGCAGGCCGGTGCGGTGCACGTGGTGCCGTTCGGTCTGGAGATCCCGTGGGAGACGCCGGTCACGACGATCGCCGGGCAGCGGCTGCAGGGGATGAACATCGGGGTGACGACCGAGCTGGAGATCGCCCGTGCCGTCGACTCGGGTGACCTGGACCCGATCAACGTGCATCCGCTGCCGGCGCAGCAGGCCATCCTGGACGCGTTCCTGCAGTTGGGCTTCCGCTTCAAGAGCGCGGACATGGAGCGCGGTCACATCCGTGGGACGCGGCAGAAGCTGCCGTTCTACCAGGAGATCGAGTTCTTCGCGCCGCAGCAGTACCGGGGTCTGAACCAGGTCGAGGTCAGCTTCGTCGCGGACGACCGGGAGATGGACGTCGTCCTGGAGATGGACAAGAAGCCGGGTCTGTTCGGTGAGGGCAGTGACTCGTTCCGGGCGTTCAAGGTGGGTCTCGACGACTTCCACACCACCGACTGGGCGGCTTATCTGAACCAGTGGCTCGCCGAGGTCGGTGGGCGTCGGAACTGGCTCTAGGCTCGGGCCGTAAGGACGATCTTCGATTCGGAGGTGCAGACGTGACCGAGGCCAAGAGGGCGCCGCTCCCGCACGACTTCCACCCGACGGTGCCGTCGTTCACGGTGGTGAGCGAGGACGTCGAGCAGGGTGGGTTTCTGAAGGACGCTCAGGTGTACGCCGAGGGGAACACCTCGCCGCAGCTCCGCTGGGAGGGTTTCCCGGCGGAGACGAAGAGCTTCGCGGTGACCTGCTTCGACCCGGACGCGCCGACCGGGAGCGGGTTCTGGCACTGGGTGCTGTTCGACATCCCGGCGTCGGTGACCGAGCTGCCGGCGGGTGCGGGCTCGGGGTCGTTCGAGGGTCTGCCGGCGGGTGCGGTGCACGCCCGCAACGACTACGGGTCGAAGGACTTCGGCGGGGCGGCCCCGCCGAAGGGGGACGGTCCGCACCGGTACGTCTTCACCGTGTACGCGGTGGATCAGGAGAAGCTCGGTCCTGACGCCGACGCGTCGCCCGCCGCGGTCGGCTTCAACCTGCGTTTCCACACGCTGGGACGTGCGCAGTTGGTGGCGGAGTACGAACACCCCGCGTAAGGCCGATCGTTCGTCCGTTGTTTGCCCGCTTCTGGTCTTGGAGAGATCAGAAGCGGGCATCTTTCTTTGCGCGGATATTGCGTTGTCCAACCCGGCGCGCCCGGCCAGAGTTGATCCAAGCCCGCCGCGGGGGTGGGCCGGCACACGGGAGGTGGGCACTATGCGGGACACGCTGGTTCTGAACGCGAGCTTCGAGCCGCTTTCGACGGTCACACTCAACCGTGCGGTGGTGCTTGTCCTGCAGGACAAGGCCGTCGTGGAGCAGGAACACCCCGGTCTGCGTGTGCGGGCGGCCGCTGTGGACATGCCGGTGCCCCGGGTGATCAGGTTGTGCAGATACGTGCGGGTGCCGTTCCGAAGACAGGCCCCGTGGTCGAGGCGGGGTGTGCTGGTGAGGGACCAGCACCGGTGTGCGTACTGCGGGCGGCGGGCCACGACGGTGGACCATGTGGTGCCGCGGGCGCAGGGGGGTGGGGACACCTGGCTGAATACGGTGGCCTCGTGTGCGGAGGACAACCACCGCAAGGCGGACCGGACGCCGGAGGAGGCGGGGATGCCGCTGTTGCACCAGCCGTTCGTGCCGACGCCGGCGGAGACGATGCTGCTGGCGCTGCGGGCGGCGGAGCGGTCGGAGCTGCCGGACTGGCTGGCCGGGCAGGCCGCGTAACCCTGTCGTAGGCCGCCGGTCGTCTGTCGTATGCCGTCTGTCGTCTGTCGTCTGTTGTGGGCCCGTCCCGGTCGGGGACGGGCCTCACTGTCATGTGGGGGCCGTCACCTCAGGGTGAGTTGGAGAATGGCGACGATACCGACGGCGATGATGACTCCGCGCAGGACGGTGGGGGGCAGGCGTTTGCCGACCTTGGCGCCGATCTGGCCGCCGATGGTGGAGCCGACGGCGATGAGGAGGACGGCGGTCCAGTCGAAGTCGGCGACGAAGAGGAAGAAGACGGCGGCGACGCCGTTGACGACGGCGCCGAGGATGTTCTTGACGGCGTTGATGCGCTGCAGGCTGTCGTGGAGCAGCAGTCCCATGAGCGAGATGTAGAGGACGCCTTGGGCGGCGCCGAAGTAGCCGCCGTAGATGCTGGCGAGGAAGAGTCCGGCGAGGAGGGCGGCGCCGCCGTGGGGGTGGGCCTCGGTTCCGTGGGCCTCGCGGCGGCGCTGGACGGCGGCGGCGATGCGGGGCTGGAGGAGGACGAGGATCAGGGCGATGCCGATGAGGACGGGGACGATCGCGTCGAAGGCGTCGGAGGGCAGCGCCAGGAGCAGGATGGCGCCGACGAGTCCGCCGAGGAGGGCGGCGCCGCCGAGGCGGAGGATGCGGGGGGTCTGGCCCTTGAGTTCGCTGCGGTAGCCGATGGCTCCGCTGATGGATCCGGGGACGAGACCGAGGGCGTTGGACACGTTCGCGGTGATCGGCGGGAGGCCGGTGGCGAGGAGGACCGGGAACGTGATGAGCGTTCCCGATCCGACGATGGTGTTGATGGCACCGGCGGCGGTGCCGGCCGCGAAGACCGCGAGCATTTCCCAGATGGACAACGCCATCTCCTTATGGGTTCGGTGAGTCGCCTCCCCGCCCCGGTCGCGCCGGAGTCGAGGGGCTCGTACCGATCATGCCCGAGGTTACGTGTACGTGTCAGCCATCTCCCGGAGGGCGGACGGCCGTCAGTCGACGGGCGGCTCCTCGCGCCGCTCGGAGCCGTTTCCGTTGCCGCCGCTCTTGGTGTTGAAGCCGGGGACTCCGGGGGCGACGTTGCCGAAGGCGCCGGAGAGGCCCTTGAGGGCGTCGCCGATCTCGCTGGGCACGATCCAGAGCTTGTTGGCGTCGCCCTCGGCGATCTTCGGGAGCATCTGGAGGTACTGGTAGGAGAGCAGCTTCTGGTCGGGGTCGCCGGCGTGGATGGCCTCGAAGACCGTACGGACGGCCTGGGCCTCGCCCTCGGCCTTGAGGGCGGCGGCCTTGGCCTCGCCCTCGGCGCGGAGGATCGCCGACTGCTTCTCGCCCTCGGCGGTCAGGATCTGCGACTGGCGGATGCCCTCGGCGGTGAGGATGGCGGCGCGCTTGTCGCGGTCGGCGCGCATCTGCTTCTCCATCGAGTCCTGGATGGAGGTGGGCGGCTCGATGGCCTTGAGCTCGACGCGGTTGACGCGGATGCCCCACTTGCCGGTGGCCTCGTCGAGGACTCCGCGCAGGGCGGCGTTGATCTCCTCGCGGGAGGTGAGGGTCCGCTCGAGGTCCATGCCGCCGATGATGTTGCGCAGGGTGGTGACGGTGAGCTGCTCGATGGCCTGGATGTAGCTGGCGACCTCGTAGGTGGCGGCGCGGGCGTCGGTCACCTGGTAGTAGATGACGGTGTCGATGTTGACGACCAGGTTGTCCTGGGTGATGACCGGCTGCGGCGGGAAGGGAACGACCTGTTCGCGGAGGTCGATCCGGTTGCGGATGCGGTCGATGAACGGGACGACGATGTTCAGTCCGGCGTTGAGCGTGCGGGTGTAGCGGCCGAAGCGTTCCACGATGGCGGCGCTGGCCTGCGGGATGACCTGGATCGTCTTGATCAGGGCGATGAAGACAAGCACCACCAGAATGATCAGGACGATGATGACTGCTGACATCGTGTTCCCCGTGTCCTTCGCTGCCGGTTGACTAACCAGATGATGATCGAGTTTCCCAGACCGCGGAGCGTCATGGGTGAGGTTCGGTCACATGACGACCGCGGTGGCTCCGTCGATGTCGACGACGTCGACCTGTTCGCCGGGTTCGAAACTCTGCCCGGAGTCGAGGGTGCGGGCGGACCAGACCTCGCCGGCCAGCTTGATGCGGCCGCCGCTGCCGTCGACCCGTTCGAGGACGACGGCCTGACGGCCTCTCAGGGCTTCGATGCCGGTGGCGTGTCCGGCGCGGCCGTCGCGGTGGCGTGCCGCGATGGGGCGTACCACCGCGACGAGCGCCACGGAGACGACGGCGAAGACGAGCACTTGGGCGACGATGCCGAAGTCGAGGGCGGCGGTCACGGCTCCGGCGACCGCGCCGACGGAGAACATGCCGAACTCGGGCATCGCGGTGAGAACGAGGGGAATGCCGAGCCCCACCGCGGCGATCAGCCACCAGATCCATGCGTCGATGTCCACGTGGTCATGGTAGGGCGGTGGGGCATTCCGGGACAGGGTGCCGGAGTACGGCCGGGGGCGGGCGGGGGCGCGAGTGCTGTGCGGGTCACGGCGTCCCTTCCCCGTACCCCTACTTCAGGGGCAGGCCCTGTGCGGTGTAGCGGTCGCCGAGGTGCTCGACGACGAGCGGCAGGCCGAAGCAGTGGGAGAGGTTGCGGGAGGTCAGCTCGGTCTCCATGGGGCCCGCGGCGAGCACCTTGCCCTGACGGATCATCAGGACGTGGGTGAAGCCGGGCGCGATCTCCTCGACATGGTGGGTGACCATGATCATGGAGGGTGCGTACGGGTCGCGGGCGAGCCGGCCGAGGCGGCGGACCAGGTCCTCGCGGCCGCCGAGGTCGAGGCCGGCGGCGGGCTCGTCGAGGAGGAGGAGCTCGGGGTCGGTCATCATCGCGCGGGCGATGAGGGTGCGCTTGCGCTCGCCCTCGGAGAGGGTGCCGAACCTGCGGTCCAGGTAGTCGGTCATGCCGAGGCGGTCGAGGAACGCCTTGGCGCGCTCCTCGTCGACCGGGTCGTAGTCCTCGTGCCAGGTGGCGGTCATGCCGTAGGCGGCGGTGAGGACGGTCTGGAGGACGGTCTGGCTCTTCGGGAGCTTCTCGGCCATGGCGATGCCGGCCATGCCGATGCGGGGGCGGAGGTCGAAGACGTCGGTGCCGACGCCGCCGAGGCGCTCGCCGAGGACGGTCGCCGTGCCGGTGGTCGGGAAGAGGTAGCTGGAGGCGATGTTGAGCAGGGTGGTCTTGCCCGCGCCGTTGGGGCCGAGGATGACCCAGCGCTCGCCCTCCTTGACCGACCACGAGACCTCGTCCACCAGAGCCCGTCCGTCGCGGACCACGGATACGTCCACCAGCTCCAGTACATCGCTCATGAGCGCGTTGTCTCCCCTTGCGGTCGAGTCGAGTCGTCGCCTTGCGCCTGTGGGCGCGGCGTCCAGGGAAAACCTACGCCACCGGCGGGCCGGGCCGGTCCTTAGGGCTTGCTTTGCGCCTTCGGGGCCCGTGGGAGTCCCTACGCTGGGGGGCATGCTTTCGGAACCACGCTCAGGACGTCTGGCCGCCTGGGGCAATGCCCTGCTGGCCGGGGCGGTGTCGCCGGACGATGCGGCGCTCGCGATTGTCGGGGAGGACGCGGTGCACCGCGTGGAAGGGCTGCCGGGCGAGGCGGGGCCGGTGGGCCTGACGCTGGCGCTCGGGCGGCTGCGGCGGCTCGGGGTGACCGGGTGGCGGGTGGCGCTGCCCGCGCCGGGGCATCCGCTGGGGCTGAGCGGTCCGCCGGAGTTCAACGCGCGGGCGCTCGACGCGGAGGAGGCGGTGGTCGGTTTCGGCGCGCCGTACGGTCTGGTGCCGGAGGTGACGGAGGCGGGGCAGGAGGGCGATGTGCACGTGGAGGTGGTCTGGCACTGCCTGACCGTGCGGGAGGCTCCGCCGGCGGACGTGCCGTCGCTCGGCGAGGCGGAGCGGGAGCTGGCGGAGGCGCTGCGGGAGGCGACGACGGTGCTGACGCGTCTCGACGTCGCCGCGTCGGGCCCGGCGGCGGACGCGGCCCGCGACGCCTACCGCGCCCGCGCGGAGGCCGGCCGCGAGATCCTCGCCCCCGGCTACCCGCCCCGCGCCGTCCGCGTCCTGGAGCTGGCCCAGCGCGTCGGCCTGCTCGTCGACCTCGCCTACGACCACGGCCACGGCGGCGCGGTGAGCGCGTCGGAGATGGCGGCGCGGGGGGCGGCGCTGCGGCCGGTGGAGCGGGTGGCCCGGCGGGCGCAGGTCGCGGCGTACAACGCGTACGTGGAGGAGAGGGAGCGGGAGCTCTAGCCCCGGCTCGGCCGGCGCGGCTTCCGCCACGCCCCGCCTGGCGAGCGCGGCTCCCGCTCCCACGGTCCCGGTCGCGCCGGTCACGACCGGCGGACGGAGTCCGCCGCAGCGATCCGAAGCCCGGGAGGCGCCCCGGCGCCGAGCGGTGCGAGGAACGCGTCGGGAGAGGGGTTGGCGGCGCGGGGGGCGGCGCTGCGGCCGGTGGAGCGGGTGGCCCGGCGGGCACAGGTCGCCGCGTACAACGCGTACGTGGAGGAGAGGGAACGGGAGCTCTAGCCCCGGCTCAGCCGGTCACCACCGGCGGCCCGGGAGGCGCACCGGCGCCGGGCGGTGCGAGGGACGCGTGGGGGAAGGGACCGGCCCCCGGGGGATCGTCCGGGGGCCGGTGGATCGGTGGGGGCGTCAGTGGTTGACGGCGCCGTTGCCGAAGGCCGGGTTGAGCAGGCCGATCACGTTGACCGTGTTGCCGGAGACGTTCACGGGGACGTGGACCGGGGCCTGCACCAGGTTGCCGGAGGCGACGCCCGGCGAGTTGAGGGCCTGCCCGTGGGCGTGCGCACCGCCGTGGGCGGAGGCGACGCCGGCACCGGCGGCGACGATGCCACCGGCGACCATGGTGAGGGCAGCGGCCTTCTTGAGGTTGTTCACTTCGGGATCCTCCTGGTCATCGCCGCGGCCGGTCCGCCGCAGCACACCCTGAAGAACGCCCCCTCCCCCGCCCGGTTACGCCGAACGGGGGACATCCACCCGACAGTATGAAAAGGGGAACGGTCGTACCTACGAGGTCAGGCCGTGCCGTACGGCCCAGAGCGCGGCCTGCGTGCGGTCGGCGAGGTCCAGCTTCATGAGGATGTTGGAGACGTGCGTCTTGACCGTCTTCTCCGACAGGACGAGCGCGCGGGCGATCTCCCGGTTGGAGCGGCCGTCGGCGATGAGGCCGAGGACCTCCCGCTCCCGCTCGGTCAGCGTGGAGCCGCGGCCCGTGCCCCCGCCCTGCCCCTGGTCCTCCTGGCTGAGGAGCGCGTCGGCCACCTCGGGCTGGAGGAGCACATGGCCGGCGTGGACGGAGCGGATGGCGCCGGCGAGGGCGTCGGGGTCGATGTCCTTGTAGACGTATCCGCACGCGCCGGCGCGCAGCGCGGGGACGACCGTGCGCTGCTCGGTGAAGCTGGTGACGATCAGGACGCGGGCCGGGTTGGCGAGCTCCCGCAGCCGGCGCAGCGCCTCGATGCCGTCGGTGCCGGGCATCTTCACGTCCATGAGGACGACGTCCGGCCGCAGCTCCTCGGCGGCGGTGACGCCCTCCGCGCCGTCGGACGCCTCCCCCACCACCTCTATGTCGTCCTGGACCTCCAGGAAGGTGCGCAGGCCGCGGCGGACGACCTGGTGGTCGTCGACGAGCAGGACGCGGATGGGCTTGTCAGCCACCGGGGACCTCCATCTCGATCGTGGTGCCCCGGCCGGGGGCCGATGTGACGGTGAGCGTGCCGCCGACGCCGGCGGCCCGGTCGCGCATGGAGACCAGGCCGAGGTGGCGGCCGGCGGTGCGGACCGTGCCGGGGTCGAAGCCGCGGCCGTCGTCGGTGACGGTGAGCCGTGCCCCCTGCCCGCTGCGGGTGAGGGAGACGGTGACGCGGGCCGCGCCGGAGTGGCGCAGCGCGTTGTGCAGGGCCTCCTGGGCCACCCGGAGCACGGCCTCCTCCTGGGCGGCGGGCAGCGCGCGGACGCCGGCGCCCTCGAAGGTGACCTTGGCGGTGTGGGCGCGGTCGAGGACCTGGATCTGGGTGCGCAGGGTGTGGACCAGGCCGTCCTCGTCGAGGGCCGCGGGCCGGAGCTCGACGACGGCGGCGCGCAGCTCGTCGGCGGCCTCGGCGGCGAGCTCGGCGACCTGCTGGAGCTCGCCCTTGGCCCGCGCGGGGTCGCGGTCGACGAGGGCGGCGGCGGCCTGGGCGGTGAGGCGGAGGGAGAAGAGCTTCTGGCTGACGGCGTCGTGCAGCTCGTGGGCGAGGCGGGAGCGCTCCTCGGCGATGGTGAGCTCGCGGCTGCGCTCGTAGAGCCGGGCGTTGGTGAGGGCGATGGCGGCGTGCTGGGCGAGGAGGGTCAGGAGCTCCTCGTCCTCGGCGGTGAAGCCGCAGCCGCCGGACGGCCTGGGGCAGCGCTTGTTGGCGAGGAAGAGGGCGGCGAGGATCTCGTCGCCGTCGCGGACCGGCAGCCCCAGGAAGTCGGACATCTCGGGGTGGGCGTCGGGCCAGCCCTCGAAGCGGGGGTCCTTGCGGACGTCGGCGAGGCGCTCGGGCTCGGCCTTGTGGAGCATGGCGGCGAGGATGCCGTGCTGGCGGGGCAGGGGGCCGATGGCGCGCCACTGCTCGTCGCTGACGCCGTCCACGACGAACTGGGCGAAGCCGCCGTGGTCGTCGGGGACGCCGAGCGCCGCGTACTCGGCGTCGAGCAGCTCGCGCGCGGAGGCGACGATCGTCTTGAGGACGTCGCGGACCTCCATCTGGCGGTTCATCGCCAGCAGGGCGCTGCTCACGGCGGCCAGGCCGGAGCTCGGTCGGTGGCTCATGCGTTCACCGTACCGGCGGGGTGTGACGGTCCGTATCCGCCCGGGGACGGCGCTCGCCTAGGTCCGCGGACCTAGGCCGGGGCCCTTCCCCGCCGGCCGGACGACTCCGGGAGGAGGCCGCCCGCGCCCTTCTCCTCCTCCGGGAGGAGGGGCCTCACTGTGTGCATTGCGCGCGCAACGCCTGGTGAGGTTGTTACGCGACCGATGTGAGCCCGCGCATAGGACCCACATCACTTACGAATCCCCCTAGTGGACGCGTAAAGGCGAGATCAGCGCTGCCAGGTCTGGTCGCGGGCCCCTGTCGGAGCGCCCTCGCGGGGCCCCTGATCCACTACCGGGGATCGTACGTCACACCTTTGCCACAGGATTTTGCTGCCGCTAAGAATTGCGTTCGTCGCCGCCGAGCTAGGCGGAGCGCCGCCCCGGCCTGAGCGACCCCCAGCGATTCGAAGAGGTAGTCCTGCATGTCTGCGAACACCCCTGGCCACAGTCGTGGTCTGAAGAAGACCCACAAGGCCACGATCGCCGGCGTCGCCGCTCTGAGCGCCGCGGCGCTCGGCTTCTCCCTCATCCCGGGCAACGCCTCCGCCGAGGTCGAGCCCCAGGCCCTCGCGAACACCCAGCAGGTCGCGTGGTCCTACGACGCGAACAGCCCGCAGGCCAAGGCCATGGCCGCCAGCCTGAACGAGCAGACCTCCGCCTTCGCCCTCAAGGCGAAGCAGGAGGCCGACGCCAAGGCCAAGGCCGCCGCGGAGGCGAAGAAGAAGGCGGAGGCCGCCAAGGCCGCCGCCGCGAAGAAGAAGGCCGAGGCCGCGGCCAAGAAGCGCGCGGCCGAGAAGGCCGCCGCGAGCCGCGCCGCCGCCCGCCAGCCCGTCTTCGCGAACAACCTCGACGGCTGGATCCGCGAGGCGCTGCACATCATGAAGAAGCACAACATCCCGGGCACCTACGAGGGCATCCACCGCAACATCATGCGGGAGTCCAGCGGTAACCCGCGGGCCATCAACAACTGGGACATCAACGCCATCAACGGTGTCCCCTCGAAGGGTCTGCTCCAGGTCATCTACCCGACCTTCAAGGCCTACCACGTGCCGGGCACCAAGTTCGACCAGTACGACCCGGTCGCCAACATCGTCGCCGCCTGCAACTACGCGGCCGACCGCTACGGCTCCATGGACAACGTCAACAGCGCGTACTGAGCCGACGGCCGGGACGCGCAGGACATGCCGAAGGGCGGCACCCCGCACGGGGTGCCGCCCTTCGGCGTGCGCGCGGACCGGGTGGGAGCCCGGGGGCCGCGTCTACTTGCGCATGACCTCCGGCTCGTGGCGGCGCAGCAGCCGAGCCACGACGACGACGCAGACCGCGGCCATGAGGAGCTGGATGCCGAGGTCGATGCTCCACTGGGCGACCGTGTGCTCCCACAGCGGGTCGGTGTTGCCGGGGTTCTTGTGGTCCCACGGCGGCATCAGGCGCCCGAGGTCGAGCGTGGTGCCCGCGCCGGCGATGCCCCAGCGCGACGGCATGAGCCAGGCGAACTGCTCCAGGCCCGGCGAGCCGTACACCTGGAAGAGGATGCCGGTGAACACGACCTGGATGATCGCGAACATGACCAGCAGCGGCATCGTCTTCTCGGCGGTCTTCACCAGCGAGGAGATGACCAGGCCCACCATCATCGAGGTCAGGCCGAGCGCGATGACCTGGATGCACAGCTCGACGGCCGGCGGCATGAAGAGGCCCTCTTCGGGCAGCTCACGGGTGGAGAAGCCGATGCCGCAGATGATCACGCCCTGGAAGGCGGTGATCAGGCCGAGGACGATGACCTTGGACATCAGGTACGCGGAGCGGGACAGGCCGGTGGCGCGCTCTCGCTCGTAGATGACCCGTTCCTTGATCAGTTCTCGTACGGAGTTGGCGGCGCCCGAGAAGCACATGCCGACCGCGAGGATCAGCATGATCGTGCCGGCGTCGCCGTTGTAGCGGGACGGCGGGGTGGGCTTGCCCAGGCCGAAGTCGGCGGGGATGACCACCGAGACCGCGCCGAGGACGGCCGGCAGGATCACCATCAGGGCGATGAAGCCCACGTCGGAGGCGATCACCGACACGTAGCGGCGGATCAGGGTCCAGAGCTGGGAGCCCCAGCCCTGCGGCTTGGGCGGCTTGCTCATCGCCTGCTGGGCCTGCTGCGGCATCTGGACCGGCTGGGCGGCGACGGCGTCGATCTCGGCCGCGTACATCTGGTAGTGCTGCGAGCCCTTCCAGCGGCCCGCCCAGTCGTAGTCGCGGTAGTTCTCGAACGCGGAGAAGACGTCGGCCCAGGTGGAGTAGCCGAAGAAGTTCAGCGCCTCGTCCGGCGGACCGAAGTACGCCACCGAGCCGCCGGGCGCCATCACGAGCAGCTTGTCGCACAGGCCGAGCTCGGCCACCGAGTGGGTGACCACGAGGACCGTGCGGCCGTCGTCGGCGAGGCCGCGCAGAAGCTGCATGACGTCGCGGTCCATGCCCGGGTCGAGGCCGGAGGTCGGCTCGTCCAGGAAGATCAGCGACGGCTTGGTCAGCAGCTCCAGGGCCACGGAGACGCGCTTGCGCTGGCCACCGGAGAGGGAGGTGACCTTCTTCTCCTTGTGGATGTCGAGCTTGAGCTCGCGCAGCACCTCGCCGATCCGGGCCTCGCGCTCGGCCTCGGCGGTGTCGCCGGGGAAGCGGAGCTTGGCCGCGTAGCGCAGCGCCTTCTGGACGGTCAGCTCCTTGTGCAGGATGTCGTCCTGCGGGACCAGACCGATGCGCTGGCGCAGCTCGGCGAACTGCTTGTAGAGGCTGCGGTTGTCGTAGAGGACGTCGCCCTGGTCGGCGGGCCGGTAGCCGGTGAGCGCCTTGAGGAGGGTCGACTTGCCGGAGCCGGAGGGGCCGATGACGCCGATCAGCGACTTCTCGGGGACGCCGAAGGTGACGTCCTTGAGGATCTGCTTGCCGCCGTCGACGGTCACCGTGAGGTGGCGGGCCGAGAAGGAGACCTCGCCGGTGTCGACGAACTCCTCGAGCTGGTTGCCGACGATCCGGAAGGTCGAGTGGCCGACGCCGACGATGTCGTTGGGGCCGAGGAGGACGGTGCCGCCCTTGGGGATCGGCTGGCCGTTGACGTACGTGCCGTTGTGCGAGCCGAGGTCGCGGATCTCGAAGCGGCCGTCGGGCGTCGCGTGGAACTCGGCGTGGAGGCGGGAGACCTGGAGGTCGGAGACGACCAGCTCGTTCTCGAGCGCACGGCCGATCCGCATGACGCGGCCGAGGTTCAACTGGTGGAAGGTCGTCGGGCTGCGGTCGCCGTGCATCGGCATCGCGCCCTGCGGGCCGGCCTGCTGCGGCGGAACCTTCGACGCGTAGACCTCCTGCGGGGTCTGCGGCGGCGCCTGGTGCGGCTGCTGCTGGTGATGCTGCTGGTGCGGGACCGCCTGCGGCGCCTGCTGCTGCCAGCCCTGCTGCGGCGGGGCCTGGTGCTGCGGAGCCTGGTGCTGCGGCGGGGCCTGGTGGGTGGCCCAGTCGGCCGGCGCGGCCTGGTGCGGCGCGGCCTGGTGGGCCGGCTGCTGCACGGGCTGCTGGGCCTGCTGCGGGACCCCCTGCTGGGCCGGTGCTCCGACGGCGGCGAGGTTCAGCCGCGGACCGTCGGTGGCGTTGCCGAGGTGGACGGCCGAGCCGGGCCCGATCTCCACCTGGTGGATCCGCTGCCCCTGCACGAACGTGCCGTTGGTGGAGCCGTGGTCCTCGATGACCCAGCTCCGGCCGCCCCAGCTCACCGTGGCGTGCCGCCACGAGACCCTGGCGTCGTCGATCACGAGGTCGCCCTGGGGATCACGGCCCAGGGTGTACGACCTGGACGGATCGAGGGTCCAGGTCCTTCCATTCAATTCCAGTACGAGTTCTGGCACTCCATGCCCCACTACTTGTCCCCCGATGTACCCCCGTCGCTGGGAGCCCAGGGATGGTGAACATCCGGGGGAACTATTTCAGGCCCCGGCCCGTATCCGAAAGTCGGCCCGCGTGAAGAGCTTGCGCATGTGCACAGGCCGGGCGTTCCGGGCGTCCGCGCGGTCGTACGGGTGTCCGTCAGGCGGGACGGGGGGCCGGGTGGCACGCGGTGCCCGATACGGTGGAAGCACCATGAGCGCATCGCAGACATCGGACGTCCCCGCCTCGGACGTGCCCACTCTTCTCGTCAAGATCTTCGGGAAGGACCGTCCCGGGATCACCGCCGGACTCTTCGACACCCTCGCCGCCTTCTCCGTCGACGTCGTGGACATCGAGCAGGTCGTGTCCCGCGGCCGCCTCGTCCTGTGCGCGCTGGTCACGGAGCCGACCGTCGCCTCCCAGGGCGAGCTTCGGGCGACCGTGCACAACTGGGCCGAGTCCATGAAGCTGCAGGCCGAGATCATCTCGGGCACCGGCGACAACCGTCCGCGCGGTGAGGGACGCTCGCACGTCACCGTGCTCGGGCACCCGCTGACCGCCGAGCAGACGGCGGCCATAGCGGCCAGGATCGCCGGGACCGGCGGCAACATCGACCGTATCTTCCGGCTGGCGAAGTATCCGGTGACGGCCGTCGAGTTCGCCGTCTCGGGCTGTGCGACGGAGGCGCTGCGCACGGCGCTCGCCACCGAGGCGCACTCGGTCGGCGTCGACGTGGCCGTGGTCTCCGCCGGGCTGCACCGGCGGGCCCAGCGGCTCGTGGTGATGGACGTCGACTCGACGCTGATCCAGGACGAGGTCATCGAGCTGTTCGCGGCGCACGCGGGCTGCGAGGACAAGGTCGCCGAGGTGACGGCGGCGGCGATGCGCGGCGAGCTGGACTTCGAGCAGTCCCTGCACGCGCGGGTGGAGCTGCTGGCCGGCCTGGACGCCTCCGTGGTCGACAAGGTCCGCGAGGAGGTGCGGCTGACGCCCGGGGCGCGGACCCTGATCCGTACGCTCAAGCGGCTCGGCTACCAGGTCGGCGTGGTCTCCGGCGGATTCACGCAGGTCACCGACGACCTGAAGGAGAAGCTGGGGCTGGACTTCGCCCAGGCGAACACCCTGGAGATCGTCGACGGCAGGCTCACCGGCCGGGTCACCGGGGAGATCGTGGACCGGGCGGGCAAGGCGCGGCTGCTGCGCCGCTTCGCCGCGGAGGCCGGGGTGCCGCTGGCGCAGACGGTCGCGATCGGCGACGGGGCCAACGATCTGGACATGCTGAACGCGGCCGGGCTCGGGGTGGCGTTCAACGCCAAGCCGGTGGTGCGGGAGGCGGCGCACACCGCGGTGAACGTGCCGTTCCTGGACACGGTGCTCTACCTGCTCGGGATCACCCGCGAGGAGGTAGAGGCCGCGGACGGCGGCGCGGAGGACCTGCCGCACTGAGGCGCGAGACATGAGGGGCCCGGCCGTCCTGTGACGGCCGGGCCCCTTCGCGTACGGGTGTGCGCCGGTGCGGTACGGGTCGGGCGCGCGCCCCGGCACACCGCGGCTCAGGCGTGCGGGGCCCAGAACTCGGCCAGGGTGCCGTTCATGCCGTGCTCGACGGACTTCCAGGAGCCGTCGAAGGTCACGACGGCGAAGGCGGCGGTGGGAAAGCCGCTGCGGGTCATCCGCTCGAGCGCGTCGCCCTCGGAGCCGCCGGAGAGGGCGTCGGCGAGCGCGTGCATCCCGGGGTTGTGGCCGATGAGGAGCAGGTTGGCCACCGTGTCGGGAGTCTCGTTGACCACGGCGATGAGCTCGCCGAGGGATGCCTCGTACAGCCGCTCCTCGTACACGGTCTTGGGGCGCTCGGGCAACTGCGGGGCGACGAGCTTCCAGGTCTCCCGGGTCCGCACCGCGGTGGAGCAGAGGGCCAGGTCGAAGCCGAAGCCTTCGGCGGCGAGCTTGCGGCCCGCCAGCGGGGCGTCCTGGCGACCGCGATCGGCGAGCGGGCGCTCGTGGTCTGAGGTCTGGGGCCAGTCCGCCTTGGCGTGTCGGAGGAGCACGATCCTTCGGGGTGTGTCGACGCTCATGCCCCACAGCTTCGCATGAATCGGCCCCCCTCGACTCAGAGAGGGAGGGTTTGCCGGAGCCGCTCCAGGAAGCCTCCGACGCCCGGGTCACCGGCCGTCGCGTGGGCCTCCCCCGGCCCCGTGATGAGCAGGAAGAGGGCGACGAAGGCGAGGACGGGAAGGGCCAGCGCCCACCAGGGCAGTCGGGTGTCGACGCCGGCCGAGGGGGTCGGGACGCTCCGGGCGCCGGTGTGCGTTCGCGCCGTCATGGCCGCCTCCGTGGGATGGGATCCGCGTGCTCGCTGGGTCGGTTCCACCGTACGGAGCGCGGCGGCGGTGGCCCATCAGGTGATCCACCCACTTCACCCTGACACCCGCCCCCTAGGGGATACGGGGGCAGGCCCCACCTTCGCGGCTCAGGGAGAGGCGAGGGAGGCGATGACGCCGATGAGGACCGTGATGCCGATCATCGTGCCGAAGACGATGAGGAGCTTCTTCTGGCCGTTCGGGGGGTTCGGTTCGAGTACGGGCATGCGCACATTCTCGCATCTCAGCATTCGTCCTCGACGGTCCGGTCACGGCCCGCGAGGCTGCCGACGATCATCTGCGGGACCATCAGGCCGCCCATGAGGGCGATGGGCAGGCCCCAGCCGCCGCTGTGCTGGTAGAGGACGCCGACGAGCAGCGGGCCGGGGATGGAGATGAGGTAGCCGACGCTCTGGGCGAAGGCGGAGAGCTTCACGACGCCGGCGCCGGTCCGCGAGCGCATCCCGATCATGGTGAGGGCGAGCGGGAAGGCGCAGTTGGAGACGCCCAGGAGCAGGGCCCAGGCCCACGCGCCGGCGGCGGGGGCGACGTAGAGGCCGGTGTAGCCGCCGAGTCCGCACAGGCCGAGGGCGACGACGATGGGCCACTGGTTCCGCATCCGGGAGGCGAGCTTGGGGATGACGAAGGCGAGCGGCACGCCCATGACCATGGTGACGGCGAGGAGCACGCCCGCGGTCGAGGCGGGCACGCCGGCGTCGCGGAAGATCTGCGGCATCCAGCCCATGGTGATGTAGGCGCCGGTGGCCTGGAGGCCGAAGAAGGCGGCGAGGGCCCAGGCGGTGCGGCTGCGGGTGACGCGCGGCGCGGCGGGCGTCCCGGCGGCGGCGGGCACGGCGCTGGAGGCGGTGGCGCCGGAGGTGCCCGGGCCCGCGTCCGTCCCCGTCCCCGTACGCGCCTGCGTGGCGCGGTCGCGGAGCAGCGGCAGCCAGGGGAGCACGGCGAGGGCCGCGAGGCCCGCCCATATGCCGAGGCCGAGCCGCCAGCCGCCCAGCGCGGCGGTCAGGGGCACGGTCGCGGCGGCCGCCACGGAGGTGCCCAGGGCGAGGGCCATTGAATAGAGGCCGGTCATGCTGCCGACGCGGTCCGGGAAGTACTTCTTGACGAGGACCGGCATGAGGACGTTGCTGAGCGCGATGCCCATGAGGGCGAGGGCGCTGGCCGCGAGGAACCCGGCGGTGCCGCCGGCGAAGGGGCGCAGCACCAGGCCCGCGAAGATCGCGGCCATGCCGGCGCAGACGATGGCGACGGGGCCGAAGCGGCGGGCGAGGCGCGGGGCGGCGATGCCGAAGACGGCGAAGCAGAGCGGCGGTACGGAGGTGAGGACACCGGCGACGCTGCCGCTCATGTGGAGGCCGGCGGTGACCTCTTCGAGGAGGGCGCCGAGGCTGGTGATGGCCGGTCGCAGGTTGAGGGCGGCGAGGACGAGGCCGACGACGACGAGCCGGGTGATCCAGCGGGCGGGTCGCGCGCTGGGTGCGGGAGAATCGGCGCCCCGGGTGGGACGGGCCGTCGTCGCGGTGGCGGCGTGGTCGAGGGTCTGCGGCTCGTCAGGCATGGGCCCCATCATAGAATCATGGGATGATTGGTTGTCCAATCTCGAACGAATTCCGGACCACCCTCGCCACTCTTCTCGACGAAACGGTAGGTGCAGCATGGCGCTCGGCCATCCCCGGCGGACCGGGCTCTCCGATCAGGTGATCGCCGAGCTGCGGAACCAGATCACCTCCGGCGAGTGGCCGGTGGGATCGCGGATCCCGACGGAGCCGGAGCTCGTCGAGCAGCTCGGCGTCGCCCGCAACACCGTGCGGGAGGCGGTCCGCGCGCTGGCGCACAACGGGCTGCTCGACATCCGGCAGGGCTCGGGCACCTATGTGGTGGCGACGAGCGAGCTGGCCGGGGTGATGCACCGCAGGTTCGCCGGCTCGGACCCCCGCCATATCGCGGAGCTGCGCTCCACCCTGGAGTCCTCGGCGGCGCGGCTGGCGGCGCGGCGGCGTACGGACCGGGACCTCAGGCAACTGGACGCCCTGCTCCTCAAGCGCGAGGAGGTGTGGGCGTCGGGCGACGCGGAGGAGTTCGTCACCGTGGACGCCGCCTTCCACCACGCCGTGGTGGTCGCCTCGCACAACGAGGTGCTGACCGAGCTGTACGCGGACCTGGGGCATGTGCTGCGGGAGTGGCTGCGCGAGGACGTGGGCCGGGAGCTGCGGCCGGAGAATCACATGGACCACGCGCGCCTGGTGGAGGCGATCCGCGCGGGCGACGCGGAGCGGGCGGCGGCGGAGGCGGCGAGCTATCCGTTCCTGTGCCTCAGGAGCGGCGCGGAGCCGGAAGCGGAGCCCGAGTCGGAGCCGAGCCCAGGGGTCCGGAGCGCCACGACGGCCTAGTTCCGGCCCGCCGGCTCGTGGGTGGTCCAGGCCGCGCGGACCTCCTTCCAGCAGCGGCCGGTCACCTGGGCGTGGTCGGCCGGGAGGACCACGACGGGGGCGCTGTCGGTGTCGAGGTCCCACCAGCGGGCGCATTCGACGTGCAGCCGGACCCGGTCGGTGTCGGGATAGGGGTTGCGGCAGTACGCCGTGACCTGGGAGCCCTCGACGACGGTGTGGCAGGAGGCGCCGAAGTTCTCGGGCTGCTCGGCGGCGGGCCGGCCGACGGCTTCGTCCACGGGGGCGGGGGCGGCGCGGACCTCGGCCGCGACGGCCATCCCGGTGAAGAGGGCGACGGCCGTGGCGAAGGCGGCGGTACCGCGGTGGAGTGCGCGCATGTCCGTACCTCCTCCCCGAGCAGTAGCCGGAACGTCACGCCCTGAACATCGTGCTCTGACCCAGTCTGGGGTGGTTCGGCCCACTTTTCGACTCGGGCCCCGGGTTGCGGAATCGCGAAGGGCCGGGTCCCGCCTCATCGGCGGGCCCCGGCCCCTTCACGTACGGCGTGCGCTCGGCGTCAGGCGCCGATCGCGTGCAGACCGCCGTCCACGTGGACGATCTCGCCCGTCGTCTTCGGGAACCAGTCGGAGAGCAGGGCGACGATGGCGCGGCCCGCCGGCTCCGGGTCGGACAGGTCCCACTCCAGCGGGGAGCGGCTGTCCCACACGCTGGCCAGCTCGGAGAAACCGGGGATGGACTTGGCGGCCATCGAACCGAGCGGGCCGGCCGAGACCAGGTTGCAGCGGATGTTCTGCTTGCCGAGGTCGCGGGCCATGTAGCGGCTGGTGGCCTCCAGGGCCGCCTTGGCCGGGCCCATCCAGTCGTACTGCGGCCAGGCGAACTTCGCGTCGAAGGTGAGGCCGACGACCGAGCCGCCCTCGCTCATCAGCGGCAGCAGCGCCATCGTCAGGGACTTCAGGGAGAAGGCCGAGACGTGCATGGCGGTGGCGACCGACTCGAACGGCGTGTTCAGGAAGTTGCCGCCGAGCGCGTCCTGCGGGGCGAAGCCGATGGAGTGCACGACGCCGTCCAGACGGTCGCCGAGGTGCTCGCGCACCTGGCCCTCCAGGCGCGCCAGGTGCTCGTCGTTGGAGACGTCGAGCTCCAGGACCTTCACCTTGTCGGGCTGCGGCAGCTTCTTGGCGATGCGCTCGGTCAGCGTCGGCCGGGGCCAGGCGGTGAGGATGATCTCCGCGCCCTGCTCCTGGGCCAGCTTCGCGGCGTGGAAGGCGATGGAGGACTCCATCAGCACACCGGTGATCAGGATGCGCTTGCCCTCGAGAATTCCGCTCATGTGATCAGTGACCCATGCCCAATCCGCCGTCAACCGGGATGACGGCTCCAGTGATGTACGAGGCGTCGTCCGAGGCGAGGAACTTCACCGTGGCGGCGATCTCCTCGGGCTGCGCGTAGCGGCCCAGCGGCACCTGGGACACGATGCCGGCGCGCTGCTCGTCGGTGAGCACCGCGGTCATGTCGGTGGCGACGAAACCGGGCGCGACGACGTTGAAGGTGATGTTGCGCGAGCCGAGCTCACGGGCCAGCGACCGCGCGAAACCGACCAGTCCGGCCTTCGAGGCGGCGTAGTTCGCCTGGCCCGCCGAGCCGAGCAGACCGACGACCGAGGAGATCAGCACGACCCGGCCCTTCTTGGCGCGCAGCATGCCGCGGTTGGCACGCTTGACGACCCGGAAGGTGCCGGTGAGGTTGGTGTCGAGGACGGACGTGAAGTCCTCCTCGGACATGCGCATCAGGAGCTGGTCCTTCGTCACGCCGGCGTTGGCCACGAGGACCTCGACCGGACCGTGCTTCTCCTCGATCTCCTTGTACGCCTGCTCCACCTGCTCGGCGT
Organism: Streptomyces sp. NPDC006339; assembly: GCF_040612775.1. Lineage (NCBI taxonomy): Bacteria > Bacillati > Actinomycetota > Actinomycetes > Kitasatosporales > Streptomycetaceae > Streptomyces > Streptomyces sp. NPDC006339. The sequence goes on from NZ_JBEXQW010000004.1 coordinate 20,641, forward strand.
CGGTGATGTCGCACTTGACGGCCAGGCAGCCCAGGTCGGTCAGGGCGGCCGGCGGCTCGCCGGACCGGTACGTGAACGCGACCTTGTCGCCCGCCTCGGCGAACGCGCGGGCGATGGCGAGGCCGATGCCCCGGTTTCCTCCGGTGACGAGAACCGAGCGGCTCAACGGATCACCCTTTCGATAGCGGTCTGGTATGCCGAAAACCTATCGGTCGCTTCCGCAATACGGAGAATCGGGCCCTGACAGTGGCTTCCTGGTGTCACTGTCGGGTCCCTACAGAAAGGTCTGGGCGTCGCGGCCGAAAGCACGACATGATCAGGGGCGACCGGTCTCACACGACAGGAGACAAGCTGTGCAATCTGGGACCCATTCCCTCGACGAAGCCTTCACCCAGCTTCCGTTGCGGGCGCTGGCCGACGCGGCGCTCGCGCGGGCGCGGGCGCTCGGCGCCGAACACGCCGACTTCCGCCTGGAGCGGGTGCGCAGCGCCTCGTGGCGGCTGCGCGACGCCAAGCCCTCGGGTTCCTCGGACATCACGGACCTCGGCTACGCGGTGCGGGTGGTGCACGGCGGGGCGTGGGGGTTCGCGTCCGGGGTGGACATGACCATGGACGCGGCCGCGCGGGTCGCCTCACAGGCGGTGGCGATGGCGAAGCTGTCGGCGAAGGTGATCGCGGCGGCCGGGTCCGACGAGCGTGTGGAGCTCGCGGAGGAGCCGGTGCACGCCGACAAGGTGTGGATCTCCTCGTACGAGATCGATCCCTTCACCATCTCCCCCGAGGAGAAGAGCGGGCTGCTCGCCGACTGGAGCGCGCGGCTGCTGCGGGCCGACGGCGTGGCCCACGTGGACGCCTCGCTGCTCACCGTCTTCGAGAACAAGTTCTACGCGGACACGGCCGGCACCGTCACCACCCAGCAGCGGGTCCGGCTGCACCCGCAGCTCACGGCGGTCGCCGTGGACGGGTCGACCGGCGAGTTCGACTCGATGCGGACGATCGCGCCGCCGGTCGGGCGGGGCTGGGAGTACCTGACGGGCACCGGCTGGGACTGGGACAAGGAGCTGGAGGAGATCCCGGAGCTGCTCGCCGAGAAGATGCGGGCGCCGAGCGTCGAGGCCGGGCGCTACGACCTGGTCGTGGACCCGTCCAACCTGTGGCTGACGATCCACGAGTCGATCGGCCACGCGACCGAGCTGGACCGGGCGCTCGGCTACGAGGCGGCGTACGCGGGCACCTCGTTCGCCACCTTCGACCAACTGGGCAGGCTGGCCTACGGCTCCTCGATCATGAACGTGACGGGTGACCGGACCGCCGAGCACGGGCTCGCGACCATCGGTTACGACGACGAGGGCGTCGAGGCGCAGTCCTGGGACCTGGTGAAGGACGGCACGCTGGTCGGCTACCAGTTGGACCGCCGGATCGCGAAGCTGACCGGGCTCGGCCGCTCCAACGGCTGCGCCTTCGCCGACTCCCCCGGCCATGTGCCGGTGCAGCGGATGGCGAACGTGTCGCTCCAGCCCGATCCGGGCGGTCTGTCCACGGAGGACCTGATCGGCGGCGTGGAACGGGGCATCTACGTGGTCGGCGACCGCTCGTGGTCCATCGACATGCAGCGCTACAACTTCCAGTTCACCGGCCAGCGCTTCTTCCGCATCGAGAACGGCCGGCTCGCGGGCCAGCTCCGGGACGTGGCGTACCAGGCGACGACGACGGACTTCTGGGGCTCCATGGAGCAGGTGGGCGGCCCCCAGACGTACGTCCTGGGCGGCGCGTTCAACTGCGGCAAGGCCCAGCCGGGCCAGGTCGCCGCGGTCTCCCACGGCTGCCCGTCCGCCCTGTTCCGGGGTGTGAACATCCTCAACACGACGCAGGAGGCCGGTCGATGAGCCGCGTCAGCAAGCCGTACGAGATCGTCGAGCGGGCGCTGGAGCTGTCCCGCGCGGACGGGTGTGTCGTCATCGCCGACGAGGAGTCCTCGGCGAATCTGCGCTGGGCCGGGAACGCGCTGACCACCAACGGGGTCACGCGTGGCCGTACGCTGACCGTGATCGCCACCGTGGACGGTGCCGAGGGCACCGCCTCCGGTGTGGTGTCCCGGTCCGCCGTGACCGCCGAGGACCTGGAGCCGCTGGTCCGGGCCGCCGAGGAGGCCGCGCGGGCGGCCGGGCCCGCCGAGGACGCCCAGCCGCTGGTCGAGGGCGTGCCCGCGTCGCCGGACTTCACCGACGCGCCGGCCGAGACCACCTCCGCCGTCTTCGACGCCTTCGCGCCCGCGCTTGGCGAGGCGTTCGCGCGGGCCCGGGCCGGCGGCCGCGAGCTGTACGGCTTCGCCCACCACCAGCTCACGTCGACCTACCTGGGCACGTCCACGGGGCTGCGGCTGCGGCACGACCAGCCCAACGGCACCCTGGAGCTCAACGCCAAGTCGCCGGACCGCGCCCGCAGCGCGTGGGCCGGGCGGGCGACGCGGGACTTCAAGGACGTCGACCCGACCGCGCTGGACGGCGAGCTCGCCACCCGGCTCAACTGGGCGGAGCGGCGGATCGAGCTGCCGGCCGGGCGCTACGAGACGCTGCTGCCGCCGACCGCCGTGGCCGACCTGCTGATCTACCAGCTCTGGTCCTCGGTGGCCCGGGACGCCGTGGAGGGCCGCACGGTCTTCTCCAAGCCCGGCGGCGGCACCCGGATCGGCGAGACCCTCTCGCCGCTGCCGCTGACCCTGCGCAGCGACCCGAACGAGCCGGGCCTGGAGTCGGCGCCGTTCGTGATCGCCCACTCCTCCGGCGACGACTCCTCGGCCTTCGACAACGGTCTGCCGATCTCCCCCGTGGACTGGGTGCGGGACGGCCGGCTGGAGCATCTGATCACCACCCGGCACTCCGCGGGGCTCACGAAGCTGCCGGTGGCCCCGGGGGCGGGGAACCTGATCCTGGACGGCGGCGGCGAGCGGTCGCTGGAGGAGATGGTCTCCGCCACCGAGCGCGGTCTGCTGCTGACCTGCCTCTGGTACATCCGCGAGGTCGACCCGGCGACGCTGCTGCTCACCGGGCTGACCCGGGACGGCGTCTACCTCGTCGAGAACGGCGAGGTGGTCGGCGAGGTGAACAACTTCCGGTTCAACGAGTCGCCGGTCGACCTGCTGTCGCGGGCCACCGAGGCGGGCCGGACGGAGAAGACGCTGCCGCGCGAGTGGAGCGACTGGTTCACCCGGGCCGCGATGCCCGCCCTGCGGGTGCCGGACTTCAACATGAGCTCGGTCAGCAAGGGCGTCTGACCCCCATAGACTGGGGGTGGCGTGACGACCATCAATCAAGGAGACCGAAGATCGTGACGGACATCGTCGACGAGCTGAAGTGGCGCGGGCTCTTCGCCCAGTCCACCGACGAAGAGGCCCTGCGCAAGGCGCTCGCGGACGGTCCCGTCACGTTCTATTGCGGTTTCGACCCGACCGCGGCCAGTCTCCACGTCGGCCACCTGGTCCAGGTCCTCACCGTCCGCCGGCTCCAGCAGGCCGGGCACCGGCCGCTGGCGCTGGTCGGCGGGGCCACCGGCCAGATCGGTGACCCGCGGCCGACCGCCGAGCGCACCCTGAACGACCCGGAGACGGTCGCGAACTGGGTGAACCGGCTGCGCTCGCAGATCGAGCCGTTCCTCTCCTTCGAGGGGGAGAACGCGGCGGTCATGGTGAACAACCTGGACTGGACCGCCGGCATGTCGGCGATCGAGTTCCTGCGGGACATCGGCAAGCACTTCCGGGTCAACAAGATGCTGACCAAGGACTCCGTGGCCCGGCGCCTGGAGTCCGAGCAGGGCATCAGCTACACCGAGTTCAGCTACCAGCTCCTCCAGGGCATGGACTTCCTGGAGCTGTACCGGCGCTACGGCTGCACGCTGCAGCAGGGCGGCTCCGACCAGTGGGGCAACCTGGTGGCGGGCCTGGACCTGATCCACAAGCTGGAGCCGGAGGCGCAGGTCCACGCGCTGGCGACGCCGCTGATGGTGAAGGCCGACGGCACCAAGTTCGGCAAGACCGAGAGCGGCGCCGTCTGGCTGGACCCGGAGATGACCACGCCGTACGCGTTCTACCAGTTCTGGCTGAACGTGGACGACCGGGACATCTCCACCTACATGCGGATCCTGTCCTTCAAGTCCCGCGAGGAGCTGGAGGAGCTGGAGCGGCTGACGGCCGAGCGGCCGCAGGCCCGTACGGCGCAGCGGGCGCTCGCCGAGGAGCTCACCACGCTGGTGCACGGCGCCGAGCAGTGCCGGGCGGTGATCGACGCCTCCAAGGCGCTGTTCGGCCAGGGCGAGCTGGGCGACCTGGACGAGGCGACGCTGGCCGCCGCCCTGTCCGAGCTGCCGCACGCGCGCGTGACGGAGCTGGGCCAGGTGGTGGACCTGTTCGCCGAGGTCGGTCTCGCGCCGAGCAAGTCGGCGGCCCGCCGCACGGTGAAGGAGGGCGGCGCCTACGTGAACAACGTGAAGGTGACGGCCGAGGACGCCGAGGTGTCGGCGGACGAGCTGCTGCACGGGCGCTGGCTGGTGCTGCGCCGAGGCAAGAAGAACCTGGCGGCGATCGAGGTCGTCGCCGGCTGACCCCGTACGGACACGGGCGGAGGCCCGGTACGCGCGCGCTGCGCCGTACCGGGCCTCCGTCGTGCCGACGGGCGGGGCCGGGGCCTCGCCGGTGTCCGCGGGGCCGGGCCCCGGGGGTCAGGCCCCGGGAGTCAGGCCCGTCTGCGGTTGCCCTTCATCGAGGCCCACAGCATGTCCCCGACTCCCACCACGGCGACGGCGCCGATGAGCTGGAGCAGATGACGGGTCCAGTCGATTCCCTTGGTGTCGTTGACCCCGATCCAGGTCGCGACCGCGTTGCCGAGCACGCTGCCCAGAATGCCGAACACGGTCGTCAGCCACAGCGGGATCTGCTGCTTGCCGGGGAGGATCGCCTTGGCGAGCAGGCCCAGGACCAGGCCCACAATGATCGCCCACAACCAACTCATCGTCGCCTCCTTGTGCGCATGTGTGCCCAGTCTCGACCGATCGGGCATACCGCGCATGTCGGACGGCTCCAGACGTGCCCCGGTCTCGTCCGCCCGGGACGGCGGGCGTACCGTGGAATCAGGTCCGGACCGGGGAGGGTCCGGCACGGCGCGTGGGCGGTGGAATGTGATGCGGAAGCATGGCGGAACCGAGGTCTTCCGGATCACCGGGGCCCGGCAGGGGCTCGCCGACGACGTCCGGGGCCGGCAGCGCCGGTACGTGGTGTCGATGTCGGTGCGCACCCTCGCGGTGATCGCCGCGGCCTCGCTGTGGAACGTGCAGCGGCCGGTGGCGGTGGTGGCCCTGGTGCTCGGCGCGGTACTCCCGTACATCGCGGTGGTGATCGCCAACGCGGGCCGGGAGAGCGCGCCGTCCCTTCCCTCCACCTTCGTCCCGGCTCCGGTGCGGCCCGCGCTCGATCCGGGCGCGGAAGCCGTAGCGGAACCCACCTACGGTGCGTACGGCCGGACCGATCACGTTCGGTGAGCGCGAAGCTCAAGAAATGCTCAGATCAATCATGAAGTTCCGGTGCACCGCACCCCATGCGCCGTGACATACTGCCTACGCGCTCCGCATCCCCCGTCGGAGCGACGGACCGATGCCGGGCAGCTCCCCCCGTGGCTGCCCGGCATCGCCCTTGCTGGACAATGATCAGGTGATCCAGGGTCCAGTGAGCGAAGAGAAGCCGATCTGTTCCGCCAAGGGGTGCCGGGCCGACGCCGTGTGGGTGCTCGCCTGGAACAACCCCAAGCTCCACACGCCGGAGCGGCGCAAGACGTGGCTCGCGTGCGAGGAGCACCGCGAGCACCTCTCCCAGTTCCTGGGCGTACGGGGTTTCCTGAAGGACGTCGTCCTGCTGACCGACTGGGACCCGGCCTGACCGGATGGTGACCCGGCCCGAGCGGCCGGGGCTCAGCCGCCGATCGCCGACATCGGGCGGTCGGGCTGGAGGAAGCTGGGGTCGTCGAGGCCCGAGCCGGCCTTCTTGCCCCACATGGCCTTCTTCCAGAGGTCGGCGATCGCCGCGTCCGGGGCGTCCGAGCGGAGCGCCGCCCGCAGGTCGGTCTCCTCGGTGGCGAAGAGGCAGGTGCGGACCTGGCCGTCGGCGGTGAGCCGGGTGCGGTCGCAGGCCCGGCAGAAGGGGCGGGTGACGGAGGCGATGACGCCGACCGTGTGCGGGCCGCCGTCGACGACCCAGCGCTCGGCGGGGGCCGAGCCGCGCTCCTCGGAGCCCTCGGGGGTCAGGGTGAAGCGGGTGCGCAGGGACTCCAGGATGTCCCCGGCGGTGATCATGCCGTCGCGCTTCCAGCCGTGCTGGGCGTCGAGCGGCATCTGCTCGATGAAGCGGAGCTCGTAGTCCTGCTCGATCGCCCAGGCGAGGAGGTCGGGGGCCTCGTCCGCGTTGAGCCCGGGCATCAGGACGGCGTTGACCTTGACGGGGGTGAGGCCGGCGTCGCGGGCGGCGGCCATGCCGTCGAGGACGTCCTGGTGGCGGTCGCGGCGGGTGAGGGTCTTGAAGACCTCGGGGCGCAGGGTGTCGAGGGAGACGTTGACCCGGTCGAGGCCGGCCGCCTTCAGGGCGCCGGCGGTGCGCTTGAGTCCGATGCCGTTGGTGGTCAGCGACATGCGGGGGCGGGGCTCCAGGGCGGCGCAGCGCTCGACGATCCCGACGAGGCCGGGGCGGAGCAGGGGCTCGCCGCCGGTGAAGCGGACCTCGGTGACGCCGAGGTCGGTGACCGCGATCCGTATCAGCCGGACGATCTCGTCGTCGGTGAGCAGGTCGGGCTTGGCCAGCCACTGCAGGCCCTCTTCCGGCATGCAGTACGTACAGCGCAGATTGCACCGGTCGGTCAGGGAGACCCGCAGGTCGGTGGCCACTCGGCCGTAGGTGTCGATGAGCACTGGGCCCCCTCCCCTTCTTCCGGTTCGCTTGTGTACGAGCCTACGTGAGCCCTCGGACATCGGGCACGGGCCGATTGTCACGAGGACCGGGACGGCCGCGTCGTAGAACCATACGACGCGGCCGTCGGCCCGCAGCGGAACGTATACGACTCAGTGCGCTCCGACACCGGTGAGGGACTTGACCTCCAGTTCCGCGTACTTGCCCTTGTCCGGCTCCTCCTTGGAGAGGATCGAGCCGAGCCAGCCGAGCAGGAAGCCGAGCGGGATGGAGACCAGGCCGGGGTTCTCCAGCGGGAACCAGTAGAAGTCGACGCTCTTGAACATGGAGGTCGGCTTGCCGGAGACGACGGGCGAGAAGAGCACGAGGACGACCGCGGAGACCAGTCCGCCGTAGATCGACCAGAGCGCTCCCTGGGTGGTGAACCGCTTCCAGAAGAGGCTGTAGAGGATCGTCGGCAGGTTGGCGGAGGCGGCGACGGCGAAGGCGAGGGCGACCAGGCCGGCGACGTTGAGGTCGCGGGCGAGGGCGCCGAGGGCGATCGAGACGACGCCGATGAGGACGGTGGCCCAGCGGGCGGCCCGCACCTCCTCCTTCTCGGTGGCCTGTCCGCGCCGGATGACGTTGGCGTAGATGTCGTGCGCGAAGGACGAGGACGAGGCCAGGGTGAGGCCGGCGACGACGGCGAGGATGGTCGCGAAGGCGACGGCGGAGATGACGGCGAGCAGGATGGCGCCGCCGGTCGAGTCCGCGCCGCCGCCGATCTCCAGGGCGGCGAGCGGGGCCGCGGTGTTGCCGGCCTTGTTGGAGGCGATGATGTCGCTGTTCTTGAGCAGGGCCGCGGCGCCGAAGCCGAGGACGATCGTCATCAGGTAGAAGGCGCCGATGATGCCGATGGCCCAGTTGACGGACTTACGGGCGGCCTTGGCGGTCGGCACCGTGTAGAAGCGGATGAGGATGTGCGGCAGGCCGGCCGTGCCGAGGACGAGCGCGATGCCGAGCGACAGGAAGTCGAGCTTGGAGACGCCGCTGACGCCGTACTTGAGGCCGGGCTCCAGGAACGCCTGGCCCTTGCCGCTGTTGGTGGCGGCCGCGCCCAGCAGCTCGGAGAGGTTGAAGCCGAACTTCAGCAGGATGAGGAAGGTGATCAGGAGCGTGCCCGCGATGAGCAGGACGGCCTTGACCATCTGCACCCAGGTGGTGCCCTTCATGCCGCCGATCGTCACGTACACGATCATCAGGACGCCGACGAGGGCGACGATGGCGACCTTCCCGCCGTCGCTGGTGATGCCGAGCAGCAGCGAGACGAGGACGCCGGCGCCGGCCATCTGCGCGAGCAGGTAGAAGATCGACACGACGATGGTGGAGGTGCCGGCGGCGGTGCGGACGGGCCGCTGGCGCATCCGGTAGGCGAGGACGTCGCCCATGGTGAAGCGGCCGGAGTTGCGCAGCGGTTCGGCGACCAGGAGGAGGGCGACCAGCCAGGCGACGAGGAAGCCGATGGAGTAGAGGAAGCCGTCGTAGCCGAAGAGGGCGATGGCGCCGGCGATGCCGAGGAAGGACGCGGCGGACATGTAGTCGCCGGAGATGGCCAGGCCGTTCTGGAAGCCGGTGAACTGCCGTCCGCCGGCGTAGAAGTCGGCGGCGCTCTTGGTCTGGCGGCCGGCCCAGACGGTGATGGCGAGGGTGGCGACGACGAAGGCGGCGAAGAGGCTGATGATCAGCGGGCGGTGCTCGCTGGTCGCGTTGCCCGCCGCGAGGAGAAGGGTGTCGCTCATGCGTCGGCCTCCGTACGGGACTCCATGTGCTGCTTGATGGCCTCGGCCTTCGGGTCGAGGCGGTCGGCCGCGTGCCGCGAGTACAGCCAGGCGATGAGGAAGGTGGTCGCGAACTGGCCGAGGCCGAGGACGAGGGCCACGTTGACGTTGCCGAAGAGCTTGGTGCCCATGAAGTCGCCCGCGTAGTTGGAGAGCAGCACGTACAGCAGGTACCAGGCGATGAAGGCGACCGTCAGGGGGAAGGCGAAGGAGCGGTAGGTGCGGCGCAGTTCGCCGAACTCGGCGCTCTCCTGCACCTCGACGAACTCCTCCGTCGTGGGCTGTGCGGGGGCGGCGGGTTCCGTGCCGTCTCGGGGCGGCGGAGGTGCGTCGGTAGCCACGGATTCTCCTCGTGACGCGGGTGCGGTGGGCATGGACAAGGGGGCCTCGCTGGGGTGGGCAGCGGGGTTCCGGACGGAGCCCCTCCCCTGCTCAACGGCACGGAGCGGGGGGCGAAGCGGTTCAACCGGATGTTTTTTCTTCGCCGGATCTTCATCAAGTACGTCCGCACCATTGATGACCGGGCAAGATCGGCGATAGCTTCCCTCGTCATGCACCTGCCCACGCGCACATCCGCGTCTGGGCAGTACATACGGATGATGTGGAGAACCCATGGCTCATCTGGGATCGAGGCGCGGCCGAGCACTCGCTCTGCCCGTCGGCCTCGCGCTCACGGCCTCGCTCGGCTTCCTGCCCTCGGGCGCCGCCTCCGCCGCGGAGTTGAGCGACCTCTCGACGGCCGCCGTCGCCACGAACGGCCCGAAGCTGTCGTACGTCGTGAACGTCGACCACGGCCGCTGGACGGCCGCGTCGGTGAAGAAGGCGATAGCCGCCGCCGGCGGTGAAGTGGTCGTGTCCTACGACCGGATCGGTGTGATCGTCGTCCACTCGCAGAACCCCGAGTTCGCGCGGACGATCCGCCAGGCGCCCGGCGTGGTGTCGGCCGGTGCGACCCGTACGGCTCCGCTGGCCGCCGCGACCGACACCTCCGTCGGCGAGGACACGCAGGCGCTGACCCCGGCCGAGGCCAAGGCCGCCGCGGCCGCCGCCACGGGCGAGCAGGACGCGCTGGAGCCCCTGCAGTGGGACCTGCCGGCGATCAAGGCCGACAAGGCGCACGCGAAGACCCTCGGCAGCAAGCGCGTCACCGTCGGCGTCATCGACACCGGCGTGGACGACACCCACCCGGACCTGGCGCCGAACTTCGACGCCGCCGCCTCCGTCAACTGTGTCAGCGGCAAGGCCGACACGACGCCCGGCTCGTGGCGTCCGGGCGCGGGCGAGAGCGACCACGGCACCCACGTGGCCGGCACCATCGCCGCCGCGAAGAACGGCACCGGCATCACCGGTGTCGCGCCGGGCGTGAAGCTCGCCGGCATCAAGGTGTCGACGCCGAGCGGCTTCTTCTACACCGAGGCCGTGGTCTGCGGCTTCATGTGGGCGGCCGAGAACGGCATCGACATCACCAACAACAGCTACTACACCGACCCGTGGATGTTCGCCTGCAAGAACGACGAGGACCAGAAGGCCCTCCTCGAGGCGGTCACCCGGGCGACCCGCTACGCGGAGAAGAAGGGCACGGTCAACGTGGCCGCGGCCGGCAACTCCAAGTTCGACCTGGCGGCCGACTCCATCCTGGACAAGAGCAGCCCGAACGACAGCACCGAGGTCGACCGGGTCATCGACCCGAAGGTCTGCCTCGACTACCCGGCGATGATTCCGGGCGTGGTGACGGTCTCCTCGACCGGCGCCAAGGACCTGAAGGCGTCGTACTCCAACTACGGTCTCGGCGTCATCGACATCGCCGCGCCGGGCGGTGACCGCACCGAGTACCAGACCCCGGACGCCCCGGCGGTCAACGGCCGCATCCTGTCGACCACGGTCAACGGCGGCTTCAACTACAAGGCCGGCACGTCGATGGCCGCGCCGCACGCGGCGGGCGTCCTCGCGCTGCTGAAGTCGACCCACCCGCACGCGAGCCCGGCGGCTCTGAAGGCCCTGCTGTACGCGCAGGCCGACGACCGCGCATGCACCAACCCGTACGACATCGACGGCAACGGCACCGTCGACGCGGTGTGCGAGGGCGACGTGAACAAGAACGGCTTCTACGGGGCCGGCCTGGTGGACGCGCTGGACGCGGTCCGCAAGTAACCGCCTCCGTTCGCAGGTGAACCGCCCGTGGCACTCGGTGCCACGGGCGGTTCATAGTTCTCCCATGGACAACACAGTGCGTACCGGTACGGAGTCGCTGTGGTCGGCCCTCGGCGGCGATCCCGCCCTGGTCGACCGGGTCGAGTACGGCGGGCCGTCGGGGCTCCTGGAGGCGCGGCTGCCGGTGATGGACCTGGCCCGCGCCACCGTCGCGGTCTGCTCGCTGGCGGCGGTCGAACGGGCGGGGCTGCCGGGGCGGGTGCGGGTGGACGACGGGGCGGTCGCGACGGCCTTCGTGAGCGAGCGTCACCTGCGGGTGAACGGGCGGGCGCCGGTGAACTTCGCCCCGTTGTCCCGGTTCTGGCGGGCGTCGGACGGCTGGGTCCGCACCCACGCCAACTATCCGCACCACGAGGAGGCGCTGCTCAGGGCGCTGGGGACGACCGCTTCGGCGGACGCGGTGGCGGCAGCGATCGGCGGGCGGACGGCCGTCGAGGTGGAGACCGCGGTGTACGAGGCCGGCGGCCTGGCCGTGGCCGTACGCGGCCCGGAGCAGTGGGCCGCGCACCCGCAGGGCCGGGAGGTGGCCGCGCGGCCGCTGCTGACGAGGGAGCGGCTGGACGAGGCGCCGCCGAGGCGTACGGGACGGCGTACGGGTCCGCTGCGGGTGCTCGACCTCACCCGGGTCATCGCCGGGCCGGTGGCCACCCGGACGCTGGCGCTGCTCGGCGCGGACGTGCTGCGGATCGATCCGCCGGACAACCCCGAGCTGCCGGACCAGCACGCGGACGCCGACATCGGGAAGCGGACGGCGGCCCTGGATCTGGACCGCCCCTCGGACCGGCGGACCTTCGGTGAACTCCTCGACGCGGCGGACGTCCTGGTGACCGGTTACCGTCCCGGCGCCCTTGACCGCTACGACCTGCACCGGCCCGGCCTGGTGACCGCCCGGCTGTCGGCCTGGGGCGACTACGGCCCCTGGGGCGGACGCCGCGGCTTCGACAGCCTGGTCCAGGCGGCGACCGGGATCGCGGTGACCGAGGGCTCCGCGGAGCAGCCCGGCGTGCTGCCGGCCCAGGCCCTGGACCACGGCACCGGATATCTGCTGGCGGCGGCGGTGCTGCGCTCGCTGACCGAGCAGGACCGGGACGGCGGCACCCGGCTCGTACGGCTGGCGCTCGCCCAGACGGGCCACTTCCTGACCCACGGGCTTCCCCGCTACGAGCCGGAGCGGTACCTGGCGGAGTCGGACGGTCCGCTGGGGCGGCTGCGGTACGCGCTGTCGCCGGTGGCGTACGAGGGCGGCCCGGCGGACTGGTCGCGTCCGCCGGGCCGTCAGGGCGGGGACGAGCCCGCGTGGCTCACGGCCTGACGAGGACCTTGAGGGCGGTGCGCTCGTCCATGGCCCGGTAGCCATTGGGGACTCCGTCGAGGCCGACGGTGAGGTCGAAGACCGGGGACGGGTCGATGGTGCCGTCGAGGATGTCCGGGAGGAGCTCGGGGATGTAGGCGCGGACGGGCGCCACGCCGCCGCGCAGGGCGATGTTGCGGTCGAACATGACGGAGAGGTCCAGGCCGGTGCCGCTGCCGTGCGGGACGCCGACGTAGCCGATGGAGCCGCCGTCGCGGGTGACGGCGACGGCGGTGCGCATGGACTGCTCGGTGCCGACGGCCTCGATGACGGCGTGGGCGCCCTGGCCGCCGGTGAGTTCGCGGACGGCGGCCTCGGCGGCCTCGCCGCGCTCGGCGACGACGTCGGTGGCGCCGAAGGCGCGGGCGATGTCGGTACGGGCGGTGTGACGGCCCAGCGCGATGATCCGCTCGGCGCCGAGCCTGCGCGCCGCGAGCACGCCGCAGAGGCCGACGGCGCCGTCCCCGACGACGGCGACGGTGGAGCCCTTGCGCACGCCGGCGCCGAGGGCGGCGTGGTGGCCGGTGCCCATGACGTCGGAGAGGGCCAGCAGGGCGGTCAGCAGGCGGTCGTCGGAGGCCGCTTCGGCGGGCAGCTTCACGAGGGTGCCGTCGGCGAAGGGGACCCGGACGGCCTCGCCCTGGCCGCCGTCGGAGCCGACGGAGCCCCAGAAGCCGCCGTTGGGGCAGGAGGTCTGGAGGCCCTCGGCGCAGTAGTCGCAGGTGCCGTCGGACCAGACGAAGGGGGCGACGACGAGGTCGCCGGGCCGGAAGCCGCGCACGTCCGCGCCGGCCTCCTCGACGATCCCGAGGAACTCGTGGCCGATGCGCTGGCCGGGCGTACGGGCGGACTCGCCGCGGTAGGCCCACAGGTCGCTGCCGCAGATGCAGGCCCGGACCACGCGGACGACGACGTCCGTGGCGTCCCGCACCACCGGGTCGGGCACGTCCTCCACCCGCATGTCGAAGGGGGCGTGGATGGTGGTGGCGCGCATGGGTCCTCGCTGTCAGCCGGTCGTACGGCGTTCACCGTACCGCGCGCGCAGTGCTCCCTCGGTGAGCAGGCACTGCGCCGCGATGTAGGTGAGCATGACCCAGAAGTCGGGGACGGGCGGCTGCGGCCAGTCGGCGACGCCGGTGGCGATGAGGGTGTCGGAGAGCAGGAACAGCGCGCCGCCCGCGCCCGCGACGGCGCCGAGGGAGCTCGCCCGGTAGGCCATGGCGGTGAGCAGCAGGGAGTAGCCGGCCACGGGGACGCGCAGGTCGGCGGGCAGGTCGGGCCAGAGGGCGGTCACGGTGCCGGCGAGGGCGAGGACGTAGAGCGCGCCGAGGGCCGGGGAGGTGCGCCGCCGGCCGAAGAGGGCGAGGTAGCAGACGTGTCCGGCGGCGAAGGAGCCCATGCCGACGAGGAAGGCCCAGTCGGCGTCGAGGAGCAGGAAGACGTCGCCGCCCCAGCCGAACAGCAGCGCGGCGGTGAGCAGCCGGGGGCCGCCGCGGGTGGCGGCGTACGCGGCGAGCAGCGGCATCAGGAGCGGCTTGGCGATCCGGTGCCCGAGGTCGGCGCCGGCGAGGAGGGAGACCAGGTCGACGGCGGCGGCGAGGAGGAAGGCGGCGAGCAGCGCGCGGGAGACGGGGGAGGCGGGAGGCGCCTCGGGCGTCCGGGGGGCGGTGACGGGCCGGCTCACGCGGCGGGCTCCGGCGCGGTGCCGCCCTGCGGGCCCTTGGGCCGGTCGGGGCCGGGCTGCCAGCCGGGCCCGCGGAACAACCGCCCGCCGCGCTCGCGCCAGGTGCGCGCGGCCTTCAGGTCGCGGGCGATGGCGGCGTACTCGTGGGTGGCGACGCGCAGCGGGTTGTAGGTCTCGATGTTCTTGGTGAGCCCGTAGACGGGCTTGTCGGTCTCGGGCACGAAGGAGCCGAACATCCGGTCCCAGACGATGAGGATGCCGCCGAAGTTGCGGTCCAGATAGCCGCCCTGGGAGGCGTGGTGCACGCGGTGGTGCGAGGGCGTGTTGAGCAGGAACTCGAAGGGCCGCGGCAGCTTCCCGACCCGCTCGGTGTGGATCCAGAACTGGTAGACGAGGTTGACCGAGTAGCAGAACGCCACGGCGGCGGGGTGCACCCCGAGGGCGATCATCGGCAGGTAGAACGGCCACGAGGTGAGGCTGGTCCAGGGCTGCCGGAGCGCGGTGGTGAGGTTGAACTTCCGACTGCTGTGGTGCACGACGTGACAGGCCCACAGAATCCGGACGACGTGGTGCCCGCGGTGCTGCCAGTAGTAGCAGAAGTCCTGGGCGAGCAGCATGAGCGGGATCGTCCACCACAGCACGGGCACCCGCAGCGGCGTCAGCTCGTAGACGGCGGTGTAGATCGCGACGACGGGAATCTTCCACAACGCGTCGAAGACGAGACTCCCCAGCCCCATCCCGATGCTGGTGGCGGCGTCCTTCGCCTCGTACCCGGCGGCGTCCTCGTCCGGGTGGATCCGGTAGCTGACCATCTCCAGGACGGTGAGCAGGACGAACGCCGGTATGGACCAGAGCACGACATCGGGCAGGTTCGGCATGCCGACGACGGTAGGGGCGAGGGGCGGGGCACGGCTAGACGTCGTTACCGACAAGTATGCGAGACGACTTGTCAGCAAGCTTTGGCACCTTCCGACAAGGCGCCCTCACCGTCACACTCCCGACGTCACACCCCCGACGCCCCCGACAGCGGCCGCTCGCCGGTCGGCCTGCCGCCGTGCCGGATCGTGAGGGTCCACGAACGCCGCCTGACGGAGGGCGTGTTCCCGCGCGCACGTGGTTCGCGTTCCGAGGGAGGGTGACGCCGACCGGGCCCGGCCCGCGCTCGCCCGGTGAAATCCGCTGCGGGGGCGGCCCGGTGGGGTCCTCGCGGGCTCGGCGCCCGGGCGGCGGTCCGCTTCGGGGGACGAATCCGGCCACGGGAGCGGGCACCGGGAGCGGTCCTGTCAGTGCGGGCCCGTATTCTCAGTGACCATGCTCGACGACCGTACGACAGCAGCGACGTGGCCGGCCGCCTACCCGCAGGGGTACGCGGTCGTCGACGTGGAGACCACCGGCCTCGCCCGCGACGACCGGATAGTGTCGGCTGCCGTCTACCGGCTCGACGCGCAGGGGAACGTGGAGGACCACTGGTACACGCTGGTGAACCCCGAGCGGGATCCGGGGCCGGTGTGGATCCACGGGCTCACCAGTGACGTGCTGGAGGGCGCGCCGCTGTTCCCGGAGATCGCCGACGCGTTCGCGGCGCGGCTCGACGGGCGGGTGCTGGTCGCGCACAACGCGATGTTCGACTGGCAGATGATCGCCCGTGAGTACGCGCGCGCCAAGAGCGCCGCGCCGGTGCGGCAGCGGCTGTGCACCATCGCGCTGTCCAAGGAGCTGGCGCTGCCGCTGCCCAACCACAAGCTGGAGTCGCTGGCCGCGCACTTCGGCGTGGTGCAGCAGCGCGCGCACAACGCGCTGGACGACGCGCGGGTGCTGGCCGAGGCGTTCCGCCCGAGCCTGCACGCGGCCGCCGAGCGGAACGTGCGGCTGCCGCTGCTCGAGTGCCGGCCGCTGACGGAGTGGGCGGCGTCGCCGGAGCGGCCCCGGATCGGCCACCAGGCCGCGTACCGGGCGAACAGTTGGCGACCCTCGCGCAAGCGGCCGGCCTGCCCGTATCCGAACCCGGGACGTTACGAGTCGGACAAACCGCTCAAGCAGGGCATGCGGGTGGCGTTCTCCGGCGACACCTCCGTCGACCGCGAGCTGCTGGAGGACCGCACGGTCGAGGCCGGGCTGCACGTGGCGAGCAGTGTGTCGCGGCTCACCAGTCTGCTCGTCACCAACGACCCGGACGCGGCCACCTCCAAGACGGTCAAGGCGAAGGCGTACGGCACGCCGATCGTCGACGAGGCCGCCTTCACCCAGCTTCTGCGGGACGTGACCCCGGCAGACGGGTGACGGACGGGCGCGCCGCCCGCCCTTCGCCCGCGCGTGGCCGCACCCTGTGGCGCATGGCACGTTGTGAGGTCTGCGGAAACGATTACGGCATGTCCTTCGAGGTGCACGCGCAGGGCGCGGTGCACGTCTTCGACTGCTTCGCCTGCGCCATCCACCGCATGGCGCCCATCTGCGAGCACTGCCGGGTCCAGATCATCGGACAGGGCGTCGAGGTGGAGGGCCGCTGGTACTGCGGCGGGCACTGCGCCCGCGCGGAGGGGAAGGTGGGCATCGTCGACAAGGTGTGACCGTGCCACCGTGCCGTCGTTGAGCCGGGTGCCGCGCCCGGTGGCACTTCCCCGCCCACGCGGGGATGGTCCGCGGTACACCCCTCGACCGTACATGCGGCGTCGCTGCTCCCCGCCCCCGCGGGGCTCGCCCCCTTCGGCACCCGCCGCAAGGGGGCCCCTCCTCACGTTGTACCGTCGACAGCGTGTACCGCTTCCTGTTGTCCCGGCAGTGGGTGATCCTCACCCTCCTCGCCCTCGTCCTCATCCCCGTGATGATCGAGCTGGGTTTCTGGCAGTTCCACCGGCACGAGCGCCGGGTCGCCCAGAACGCCCTGATCGCGGACAACCTGGCGGCGAAGCCCGTACCGGTCGAGACGCTCACCTCCCCCGGGCACACCGTCCCGCGCGCCGACTACTGGCGGCACGTCACCGCCACCGGCACCTTCGATACCGCCCACGAGGTCGTCGTACGCCGCCGGGTGTCGGCCGACGAACGGGTCGGCGCCCATGTGCTCACCCCGCTCGTCCTGAAGGACGGCAAGGTCGTCCTGGTCAACCGCGGCTGGGTCCCGGCGGCCGGCGACCAGCGCGCCTACCCGGAGGTGCCGCCCGCGCCCCGGGGCGAGGTCACCGTCACCGGGCGCCTCATGGCCGACGAGACCACCGGCGCCAGCGGCATCAAGGACCTCAAGGGCCTGCCGGACCGTCAGGTCATGCTGATCAGCAGCGCCCAGCAGGCCGAGCTGATCGGCCGCACCGTCCTCGGCGGCTACATCCAGCAGACCGCGCCCGAGCCGGCCGGCGGCACGCCCGAGCTGATCCCGGACCCCGACCACGACTCGATCGGCGCGCACATGGCGTACGCCGTCCAGTGGTGGCTGTTCGCCGCCGGCGTCCCGGTCGGCTGGGTGGTCCTCGTCCGGCGCGAGAAGCGCGACCGGGAGGCGGCGGCCCGTGAGGCCGAAGAGGCGGACGGGACGCCCGAGCCGGCCACCGCCTCCGCCTGAGGGGTGCGTCACCCCGGCCCGCCGTACTGATTGACCGTCCCCACTTGCGGGAACAGCCCAAAGCGTGACGCAACGTATCGACGACTACGCCCTCATCGGCGATCTCCAGACCGCCGCACTCGTCGGCCGTGACGGTTCGATCGACTGGCTGTGTCTGCCCCGCTTCGACTCCGCAGCCTGCTTCGCCGCCCTCCTCGGCGACGAGGACAACGGCCACTGGCGGATCGCCCCCAAGGGCGCGACCAACTGCACGAGCCGCCGCTACGCCGAGGACACCCTGGTCCTGGAGACCTTCTGGGAGACCCGTACGGGCACGGTCAAGGTCGTCGACTTCATGCCGCAGCGCGACAAGGCCCCCGACGTCGTGCGGATCGTGGAGGGCGTCAGCGGGACCGTGGAGATGAACGCGGTGCTGCGGCTGCGCTTCGACTACGGCTCGATCGTGCCGTGGGTGCGACGCGCCGACGGCCACCGGGTGGCCGTCGCCGGGCCCGACTCCGTGTGGCTGCGCAGCGAGCCGCCGGTGAAGACCTGGGGCCAGCAGTTCGGCACCTGGTCGTCGTTCACCGTCTCCGCCGGCGAACAGGTCGCCTTCGTCCTCACCTGGCACCCCTCCCACGAGCCGCGCCCCGTCCTCGTCGACCCCTTCGAGTCCCTGGAGCACTCGCTCGCCGACTGGCGCGAGTGGGCGGCCCGCTGTACCTACCAAGGGCCCTACCGGGACGCGGTCGTACGCTCCCTGATCACCCTCAAGGCCCTCATCTACGCCCCCACCGGCGGCATCGTCGCCGCGCCCACCACCTCCCTGCCCGAGGAGCTCGGCGGGGTCCGCAACTGGGACTACCGCGCCTGCTGGCTGCGCGACTCCTCCCTCACCCTCGGCGCGCTGCTGTCCGCCGGATACGTCGAGGAGGCGGCCGCCTGGCGCGACTGGCTGCTGCGCGCGGTGGCCGGCGACCCGGCCGATCTCCAGATCATGTACGGGCCGGCCGGGGAGCGCCGGCTGCCCGAGACGACCCTGCCGTGGCTGCGCGGCTACGCCGACTCGGCGCCGGTGCGGATCGGGAACGCGGCCGTGGAGCAGCTCCAGCTCGACGTGTACGGCGAGGTGATGGACTCGCTGTACCGTGCGCGGGAGGCCGGGATCCCGCCGGAGCGGCACGCCTGGAACCTGCAGCTCAGCCTGCTGGGCTTCCTGGAGTCGACCTGGCGCGAGCCCGACGAGGGGCTGTGGGAGGTGCGCGGGCCCCGGCGCCACTTCGTGCACTCCAAGGTGATGGCCTGGGCGGCGGCCGACCGGGCGGTGCGCACCCTGGAGGAGGACCCCTCGCTGCCCGGGGACCCGTCGCGCTGGCGGGCGATGCGGGACGAGATCCACGCGGAGGTGTGCGAGAAGGGCTACGACCCGGTGCGCAACACCTTCACGCAGGCGTACGGCTCGATGGAGCTCGACGCGGCGACGCTGCTGATCCCCCGGATCGGGTTCCTGCCGCCGGAGGATCCGCGGGTGGTCGGCACGGTCGACGCCGTACGGAGGGAGCTGATGCAGGGCGGCTATGTGCGCCGCTACTCGACGGCGGGGCCCTCGGTCGACGGCCTGCCGGGCGAGGAGGGCACCTTCCTGGTGTGCTCGTTCTGGCTGGCGGACGCGCTGCTGCTGACCGGCCGGGCGAAGGAGGCGCGCGAGCTGTTCGAGCGGCTCGTGGGGCTGTGCAGCGACCTGGGGCTGCTCGCGGAGGAGTACGACCCGGTGACGGGCCGGCAGTTGGGGAACTTCCCGCAGGCATTCAGCCACATCGGTCTGGTGGGCACCGCCCTGGCGCTGGCGGCCGCGGCGGACGAAGACGCGGCGGATGAAGAGCAGGGCCCCGCCCTCGGAAGCTGAGAGCGGGGCCCCGCGGCCGTCCGACCGTCCCCGGCCGGGCCGGCATGGCGGATCAGCCGGGGTGGCGGATCAGCCGGTGGTCGAGCTGCGTCGGCGCATCCACCACACCAGGCCCGCGCCGGCGGCGATCACCGCGGCCGCCGCGGCGGCGAGGGTGCCGACGGGTGTGTCGGAACCGGTGTCGGCGAGGTCGCCGCCCGGTCGCCGGGGGCTCTCGCTGGGCGCCGGCGTCTGGCTCTGCGACGGCCGGTCCGTCGGGGTCGGCTCCCCGGTCGGCTTCGGCGTCGTCGGCGTCGGCGTGGGGGTCGGCGTCGGCGTCGGGGTGCCGCCGCCGGTGTCGCCGGAGGAGTCACCGCCGATGTAGAGGATGTCGGTGTCCCGGTAGGAGGTGTCGTCCGCCTGCATCGAGGTCCGCGTGGTGGTGTCGAGCGTGCGGTTCTCGGTGTCGAAGCGGACCTTGCTGATGTTCTTCTTGGGCTGCCGGGAGAAGTCGACGCCGCCGACGATGTACACCGTCACGCCGTGGTCGGTGGCGATGTCGTAGGTGAACTCGCCCTCGGTGTAGATCTTGCGGTAGCGCTGGAAGAGCTCGTCCTTGTCCCACTTCTCGTTCGGGGCGCGCAGCGGCCACTTGCTCACGTCGCCGCTGTCGATGATCGGCCGGAAGTCGCTCTCCTTCTTCGCGTCCTGCTGCCGGATCCACTCGGCGGCGACCCGGGAGGTGTAGACGCGGCGCAGGTCGGCGTACTGCGGGGCGCTGTTGATCATCTTCTCGACCTCGGGCACGATCATCGAGTCGACGACCTTCTGCGCGGCCTTGATCTCCTCCGGGCCGGGGTCGCAGATCGGCTCGCCCGGTCCCTGGGTGACGGTCTTCTGCGCGGTGGACTTCAGCGCCAGCGGGGCGTCCAGGATGTAGATGCCGCCGTCCTGCTCGCGGACCTGGGCGGGCTTGGGCTCGATCCAGTTCCGCAGGCCCGGCATGCACGGGTAGCCGTTCTGCTTGGGCAGCGCCGCCCAGTACCGCTTGCCGAGGTCGGTCTTGGGGTCCATGGCCTTGTAGAAGTCGTGCTTCATCCGCAGGTCGGCCTCGAGCAGCACGCGGCCGGCGTCGGTGGAGGCGAACTTGGCGTCCATGACGCGGTGGGGCTCGTCCGGGTTCAGGTTGACCCAGAACTTGTCGGGGGTGAGCGCCAGCCAGGTGAACAGCGCGTCGGAGGCGAGCTGCATCGACGCCTGGCCGCCGAAGCCCGGGTTCTCGTCCGGGTCGGGCATCATGTCGGCCTTCATCGAGTACTGCATGCCCTGGCCCTTGGCGAGGCCGCCGACGTAGCGCAGTTCGAGGGTGGTGAAGTCCACGCCGCCCGGGCCGCCGCGCGGCAGGGTGCCGCGGGTGTCGAGCCGGCGGGCCTCGGCCTGGATCTGCTTCGCCTCGTTCAGGGTGCGGCCGGAGCCGTTGATCCGGTCGTTGAGCGGGCCTCGGGTGCCGCAGGCGCTCGCGGCGGCGAGCCGGGGCTGTCCGGCCGGGCCGCCCTGGCAGCCGGGGGCGAACCAGGTGTCGTAACGGGAGTAGCCGCGGATGGGCTTGGTCTGCGGGATCGCGTTGTACTGCCGCTGGAAGCCGCGGACCTGGTTCTTCTTGCCCGGGCGCATCTGCTCGACGTCACGGTTGAAGTCGTCGATGAGCTTGCGCTGCCTGGCGTCGAAGTTCTTGGCGCCGGCGTAGCGGAAGGTGTGGTCGGGCATCGACCGGGCGATGACGCGGTCGTTGCCGAGCTGCTTCTTGGTCAGGGTGCTGTTCGACTTGAACTCGTTGAATTCCTTGGTGCGCTGGTTGTACGCGTCGAACTTGCGCGTCGCGATCTTCTTGCCGTTCTCGTCGAAGATCTCGACGTAGACCTCGCACAGCCAGTCGGGGCCGATCAGTCGGAAGTCCCGCACGAGCCGCGCCTCGAAGGCGGCTCCCTTGTTGAGGTTGATCTCGTTGCGGATGTACGTCTTGTCGAACCAGCGCTCGAAGGACTGCGAGCGCTGCTTCTCCAGGTAGCGGGCGTAGATCTCCATCGCCTTGTCGGCGGGATCACCGGTCTTCGCCGCCTGCTCTTTCCACGCCTCGACGTTCTTCTTCGGGTCCCCGGGGACCTTGGAGAGCGCCTTGGTCTTCTCGGCGGCCGTCGGGGCCTTTAGCCCGTCGAACGCCTTGCCGGGCAGCGGGTAGGTGAAGTTCTTCGGGTCCCCGCCCCACTTGTCGAAGTTGGTGCCGGGCGCCGTGGGGAAGCCGGAGTTGACCGGCGTCGTGCCGTACGCCTTGCCCAGATGCTTGGTGTCGCAGCGCTTGCCCGTGCCGGGCTTCAGCCTCGCCGTGGTGGGGACGGCGGCGCTGTCCTCGACCGGCACACCGGGCAGTCCGGTGAGGGTGACGGCCCCGGCGAGGCCGAGCGCGGCCGCGAACCGCGCGACCAGCCGCCATCGCCGGGGTGTGCGTATCGCCCTGTTCAAGTGTCGAGCCTTCCCTCGTGGTGGGGGCCGTGAGGGGGTGAGGGGCGGCGCGTGAAGCCCCCGTGACATGAGCGCCGCCCCGGATTTTCACCCTAGCCCCCGCCACTGACAGAGATGGCAGGGTCATGCCTATGACGACGTGTCAATTCCGCGAAGATCAGGGCGGGTTGTCACACATCCGGAAGGAAGAGCTCCTCCATGCGCCGCGTGTACGAGGCGGTGTGCCGGACCCGGAAGGCGCTCACCCTCGGGTGCGGCAGCGCCCACGGATCGGCGTCCCCCAGGGCCAGGGAGACGAAGTCGGCCCACTCCACCTCCTCGGCCTCCGCGTCCAGGTCGAGGTCGGCGTCCTCGAGCATCGCCTCCGTGATCCCGAGCGCGGCGGCGACCTCGTACGGGTCGCCGGTCAGCTCCCAGGGATCCGAGCCGGGCCAGCCGGAGGCGTGGAACAGGGTGCCGTCGGGCAGCCACACGAGGTCCTCCGTGTGGGAGTCGCCCGGGTCGAACGACACCCGGCCGAGGATCCTCGCGTCGGGGAAGCGCTCGCGCAGCTTCCGCGCCTCGTACAGCAGCGGCTCGTCGTTGCCGTCGTCGGCGAGCGCGAGGTCGCTGATGCCGAGGACGTGCCCCCACGCCCCGGCCAGGACCACGTCGAGGTCGGCCCGCTCGGCCGGATACGGCGGGGCCTCGATCGCCCCCCGGGACTCCAGCTCCTCCAGCACCTCCTCCACCGTGCCGAAGGAGAGCGCCAGCTCCCGCGCCCGTACGGGATCGTTGGCCGGGAAGCCGTCCGGGCCCACGGTGAACGGTGGCTGGAGGATCGTCAGATCGCAGCGGCCGAGGGCGCCGTGCACCGTACGGTCCGGCGGCGAGGTCCAGTGGTCGGTGAGGTCACTCATGCCGCACACCGTACGGGTGTCCGAGGCCCGCCCGTGGGCCGGCGACCTAGAATCGGCCCATGGATCTCGGGTTGAAGGACCGTGTGTACGTGGTGACCGGCGCGACGCGGGGGCTCGGCCGGGCCTCGGCCGAGGCGCTGCTCGCGGAGGGCGCGAAGGTGCTGCTCACCGGGCGCGAGGAGAAGACGGTCGCCGAGGCGGCCGCCGCGCTCGGCCCGGACGCGGCGGGCCTCGCCGCCGACAACGCCGACCCGGAGACCCCGGCCCGGCTGATCGCCGAGGCGCGGTCCCGGTTCGGCGGCTTCGACGGCATCCTCATCAGCGTGGGCGGCCCGGCACCGGGCTTCGGCGCCGACAACACCGACGAGCAGTGGGCGACGGCCTTCGACACCGTCTTCCTCGGCGCGGTGCGCCTGGCCCGCGCGGCGGCGGAGACGCTGCCCGAGGGCGGCGTCATCGGCTTCGTGCTGTCCGGCTCCGTGCACGAGCCGATCCCGGGCCTGACCATCTCCAACGGCCTGCGGCCGGGCCTCGCCGGCTTCGCCAAGTCCCTCGCCAACGACCTGGGCCCGCGGGGCATCCGGGTGGTCGGCCTGCTGCCGGCCCGGATCGACACCGACCGGGTGCGCTCGCTCGACGCGATGTCCGGGGACGCCGAGGCGACGCGCGCGGCGAACGAGGCGGCGATCCCGCTGCGCCGCTACGGGACCCCCGACGAGTTCGGCCGCGCCGCCGCATTCCTGCTGTCGCCCGCCGCCTCCTACCTCACCGGCGTGATGCTCCCGGTGGACGGCGGCGCCCGCCGCGGCTTCTGACGCTCAGGTGACCCGCCGGGCCCGGTGCTTGACCGCCCGCAGCCGGGCCTCGGTGGGCAGGGCGGCGAGGCCCGTGGACCTACGGGCGTTGCCGAGGGCCTCGGAGGACAGTCCGGTCAGGGCGTCGCCCGGGGAGGCGTAGGGCTCCAGGAGCAGGGCGACGCGGGTGCGGGGCGCGGCGCGGTGGCCGGTGAGCGCGACCCGGGCCCGGACCACGCCGTCCTGGGCGGCCGCGTCGGCCTCCAGGACGGCTTCCAGGGCCCGGCCGCGCAGCACGGCCTCCTCGCCGTCGCCGCTGTCGACGACGACCTCGGCGAGCCGGGCCCGCCGGAACTGGGCGATCAGCCACCACAGGGCGAGCAGCACGAGGAGCCCGAGCACGGCGATGACCACCGGCCACCACCAGCCCTCGCCGCGCCAGCGCTGCCGCGCGGAGCGGCCGAGCAGCACGTCGTGGGGGCCCGACCAGGGCCACCAGGAGGGTACGGACAGGTCGAGGCCGGCGGCGAGCGCGGCCCCGCCGCCCGCGAGGAGCAGCAGGCCGGCGAGGGCCAGCACGATCCGGTTGACGCGCCGGAGCACGCGGGTCATTCCGTCACCCCTTCCTGGCCGGCCGGGCCACCCGTACCGTCAGGTCCGGCGGGTGGGCGAGGCCGAGTTCGTCGATGCGGCCGGCGAGGACGGTCTCCAGGTCGCGGCGGACGTCCTCCAGTTCCCGGAAGTGGGAGACGGCCCGCACGGTCGCCTTGGTCCGGCCCATCCGGACCCGTACGGACTGGACGCCGGAGACCTCCATGGCGCGGTCGCGCAGGGCGAGCGCGGCGGCCTCGCGGTCGAGGCCGGCGCGGACGTCGGGGTGCTCGTGGCGCATGGGCAGCACGGACCGCAGGCCGGGGGTGAGCGCGAGCACCAGGAGCCAGAGGCCGAGGAGCACGGCGAGGGCGGCGCAGGCGAGGGTCCAGGCGTTGTCGAGGGTCCGGGTGGCGAGGTCGTCGGCGAGGGAGCGGCGCCAGGCCATGGCGCTGCGCTCGGCGCGGACGGCCGCGATGTCGTAGAGGAGCAGCCCGGCGCCGCCGAGGACGACGGCGGCCAGGAGGGCGGCGGGGATCCGCCGCACGGCCCAGAACCGGCGCCCGGCCCTCGGCGGGGCCGCCCGCTCGTCCTCCGCGAGCACGGGTACGGACTCGGGCTCGGTCGCGCCGCTCATGCCAGTCGCCCCCGTTCCCGGTGGTGCGCCGTGCGGGCCGAGTGCAGCCGCTCGACGTGCACGGCGACCTCGTGGACCTCGATGCCGGCGAGTTCCTCGACCCGGCGGCGGACCCGCCCCCGGACGGCGCCGCACCGGCGGCCGATGTCGGAGGGGTAGTCCAGTTCGAGGCTCACCGAGACCCGGGCGACGTCACGGTGGACGACGACCGAGGCGTGCGGTGCGGAGCCGCCCTCGGGGACGGCTTCCAGCGCCTCGCGGGCCGCCTGGGCGGCGATCTTCGCGACGACCCGGTCGGCGATCGTGGTCGCTCCCCGGGCGGCGGGCCCCACCCGGTCCTTCACCAGCTCCGCCACCCCGGGTCACCGCCGCCGTTCGCCGCGCTCGCGACCCCGGAAGAGGTCGCCGGGTTCCAGATCGCCGTCGACGAAGCGACCGACGATGAAGCCGATCGCTCCCAGCGCCGCGACCAGGACGAACGCCCCGAAGCCGCCGAAGTACCCGGCGAAGCCGAGCGCCATGCCGGCCACCAGGCCGATCATCGCCATGCTCATGCTGAGCCCTTTCCGTCGTGACGTCACCCGCTACTGGAGTCGGTTCTCCGGTTCTTCTTCCTCTTCATCCGGCAGCTTGACGTCGCTGACCGCGATGTTGACCTCGACGACCTCGAGGCCGGTCATGCGCTCGACGGCGGCGATGACGTTCTCCCGGACGGCGCCCGCCACATCGGAGATCGAGACGCCGTAGTCGACGACGATCTCCAGGTCGAGCGCGGTCTGCACCTCGCCGACCTCGGCCTTGACGCCCCGGCTGGCACCGGATTTCGCGCTGCTTCCGCCGGGCACGCGGTCGCGGACGGCGCCGAGGGTGCGGGAGAGTCCGCTGCCCATGGCGTGGACGCCGACGACGTCGCGGGCCGCGAGGCCGGCGATCTTCTCGACGACGCCGTCGGCGATGGTGGTCCGGCCCCGGGAGGCCGGATCGCCGCCGCCCCGCTTGGTCATCGGGTTCTGCTGGTCGGAGTGCACGCTGTCAGCCATCGTCACTCGTCCCTTCCGTGAAGGTTCGGCCTTGTTCGCCCACATTAAGGGCGCTTGCCCGGCTTCGCGCCGGGAATGCGGCAGGCTGGAGCAATGACGACGGCTGAGGTGTGGCGCACGACGGACCGGCTGCTGCCGCTGGGGGAAGCGGCGGACGGCGCGTGGATCGCCGAGCAGGCAGTACAGGAGCTGCTGCTGACGGCAGCACAAGGAGTACGGGGGGTGGTGCCGGCCCGCCCGAGGTTCCGCCTCGCGGAGCCCGGCCCGGACGCGGGGATCCCCGTCCCGCCGGGGGGACTGCCTCCGGGCGATCTCCGCGTCTCCCTGGAATTCGCGGCGGTGACGGGCCGCCCGCTCCCCCAGCTCGCGAGCCGGCTGCGGGTCGCGCTCCTGGACGCGGCGGAGGGCACGCTGGGCCTGTCGGTGGCGGAGGTGAACCTGCGGATCACGGACCTGCTCGACGCGCCGCCGGATTCCCCGCCGCCCGTTCCTCCACCCGGGCGAACCTCCCCGCCCACCCCCGACGACCCGGCGGCCCTGGCGGCCCTCGCGGTCCCGGGCGTGGCCGCCCTGACGGACGCCTTCGGCGCGCCCGTCGTCCGTACGCCCACGGGTCTGCGCGTCGAGGTCGCGGTCACCAAGGACCACCACCCCCTGACGGTCACCCGCGCACTCCGCACGGCGGTGACGGCCGCGGCACCGGAAGCGACGACGGTCACGGTGGTGGTGTCGGAACTACGGTGAGCCACCCGGCCACGGAGCCGCCCGTGGGGGCCCCGGAGGGTCTCCCACGGGCCCACCCACGAACCGGCCCGGCATCAACCGGTAGGGCTCAGTCGCCCAGCCCCGCCAGGTCCCGCAGCCGCCGCGCCTGGGCGGCGCGCTCGGCGACGCGCTGGTCCTCGTACGAGCGGCCGGCGACGCCCTGGAGCAGGGCCTTGGTCTCGATGACCGCGGAGCGCGGCGCGGCGAGCAGCGCCGCGGTGAGGTCCCGTACGGCGCCGTCGAGTTCGGCCGCGGGCACGGCGAGGTTGGCGAGGCCGATCCGCTCGGCCTCCTCGGCGTGGACGAAGCGCCCGGTGGCGCAGATCTCGAGCGCGCGGGCGTAGCCCACGAGGGAGACCAGCGGGTGGGTGCCGGTGAGGTCGGGTACGAGGCCGAGGCTGGTCTCGCGCATGGCGAACTGCACGTCGTCGGCGACGACCCGCAGGTCGCACGCGAGGGCGAGCTGGAAGCCGGCGCCGATGGCGTGGCCCTGGACGGCCGCGATCGACACGATGTCGCTGCGGCGCCACCAGGTGAACGCGTCCTGGTATTCAGCGATGACCGCGTCGAGGTCCTCGTCGGATCCCCGGGCCATGTCGAGGAAGGACGGCTCGCCGTCGAAGCCCTCGGGCGTGAACGCCTGCCGGTCGAGGCCGGCGGAGAAGGACTTGCCCTCACCGCGCAGGACCACGATCCGCACGCTGCCCGGCAGTGACCGGCCGGCTTCCGTCAACGCCCGCCACAGAGCGGGAGACTGGGCGTTGCGCTTCGCCGGGTTGGTCAGGGTCACCGTGGCAACGGCGTCCTCGACGGTGAGCCGTACACCGTCCTTGTCGAGAACGAGCTCTGCGCGCTCTTCGTGCTCAGAGTCGTGGAGCGAAGTCATGGGGCGCCTCCGGTTCCGGTGCAGCACTGCATCCGATGCTAAGTGACTGCACAGTAACCACCCGGTCGGCCTCACGGCCGACCGGGTGGCCACCGAGAGACCCGGTGGCCCGATCGAGCCGCCCCGATGTCAGGCCGAGGCCGCCTTCTTGCCCCGTGTCGCTCCGCCGCGTCCGCGCAGCGTGACTCCGGACTCGCTGAGCATCCGGTGGACGAATCCGTAGGAGCGACCGGTTTCCTCGGCCAGCGCCCGGATGCTCGCACCGGAGTCGTACTTCTTCTTCAGGTCTGCCGCGAGCTTGTCGCGCGCGGCGCCGGTCACCCGGCTGCCCTTCTTCAGAGTCTCGGCCACCCGTGCCTCCTCATGGGAAGTGCGCTCTGGACTTCTCATGATCACCCCTCCCGGACGTCCTGGCCACCCATTCGACAAGGTCCGTGCCATTCGCTTGGCGCGAGCGGCGGCGACGGCCACGAGCGGAATTGATCGTTCCGCGCCGCGCGGAGCCCTCCCCGCCTCCCGCCCCGCCGGGAATCCCCAGGTCAGGGCCGCGCTGCGGAAACGGAAGCGGCGCGGCCCTGACGGAAGGATTCCGCAGCGGCCGCGCCGGGGGGTATGAGAAGCACTCACTCAGATGAAGGATCACCCATGAGCCGAATGATCCAGCCCCGCATGATCCATCCGGTGCCGCGGGGTCAGGCCAGGGCCACCAGGTCCGCGTAGTCCGCGCCCCACAGGTCCTCGACGCCGTCCGGGAGCAGGATGATCCGCTCCGGGTCGAGCGCCTCGACGGCGCCCTCGTCGTGGGTGACGAGCACGACCGCGCCCTTGTACGTGCGCAGCGCGCCGAGGATCTCCTCGCGGCTGGCCGGGTCCAGGTTGTTGGTCGGCTCGTCGAGGAGCAGCACGTTCGCGGAGGACACGACCAGGGTGGCGAGCGCGAGCCGGGTCTTCTCGCCGCCGGAGAGGACGCCGGCCGGCTTGTCGACGTCGTCGCCGGAGAACAGGAAGGAGCCGAGCACCTTGCGCACCTCGACGAGGTCGAGGTCGGGAGCGGCGGAGCGCATGTTCTCCAGGACCGTGCGCTCGGGGTCGAGGGTCTCGTGCTCCTGGGCGTAGTAGCCGAGCTTGAGGCCGTGGCCGGGCGTGACGGTGCCGGTGTCGGGCTGCTCGACACCGCCGAGCAGCCGGAGCAGGGTGGTCTTGCCTGCGCCGTTGAGGCCGAGGATGACGACGCGGGAGCCCTTGTCGATGGCCAGGCTCACATCGGTGAAGATCTCGAGCGAGCCGTAGGACTTGGACAGGCCCTCCGCCGTGAGCGGGGTCCTGCCGCAGGGTGCGGGGTCCGGGAAGCGCAGCTTGGCGACCTTGTCGGAGACCCGGACGGCCTCGAGGCCGGAGAGCAGCCGCTCGGCGCGCTTGGCCATGTTCTGCGCGGCGACGGTCTTGGTCGCCTTGGCGCGCATCTTGTCGGCCTGCGAGTTGAGGGCGGCGGCCTTCTTCTCGGCGTTCTGGCGCTCGCGCTTGCGGCGCTTCTCGTCGGCCTCGCGCTGCTGCTGGTAGAGCTTCCAGCCCATGTTGTAGACGTCGATCGTGGAGCGGTTGGCGTCCAGGTAGAAGACCTTGTTGACGACGGTCTCGACCAGGTCGACGTCGTGGGAGATGACGATGAAGCCGCCGCGGTAGGACTTGAGGTAGTCGCGCAGCCAGACGATCGAGTCGGCGTCGAGGTGGTTGGTGGGCTCGTCGAGCAGCAGGGTGTCGGCGTCCGAGAAGAGGATCCGGGCGAGCTCGATGCGGCGGCGCTGACCGCCGGAGAGGGTGTGCAGCGGCTGGGCGAGGACCCGGTCGGGCAGGCCGAGGGCGGCGGCGATGGTGGACGCCTCCGCCTCGGCCGCGTAGCCGCCCTTGGTGAGGAACTCGGTCTCCTGGCGCTCGTACTGCCGGAGGGCCTTCTCCCGGGTGGCGCCGCTGCCGGTGGCGATGCGCTCCTCGTTCTGCCGCATCTTGCGGATGAGGACGTCGAGACCGCGGGCGGACAGGATGCGGTCGCGGGCGAGGACGTCGAGGTCGCCGGTGCGCGGGTCCTGCGGGAGGTAGCCGACCTCGCCGGAGCGGGTGATGGTGCCGCCGGCCGGCTGGCCCTCGCCCGCGAGGCACTTGGTGAGGGTGGTCTTGCCCGCTCCGTTGCGGCCGACCAGGCCGATGCGGTCGCCCTTGGCGACACGGAAGGACGCGGACTCGATGAGGACGCGGGCGCCGGCGCGCAGCTCGATGCCGGAAGCGGTGATCACGGACAGACTCCAGGGCGGTGGGAAACGGCGGAAGGACGGCTGGATGGGGCTTCGACGCCGCTAATGCACGGGGAGAATGGCCATGCGGCCAGTCTAACGGCCCCCTGCAACTGCTTTTAGGCCACAGATCACAGGCAGGGCATTTCGCGACATTCCCCACATCCGCCGTGCGCGCCCCTCTCGCCACGAACGCCCGCACAACGGGTAGAAGTCCCCGGACTCCTCGATACTCGGCAGAAACGCGGAGGGCGGTGGCCATGCAGTTCGACGACGACGCCAACCTGGACACCTCGGAGGTCAAGGACGTCCGGGGCAGTCGTATCCCGGGCGGCAGAGCCACCGTCGGTGGCGGGATCGCCGGCGTCATCGCCCTGGTCCTGGGCCTGCTCTTCGGGGTGGGCCCGGAGGAGCTCGGCCTGTCCTCCGGCGGCGAGGAGCCGGCCCCCACCTCCTCCTCGGCGGCCGAGGTGGACCGGACCTGCCGGAAGGGCTCGGACGCGAACACCCGCGAGGACTGCCGGATCGTGGCCGTCGTCAACAGCGTGCAGGACTTCTGGCGGGCCGAGTACCAGCGGCGCGGCGGGCGGTACGCGACCGCGTCGACGGTGATGTTCAGCGAGCGGGTCCCCACCGCCTGCGGCACCGCGAGCTCGGCCGTCGGCCCGTTCTACTGCCCGGGCGACCGGCAGGTCTATCTGGACCTGGGCTTCTTCGACGAGCTGCGCACGAAGTTCGGCTCGACCGGCGGGCCCTTCGCGCAGGCGTACGTGGTGGCGCACGAGTACGGCCACCACGTGCAGAACCTGATGGGGACGCTGGCCCGGGCCCAGGACGGCCGGACCGGTGCCGGCTCCAACGCTGTACGGGTCGAGCTCCAGGCCGACTGCTACGCGGGCGTGTGGGCGCGGCACGCGACGACGACGCCCGACGACAGGACCGGCCGGCCGCTGCTCACCCGGCTCACCGACCAGGACGTCCGGGACGGCCTGGACGCGGCGGCGGCGGTCGGCGACGACCGGATCCAGGAGCGCTTCCAGGGCCGGGTGACCCCGGAGAACTGGACGCACGGATCGGCGGCGCAGCGGCAGCAGTGGTTCGAGCAGGGATACCGCACCGGCGACATGGCGCGGTGCGACACCTTCCGCTGAGTCCCCGCGTTGTCGGTGGCGGCTGCCAGACTGAGATCCAGGTCACATCGAGGATCCAGATCGCATCGAGAGGAAGTGATCGGGATGGCCGAGGCACCCGACATCTGTCCGACGCTGACGTACGAGGACGCGAAGGCCGCCATCAGGCAGCTCACGGAGGCGTTCGGCTTCACCGCGGACGCCGTGTACGAGGGGGAGGACGGCCTGGTGGTGCACGCCGAGCTGTCCTACGGGAACGGGACGGTGATGCTCGGCAGCAAGGGCACGGGCAGCGAGTTCGACAAGCTGATGACCGGCGCCGGCCCGGCCGGGGTGTTCGTCCACGTGACCGACGTGGACGAACACCATGCCCGGGCCGTGGCGCACGGCGTCGAGATCCTGATGCCGCCGACGGACCAGGACTACGGCTCGCGGGACTACATGGCCCGGGACGCCGAGGGCAACGTCTGGAGCTTCGGGACGTACACCCCCGGCACGGGGGGATAGGGACGGGCCGGTCGTCGCGGCCGGCCCGTCCGGCTCCGCTCGGGATCAGCCGGCGTAGTAGCCGTTCAGATCGGCGATCACCTGCGTCGCCCCCGAGTGATTGACGAAGCTGACCCGGCCGTCCACGACGGGCACCACCACCAGGTTGGAGATGGTCTCGCCCTTCGTGAAGTTGAGGTTCGAGACGCCCGGCAGCGGTCGCCCGTGCGGGTGGACGCGCAGGAATCCGTCGCTCGTGGGGCCGGTGACGGTCACGTTCAGGACGACCGCCTTGACGTCCGCCGCGGGGACCCCGTGCACACCGCCGACCTGGATGCTGACCACACCGCCGGGTCCGACCTCGCCGGCCCGCGCGCCGAGGCCGGCCCGGGTGTCGAGCAGCCGGGTCGGCACGGTGGAGGTGAAGGGCGCTCCGGCGCCGGAGAAGTAGCCGGTCACGTCCGCGAGCAGGTCGACCGTGCCCGCGCTGTTGCGCAGGGCGACCGTGCCGTTCACCACCGGGACCACCACGAGGTTGGGCAGCGTCCGGCCGGCCGTGTAGTTGATGTTCGACACGGCGGGCAGGGGACGGCCGTCGGGGTGGACGGTGACGAAGCCGTTGGCGGTCGGGGCGACGGCGGTGACGTTCATGACGACCGCCGTCACACCGGTGGCCGGAACACCGTGCACACCGGCGACCTTCAGCTTCACCGTGCCACCGGCCCCCACCCGCGCCTTCGGCGCACCGAGACCGGAACGGGTGTCCAGGAACCGCGTCGGCTCGATGGACGTCATCGCGGACCCCCGGTCCGGTGCCGTCGTGTAGTAGCCGGCGACGTCCGCGATCAGGTCCACGGCTCCCGAGCTGTTGTACAGGTTCACCGACCCGTTGCGGACGGCCACCGTCACCAGGTTGGAGAGGGTGCGCGGCGCGGTGTAGTTGAGGCTGGACGCCGCCGGCCTGGGCTCGCCGTCGGGGTAGACGGTGATGAAGCCGCTGCCGGTCGGGGCGACCGCGGTGACGTTCATGACGACCGCCGTCACACCGGTGGCCGGAACACCCTGCACACCGGCGACCTTCAGCTTCACCGTGCCACCGGCCCCCACCCGCGCCTTCGGCACACCGAGACCGGAACGGGTGTCCAGGAACCGCGTCGGCTCGACCGGCACGAACCGGCCGGGGGTGGCCGTGGGCGGGGCGGTGACGGTGTACGCCTGGCGCAACTGAGTGGAGCCGTCGACGACCAGGTCGTAGGTGCCCGGAGGCAGGTCCCGCGCGCCCAGCAGCACCGTGAGGGCGGTTCCCTCGGCGTTGACCGACACCGTCGGGTTCATCGGGGAGTCGTTGGACGCACTGTCGTTGCGCAGCGAGATCTCGGTGCCGAGCGTCAGGCCCGTGCCGTACAGCACGACCTGGCCGGCCGTGCCGGCGGGCCCGCTGGTGCTGCTCAGCCGGGTCACCTCGGCCGGCTTCGGCCAGGGGGAGCAGCCCTGGTCGCAGACGCCCTGCAGCGAGTACTCCAGCGGGGCGCGCGCGGTGCCCGGGCGCAGCAGGAAGACGTAACGGCCGGCGGACGCGTGCGCGGTGGTGAGGCAGCGGAAGCGGAACTGTCCGTAGGTGCCGCTGCACTGGTACGAGAGGTCGGTGGTGCCGTCGAAGGAGCTGTCGGCGAGCAGGGTCGTCCAGGCCGTCTCGGTGCCGGTGGCGCTGTCCGTGCCGACCACCTCGAACGCCTGGTTCGGCTTCATGTCGATGACCGCGCAGTAGGCCGTCCGTCCGGTCTCCGTGAAGGTGCCGCTGCGCAGCGGGAAGCCGGCCGGGGACAGCGTGTCGGCCGTGCACTGCGGGGCCCAACCGGCCGAGGTGGCCATCCGCCAGGTGTCCAGGCGGACCGGGATCGCGGTGCCGTTGTAGCCGGAGGCCAGGGCGAAGACGACGTACGAGGTGGAGCCGGTGACCCGGCAGGTGGCGCCGGGGTTCAGGCACCGGATCGTGCCCTTGGCGTCGGTGACGCCCAGCATCGCGCCGGTCTTCCACGCGGCGCCGGGGGTCCGCACGGAGAACATCATCTTGTCGGTGGCCGCTGCGGTGACGCGCAGGCACATGCTGTCCAGGGCGGAGGTGAACGTGTCGCCGGTCGACGCCCCGCCCACGGTCAACGACGCGGGGGCCGCGCACGTGGCCGTCGCCGAAACGTCCCGCCGGACCAGGCGGTAGGTGTCGGGCGTGTAGCCACGCGCCGACAGCAGCGCCGTGTACGGGGTGCCGCTGGTGAAGGCGCACACCGCGGTGGAGGTGGCCCCAGTGCCGCAGACCTTGTTGCCGGCGCTGTCATGGACGAGCACCGAGGCGTTGGCCTGGTTGCTGTCGTTGGCGTAGTCGAGCATCTCGGCGGTGGAGTGCGCGGCGGCGGGGACGGACAGGCACGCGGTGCGCTGCCCCTGCGGGTCGGTCCTCACCTCGGCGCCCCAGGTGGCGCCGAACGCGGACTGTGCCCACGGGGTGCAGCCCGCGGCCTCGCCGGTGCGCTGGACGACGAGCCGGTAGGTGCCGCTTTCGGGGCCGGCGAGGACGACGTGGAAGGGGGCGATGCCGGTCAGCTTGCAGACCGTCGGGGCGTACTCGTTGGCGCACTGGGGCACGCCCTTGGCGTCGAACACCTTCAGGTCGGGGTGAGCGCCGTCGGAGGTGGCCCGGTCGACGAGGTAGAGCCCGCGGCCGGAGGATGTGGGCAGGCTGCGGCACAGGCTCTGTCCGGCGCCGGTGAAGGTACCGGTCGCGGGCCCGGAGGCGAAGCCGTCGTCGCGGGTCGCGGTGCAGCCCTCCGTGCCGCGGGTGGCGTGGAAACGGATGCCGTACGGGCCGGTGCCGGTGCTCGCTCCGTCCCGCGCCCAGGTGTAGTCGCCGATCGCGAGCTCGCAGGGCTTGTCGGGGGCGGCTGCGCACACGGCCGTGCCGTCGGCCTTGAAGAGGCGGCCGGTGACGCCCTCGCCGACCGGGGCGTGGACGTACGGTCCGGCGGCCGGGACGTGCAGGAGACGGCAGCGGGCGGTGGAAGAGGCGTCCGGCACCGTGCCGTAGGTCTGGGGCTGGACGGCGGGGCAGCCGGCCGGGCGGGAGAGCCGGGCGAAGGAGAGCGTGTAGTCGTGGGCACGGCCCGCGTCGTCGTTCACCAGGACCCGATAGGGCGCGGTGCCCGTGAGGGCACAGTCGAGGTCGCCGGAGCTGCGGGAGCGGGTCGTGCACACCTCGGCGCCGGTGGCGTCGTGGACGGAGACGAGGACCCAGTACTTGGAGACGTGGGCGCGCAGGACGTCGCCGGCGGCCAGGGGCAGGGCGTAGCAGTGGCCGGCCGCGCCGGCAGCCAGGGAGCCGGTGAACTCCTCGGGCGCGCCGAGCGTGGTGCCCGACGCGGAGACGGCGGTGCAGGCCGGGGTGCCGAGCAGCCCGGTCCAGGACACGGAGAACCCGCCGCCGTAGCCCCAGCCGTCACGGACGCGCAGGGTGTGGACGCCCTCGGCGGTGGTCGGGCAGCGCAGTTCGCCATATCCGCTGTCGAGGCGTTCGCAGGCGAGAGCGCTGCCGCCGGGGGCGGTGAGCGTGGCTTCCAGCGTCTGTCCGCGGGCGGCGATGAGCTGCACGTAGAGGACGTCGGGCGAACGGCCGGCGTCGAGCGTGAACTCCGTCGAGGCTCCTGCCGGAAGTTCGGCACAGGTATGGACGGTGTCGGGTGCGAGGGCACCGGCACAGGTGTCGGTCTCGGCGGCGGCGGTGAGCGCCGCGATCTCGCGGGCCGCCTCGGCGGACGGGGACGCGGGGCCCTGCTTCGTCGCGGGGGCCTGCGGTGTCCGGGGCGCGGTGTGCGGTGCCGCGGGCGAGGCGGTCGTGGCCGGTGCGGTGACGGCGGCGGCCGTGGCGGCGCCGCCGATCAGGGAGGCGAGGACGGTGAGGACCAGGGCGACGAGCGCGAGCGGCGTACGGCCGCGGCTGCCGGCTTTTCTGGTCCGCGGCCGTCTGCCCATGGGCAGAGGTGACATGCGGATTCCCCCCAAGGAATGTGTGGGCCCTGCCCCTGTGGACGGCACAGGGAGGCTCAGGGCGACGCATTCTATTCGGGAGTCGATCACTCGTTCCCATGAGTTTCGCGGAGGTGGGCCCTGCGGACCGGGCAGGGGCGGTCCGCAGGGCCGGGCCCGCGCCGGTGAAACCCCGCCCCGTCAGGCGCCGCCCGTGTGGACCTGGAAGGCGGCCCTGCGGACCGCCTTGGCCAGGGCCGGGTCGGGGTGGGCGGCGGCGAGGGCGACCAGGACCTGGACGGTGCGGGGGTGGCCGACGGCCCGGACCTCGTCGAGCAGGGCGGGGACGGTGCCCTGGACGGCGGAGTCGAGGTGGCGCACGAGCAGGGCGCTCTCGCCGTGGTCGGCGACGGCCGCGGCGGTGTCCACCCAGAGCCAGGTGGCCTCCTCGCGGGTGAGCACCTCGGGGGCGTCGTCCGGGTCGGCGCCCTCGTACTCGGCGAGCCAGAGCAGGGCGTACGGCCGGAGCGAGGGTTCCGTGAGGGCGGCCCTGACCTCGGGCTCGGCGGGGGCGCCGACGACGCGGAGGGCCTCGAAGGCGAGGCCGCGCAGCAGGGCGTCCTCGCCGCGGGCGACGGCGAGCAGCTCGGCGACGGCGCTGGAGAGGGTGCGGGCGGCGAGCCAGGCCCGGTACTCGTCGCGGGCCGGGCCGGGGCTGAGCCGGGCGCAGCCGCGGAGCATGTCCTCGGCGGACTGCTCGATGTTGCCGGCCGGGCTCTGGGCGGCGACGCAGATCTGCTCCAGCTTGACCCACACGGCCCAGTTGCCGAGGGGGGTGAGGGTGGCGTGGCGGCCGTCCGGGCCCGTGCCGAGGGTGAGGGCGCCGACGGCGGCGAGGCCCTCCAGGGCCCAGTCGAGCAGGGCGGGCAGACCCTCGGCGGCGGGTGCCGTCGGCTCGACGGCGGCGCCGGGGGCCGGGACCTCGCAGCGCTCCTCGCGGAGTTCGTCGACGCGCTGGCCCAGCAGGTCGAGCAGGCCGGCCACGGCGACGGGTCCGGCGGAGAGCTGGAGCAGGGAGAGGACCTGGGGGACGGCCTCGACGACCTCGGCGACGGCGCCGGGCGCCACGTCCTCGGGGGCGGGGTGCGCCAGCGACCAGGCGTCGAAGAGGGCGACCCAGCCGCGCAGCACGGCGGAGTCGTCCCGGTCCCATGCCTGGAGCCGCCAGCCGGGGCGGGCGGTGTCGCCGTGCAGTTCGACGAGTCCGGCGAGCCGGGCCCGGTCCCAGCCGGTCCTGACCTGTGCGGGGGTCAGATCCAGGGCGTCGGCGGCCCGTTCCCCGTCGGGGGGTGCCGTCTCGGCCTGCCGCTCGACGGCGGCCCACCGGGCGATCCGCACGGCGTCGGCCAGGACCGCCCGTGCCTGCCGGGCGAGTTCCGCCCGGGGCGGGGTTCCCTCGGGGGGCCGGGGCGCCGGGCGGGTGCGCCGGTTCGTCACGGCCCTTCGCGCGGTGGCGAGGGACCGCGGACGGACGAGTCGGAGTCTGGAGTTGCGCGCCAATGGTTCATCGGGCTTTCGAGACGTCACGGAGGCAGTCTTCCCGCTGACGGCCCGAAAGCCCAATCGGAATCCGGAACGCCGGGGCGGCGGCGCCGCCTTCGCCGCACCGGGGCCCCGTCCGGCCTCCGTTCACCCCCGGC
Source organism: Streptomyces sp. NPDC006339 (assembly GCF_040612775.1). Lineage (NCBI taxonomy): Bacteria > Bacillati > Actinomycetota > Actinomycetes > Kitasatosporales > Streptomycetaceae > Streptomyces > Streptomyces sp. NPDC006339. The sequence continues at coordinate 57,820 of NZ_JBEXQW010000004.1, forward strand.
CCGGCCGCCGGCCCGGCGTTCCGACGCGGCGCCCGTCGCGGCGCCCGTCGCGGCGTCCGTCGCGGCATCCGGCGGGGCGTGGGAGCCGGGCCTCAGACCAGGGGGGTGAGGAAGCGGCGGAGGGCCTCTTCGTAGCGCAGCGGGTCGGCGTTCCACATCGCGGCGTGCGGCGCCTCAAGGACCGGGGTGAGGGTGACCAGGTCGGGGCGGAGCTCGGCGAGGCGCCGGGAGCGGTCCCAGGGGGCGAGGGTGTCGTCGGGGCCGTGGAGGACCAGCACCGGGACGCGCAGGGCGCGGGGGTCGGCGGCCTCCTGGAGGCGGTCGCCGTGGAGGCCGGTCCTGCCCTGGGCGGCGCGGACGGCGAGCGGGAGCAGGGGGCCGGGGACGCGGCGGGCGGAGGCCAGGTTGCGCAGGGTGGCCTCCCAGTCCAGGACCGGGGAGTCGAGGACGAGGCCGCGGATCCGGTCGCGCATCCCGGAGCTCGCGGCGGCGTGCAGGGCCATCGCGGCACCGGTGCCCCAGCCGTGCAGGACGACGTTCGCGGCGCCGCGGCGGACGGCGTAGCGGACGGCGGCGTCGACGTCGCGCCACTCGGAGTCGCCGAGGTGGGCGAGCCCGTCGGGCGCGGCGGGCGCGCCGAGGTCGCCCCGGTAGGCCGGGACGAGGACGGGGATCTGCCGGCGGTGGAAGAAGGGGAGCAGGTTGAGCGGGTGCTCCCGGGTGGTGCCGAGGCCGTGCAGGGCGATCACCCAGGTGGCGCGCGCGCCGGGCACGACCCAGGCGGGCAGCCCGCCGAGTTCGCCGGGGATCTCGACCTCCTCGTAGGGCAGGCCGAGGGCGGTCTCGGGGGTGCCGCGGTGGAGCTGGGGGGTGAGGCGGACCCGGTCGCCGGGGGCGAGGGCGCCGAGCTCGACCCGTTCGAGCCGGCGCACCACCGTGTCGGCGGTGTGCGGCACCCGGTCGAGGACGGGGCCGACGACGGCGTGCAGGCCCTCGGCCTCGATCCCGTACGTGCCGGGGCGCAGGGAGGCGAGGCTGCGGGTGAGGGTGATCCGGCCGGGCCCCGTGGCGTGCACGGTGAGTCTGGGGTCTCCGGGGAAGGGGCGTCCGGACGGCACCCCGAGGGCGGCGTCGCTGGCGTACCGGCCGGCCGCCACCGCGGCCGCGCCGAGACCGATCACTGTGGTGACGGCCGCTGCCGTCGCTGTAGCCGGGCGCACGCTCCCAGTGTCCGCAGCGGGGCCCCGCCGTGCCACCGGGCGGCCCTTCCTTCGAGTGACGTGGGTCTCCTCGCCGGGGTCCTCCGTGCGGCTGACGTGTCCACGGGGCGATACGGGACGGGAGCGGCGGAAGCGGCACAGCTCGGCCGCGCGCCGGAACCGTGCGGATTACCCGGGGTCGCACGGTGACCGCATCGTGGACAGGGGCCCGCGGAGGGCGGAAGCGGAATCTCCCGGCACCGGTTCGGGTCACCATGCCGCCCGGCCCAGTTCACCTTCCGTTCACCCAGGTTGCCTACGTTCGTCGAGCCACTGACGTCAAACGATTGCCTGGGTAAATGGAACACATCACGCTGCTGCTCGCCATTGTGGTCGTGACAGCTCTCGTGTTCGATTTCACGAACGGTTTCCACGACACCGCCAACGCGATGGCCACGACCATCTCGACCGGTGCCCTCAAGCCCAAGACGGCGGTGGCCATGTCCGCCGTGCTGAACCTGGTCGGCGCGTTCCTGTCGGTGGAGGTCGCCAACACGATCTCCAAGGGACTCGTCAACGAGGAAGGCATCCAGCCCGAAGTCATCCTGGCCGCCCTCGTCGGCGCGATCCTCTGGAACCTGGTGACCTGGCTGGTCGGACTCCCCTCCAGCTCCTCCCACGCCCTGATGGGCGGCCTCATCGGCGCGACCGTCGCCTCGATCGGCCTCAGCGGCGTCAACGGCGGCGTCGTCGTCACCAAGGTGCTCCTCCCCGCGATCGCCGCCCCGCTGGTCGCCGGTGTGGCCGCGATGATCGCCGCCCGCCTGACGTACCGCCTCGACCGGAACGCGGACGCCAAGACGACCGCGAAGGGCTACCGGGCCGGCCAGATCGCCTCCGCCGGTCTCGTCTCCCTCGCCCACGGCACCAACGACGCGCAGAAGACCATGGGCATCATCACCCTCGCCCTGGTCGCCGGCGGCACCCTCGCGCCCGGCTCCAACCCGCCGGTCTGGGTCATCGTCTCCGCCGGTGTCGCGATCGCGCTCGGCACCTACCTCGGCGGCTGGCGCATCATCCGCACCATGGGCAAGGGCCTCACCGACCTCCAGCCGCAGCAGGGCTTCGCCGCCCAGACCAGCGCGGCCACGGTCATCCTCGCCTCCTCCAACCTGGGCTTCTCCCTCTCGACCACGCACTCCTGCTCCGGCGCCGTCATGGGCGCGGGCCTGGGCCGCAAGGGCGGCGTCGTCCGCTGGTCGACCGCCACCCGGATGTTCGTCGCCTGGGGCCTGACCCTGCCGGCCGCCGGTCTGGTCGGAGCCGGTGCCGAGTACGTGGCCCGCCAGGGCGACTGGGGCGTCTACACCGTCGCCGCCTTCCTGGTCGCCTCCTGCCTCGCGATCTGGCTGATCTCCCGCCGCCAGGTGGTCGACCACACCAACGTCAACGACGTCGAGACCGAGGCCGAGCCCGCCGGCGTGGTCACCACCGCCATCGCGGCCGTCACCCCGCCGCCGGCCGGCTCCGTCGCCGCCGTCACGGACGAGGGCCTGAAGGCCACCATCCCCGCCCCCGGCACGGCGGACCCGACCGCTCCCCCGGCCCCGGCCACGGTCTGAGCAAGAGGAACAGGAAGCACACGCATGAAGATCGACTGGGCAGCTCTCGGCTCCGTCTTCGGAGTCAGCCTCGTGGCGACCGTCGCCCTCGTGGCCCTCTTCACCCTCGGCATCGTCGGCCTCTCCAAGCAGGAGCAGGCCGCCGCCCAGGGAGGCTCCGCCGCCCTGGCCCGCACCGGCGCCTACGCCTGCTTCGCCCTGTGCGCCGCCGCCGTGGCGTACGGCATCTATCTGATCGTCGCCTGAGCCGACGACCGGACAACCGGACGACCTGACGGCCGGGCGGTCCGCGCCTCGTGTGCGGGCCGCCCGGCCGCCGTGTTTGTGGTGCTTCGCACAGTGACCCGTCGCAGGTCAAGGGTGAGTTGACGGCTGTTCGGGGGGCGTGGTGGACTGCCGAGGCCAGTACGGCGGCAATGGAGAGGAAGCCCGGTGCGATTCCGGCGCGGTCCCGCCACTGTGACCGGCCCCGAGGGGCCGGGAGCCAGGAACTCTCGCCGCCGGTCACGTCGATCCAGGGCGCGGACCCTGAGTGAGGACAACAGCGCCATGCCCGGCCGCGGCCCCAGACTTCCCCGCACCACCCGTGTCTACGCCTACGGAGCGGCCGCCGGCCTCGCCGTCGATCTGCTCGTCGGCGACCCCCGCCGCGGCCACCCCGTCGCCGCCTTCGGCCGGGCCGCCGCCGCGGTCGAGCAGCGCCTCCACCGCGACCACCGCGGACGCGGCGCCCTGCACACCGCCGTCTGCGCCGGCACCACCGTGGCCCTCGGCGCCCTCGCCGCCCGGACGGTCCGCGGCAGCCACGCCGCCTCCGTCGCCCTGACCGCCGCCTCCGTGTGGGCGGTCGTCGGCGGTACGACCCTGGGCCGGGAGGCCCGCGCGATCGGCGGCGCGCTCGCCGCCGGCGACCTGGAGGTGGCCCGCGAGCGGCTGCCCCATCTCTGCGGCCGCGACCCGCAGTCCCTGGACGGGCCCGCGATGGCCCGCGCGGTCGTCGAGTCGGTCGCCGAGAACACCTCGGACGCCGTCGTGGGCGCCCTCTTCTGGGGAGCCGTCGCGGGCGTGCCCGGCCTGCTCGGCTTCCGGGCGGTCAACACCCTCGACGCGATGGTCGGCCACAAGTCGCCCCGCTACCGGCGCTTCGGCTGGGCCTCCGCCCGCCTCGACGACCTGGCCGGCTGGCCAGGGGCCCGGCTCACCGCCGTCCTCGCCACCGCCGCGGGCGGGAACCCCCGGGGCGCGCTGCGGGCCTGGCGGGCCGACGCCGGGAAGCACCCCAGCCCCAACGCGGGCCCGGTGGAGGCGTCCTTCGCGGGCGCCCTGGGCGTACGGCTCGGCGGGACCCTGTCGTACGGCGGACGCGTCGAACACCGGCCCGTGCTCAACGGGGAGGGGCGGGCCGTCGAGGTGGCCGACATCGACCGGGCGGTCCGGCTGTCCCGCCGGGTGACCTGGCTGACCCTGGCCGCCTGCGTGGGCGGCCGGATCCTGACGAACGCGGTGAAGCGGAGGTACGCATGAGGGGCGGGGGGCTGCTCGTCGCCGGGACCACGTCCGACGCGGGCAAGAGCGTCGTCACGGCCGGCATCTGCCGGTGGCTGGTCCGGCAGGGCATGAAGGTGGCGCCGTTCAAGGGCCAGAACATGTCCCTGAACTCCTTCGTCACCAGGGAGGGCGCCGAGATCGGGCGGGCGCAGGCCATGCAGGCCCAGGCCGCCCGGGTCGAGCCGACCGCCCTGATGAACCCGGTGCTGCTCAAGCCGGGCAGCGACCGCTCCAGCCAGGTCGTGCTCATGGGCAGGCCGGTGGGCGAGCTGAGCGCCCGCGGCTACCACGGGGGCCGGCAGAAGGAGCTGTTCGAGCCGGTCCTCGCCTGCCTGGAGGAGCTGCGCAGCACGTACGACGCGGTGATCTGCGAAGGCGCGGGCAGCCCCGCCGAGATCAACCTGCGGCGCACCGACATCGTGAACATGGGCATCGCGCGGGCGGCGAAGCTGCCCGTCGTGGTGGTCGGCGACATCGACCGGGGCGGGGTCTTCGCCCAGTTCTTCGGGACGACGGCGCTGCTGGCGCCCGAGGACCAGGCGCTGGTCGCCGGCTATCTGGTGAACAAGTTCCGGGGCGACGTCACCCTGCTCGAACCGGGCCTCGACATGCTCCACGACCTGACCGGCCGCCGGACCTTCGGCGTCCTGCCGTACGCGCACGGGCTCGGCATCGACGAGGAGGACGGCCTGCGGGTCTCGCTGCGGGGCGCGGTCCGCGAGTCCGTCGTGGCGCCGCCGCTCGGCGCGGACGTGCTGCGGGTCGCCGTCTGCGCCGTACCGCTGATGTCCAACTTCACGGACGTGGACGCGCTCGCCGCCGAACCGGGGGTCGTGGTGCGGTTCGTCGACCGCCCCGAGGAGCTCGTCGACGCCGACCTGGTCGTCGTCCCCGGCACCCGCGGGACGGTGAAGGCGCTGGCCTGGCTGCGGGAGCGCGGCCTCGCCGACGCGCTGGCCCGGCGGGCCGCCGAGGGGCGGCCGGTCCTCGGCATCTGCGGCGGCTTCCAGGCCCTCGGCGAACACATCGACGACGAGGTCGAGTCGAAGGCGGGCGCCGTCGACGGGCTCGGGCTGCTGCCGGTACGGGTGCGGTTCGCGCCCGAGAAGACCCTCGCCAGGCCGGTGGGCGAAGCCCTCGGTGAGCCCGTCGAGGGGTACGAGATCCACCACGGCGTGGCCGAGGTCCTGGGCGGCGAGCCGTTCCTCGACGGCTGCCGCGTCGGTGCCGTGTGGGGCACCCACTGGCACGGCTCCCTGGAGAGCGACGGCTTCCGCCGCGCCTTCCTCCGCGAGGTCGCCGCGGCCGCCGGGCGCGCCTTCGTCCCGGCCCCGGACACCTCCTTCGGTGCGCTCCGCGAGGAGCAGCTCGACCGCCTCGGCGACCTGATCGAAGAGCACGCGGACGCGGACGCGCTGCTCCGCCTGATCGAGAAGGGCGCGCCGGAGGGGCTGCCGTTCGTGCCGCCGGGTGCGCCGTGAGGTCGCCGACGGCGGTATCCCCGCGGGTGCGGGGAGCACTTGTCCTCTTCCAGCCCAGGTGCGTCCAACGGGGGACCATCCCCGCGTGCGCGGGGAGCACCGCATCACCTTGGCCCGACACGGCCCCACAGACACTTCCCACCGCAGCAGTTCCCTCGAAAGGGGTACCGGTCTATGGCCTCCGCTCACTACCCGTTCACCGCGGTCGTCGGTATGGACGACATGCGGTTGAGCCTGCTGCTCAACGCGATCTCGCCAGGCATCGGCGGTGTGCTGGTCCGAGGTGAGAAGGGGACGGCCAAGTCGACGCTTGTACGGAGCCTTTCGGCCCTATTGCCCTCGTTGGACGTCGTCGCGGACTGCCGCTTTTCGTGCGCCCCGGAGGCGCCCGACGCGGAGTGCCCCGACGGGCCGCACGAGCCCGGAACGGGCGTCTCTCGCCCGACGCGCCTGGTCGAGCTGCCTGTCGGCGCGTCCGAGGACCGGCTCGTCGGCGCCCTCGACATCGAGAAGGCGCTGGCCGAGGGTGTGAAGGCTTTCGAGCCCGGACTGCTGGCGCAGGCGCACCGGGGGATCCTGTACGTCGACGAGGTAAATCTCCTGCACGACCACCTCGTTGACCTCCTTCTCGACGCCGCCGCCATGGGCGCCTCCCACGTCGAGCGCGAGGGCGTCTCCGTACGGCACGCGGCCCGTTTCCTGCTCGTCGGGACCATGAACCCCGAGGAGGGCGAGCTGCGGCCGCAGCTTCTCGACCGGTTCGGGCTGACCGTGGAGGTGGCCGCCTCCCGTGAGCCCGAGCAGCGGGTGGAGGTCGTCCGGCGGCGGCTCGCGTTCGAGGACGACCCGGCGGGCTTCGCCGCGCGCTGGGCGGGCGAGGAGGCGGCGCTGCGCGAACGGATCGTCGCCGCGCGGGAGTTGCTGCCGCAGGTGGTCCTCGGGGACGCGGCGCTGCTCCAGATCGTCGCGACCTGCGCCGCGTTCGAGGTGGACGGCATGCGCGCCGACATCGTGATGGCGCGGACCGCGACCGCGCTCGCCGCGTGGGCGGGGCGCACGGAGGTGACCTCCGACGACGTGCGGCAGGCCGCGCTCCTCGCGCTGCCGCACCGCCGGCGCCGGGCACCGTTCGACGCGCCCGGTCTGGACGAGGACAAGCTCGACGAGACCCTGGAGCAGTTCAAGGGCGAGGAGCCGGACGAGGACCCGGAGCCCGACGGTCCCGGTGACGGCGGCCCGGGGGGCGGCGGTGGCGGTGGCGGTGGCGGGATCCCGCCGCAGGGCGAGGGGCCGGCGGCCGAGCGCGACGGCGCGGCGCCGGAGGAGTCCCCGGCACCGACATCGGCCCCGCAGGGCGGCGGCTCGGGACCCGGTGAGCGTGCCGCGGTGAAGGCCGGTGAGCCGTTCCGTACGAAGATGCTGAGCGTGCCCGGTCTCGGCGAGGGTGCCGCCGGGCGCCGTTCCCGGGCCAGGACCGCGCACGGCAGGACGACCGGTGCCACCCGGCCCCGGGGCGCGCTGACGAAGCTGCACCTGGCGGCGACGGTCCAGGCCGCCGCCCCGCACCAGAAGGCGCGGGGCCGCAGCGGGCCGGGTCTCGTGGTGCGCCGGGACGATCTGCGGCAGGCGACGCGGGAGGGCCGGGAGGGCAACCTGGTCCTGTTCGTGGTGGACGCCTCGGGGTCGATGGCGGCGCGGCAGCGGATGAGCGCGGTCAAGGGCGCGGTGCTGTCGCTGCTGCTCGACGCGTACCAGCGGCGCGACAAGGTGGGCCTGGTGACGTTCCGTGGCCGGGACGCGGAGGTCGCGCTGCCGCCGACGTCTTCCGTGGACGCCGCCGCGGCCCGTCTGGAGCAGTTGCCGACGGGTGGGCGCACTCCGCTGTCGGCGGGGCTGCTGAAGGCGCATGACGTGCTGCGGGTGGAGCGCCTTCGGGACCCGTCGCGGCGCCCGCTGCTCGTGGTGGTGACCGACGGCCGGGCGACCGGCGGCGGCAAGGACCCGGTGGGGCTCGCCGCGCGTGCCGCGCGGCTGCACGCCGCCGAGGGCACGGCCGCGGTGGTGGTGGACTGCGAGACCGGGCCGGTGCGGCTGGGTCTCGCCGGGAGCCTCGCCCGTGATCTGGGCGGGACGGCGGTGACGCTGGACGAGCTGCGCGCCGATTCGATCGCCGGGCTCGTCAGGAACGTACAAGGCAACAGCTCTACGAGGAGGGCCGCATAGTGCCGCAGGGACAGCCGACCGTCGTGCCGGACGACGGACTGACGACCCGTCAGCGTCGTAACCGGGCGCTGGTGATGGTGCACACGGGCGTCGGGAAGGGGAAGTCGACCGCCGCCTTCGGCATGGCGCTGCGCGCCTGGAACCAGGGCTGGCCGATCGGGGTGTTCCAGTTCGTCAAGTCCGCCAAGTGGCGGGTCGGCGAGGAGAACGCGCTGAAGGCGCTGGGTGAGACCGGCAAGGGCGGCACGGTCGTCTGGAACAAGATGGGCGAGGGCTGGTCCTGGATCCAGCGCGAGGTGGCCGAGGGCGAGCAGTCGCACGAGGACAAGGCGCGCGAGGGCTGGGAGCAGGTCAAGCGGGATCTCGCCGAGGAGCGGTACAAGTTCTACGTCCTGGACGAGTTCGCGTATCTGCTGCACTGGGGGTGGATCGACACCGCCGAGGTGGTGGAGGTGCTGCGGAACCGTCCGGGGCAGCAGCACGTGGTCATCACCGGCCGCAACGCCCCTCAGGAGCTGATGGACTTCGCGGACCTGGTGACGGACATGTCGAAGGTGAAGCACCCGATGGACGCGGGTCAGAAGGGCCAGCGGGGCATCGAGTGGTAGCACGTCTCGTCATCGCCGCGCCGTCCTCGGGCGCGGGCAAGACCACGGTCGCGACGGGCCTGATGGCCGCGTTCGCCGGCCGTGGTCTGGCGGTCTCCCCGCACAAGGTGGGTCCGGACTACATCGATCCGGGCTACCACGCGCTGGCGACGGGGCGCCCGGGCCGCAATCTCGACGCGTACATGTGCGGTACGGAGCTGGTCGCGCCGCTCTTCGCGCACGGGGCGCGGGGCTGTGACCTGGCGGTCGTCGAGGGCGTCATGGGTTTGTACGACGGGGCGGCGGGCCAGGGCGAGCTGGCGTCGACCGCGCAGGTGGCGAAGCTGCTGCGGGCGCCGGTGGTGCTGGTCGTGGACGCCTCGTCGCAGTCGCGGTCGGTGGCGGCGCTGGTGCACGGCTTCGCGTCGTGGGATCCGCAGGTGCGGCTCGGCGGGGTGATCCTGAACAAGGTGGCCACCGACCGGCACGAGGCGCTGCTGCGGGAGGCGCTGGAGGAGTCGGGTGTGCCGGTGCTCGGCGTGCTGCGGCGGGCGCCCGCGGTGGCGACGCCGTCGCGGCATCTGGGTCTGGTGCCGGTGGCGGAGCGGCAGGCGCAGGCCGTGGCGGCGGTGGCGGCGCAGGCGGAGCAGGTGCGGGCGGGCTGTGACCTGGACGCGCTGCTGGCGCTGGCGCGGTCGGCGCCGGAGCTGGGCTGCGCGCCGTGGTCGGCGCGGGAGGCCGTGGGGCGGGCGCCGGCCGGCGTGGCGCCGCGGGTCGCCGTCGCCGGTGGTGCGGCGTTCACGTTCTCGTACGCGGAGCACGCGGAGCTGCTGACGGCGGCGGGCGCGGAGGTCGTCACCTTCGATCCGCTGCGGGACGAGCGGCTGCCCGAGGGGACGAGCGGGCTCGTCATCGGCGGCGGTTTTCCGGAGGTGTACGGGGAGGAGCTGTCGGCCAACGAGCCGCTGCGCGAGGCGGTGGCGGAGTTGGCCGCGGCGGGGGCGCCGGTCGCGGCCGAGTGCGCCGGGCTGCTGTATCTGGCGCGGTCGCTGGACGGGCGGCCGATGTGCGGGGTGCTCGACGCCGACGCGCGCATGTCGGAGCGGCTGACGCTGGGTTATCGGGACGCGGTGGCGGTGAGCGACAGCGTGCTGGCGGCGTCGGGGACGCGGATGCGGGGGCACGAGTTCCACCGGACGGTGATCGAGCCGGGCGCGGGTGAGCGGGCGGCCTGGGGGCTGCGGCAGCCGGAGCGCCGGGTGGAGGGCTTCGTACGGGGCGGGGTGCACGCGAGTTATGTGCACACGCACTGGGCGGGGGCTCCGGGGGCCGCCGTGCGGTTCGTGGAGCACTGCGCGGGCGGGCCGGTCGCGTGAGCTCAGCCGCCGGACAGGCCTACCACGAGCCAGATGAAGGCCACGCCCGCGACCGTGCACAGCAGGGTGGTGCGGGCGGGGTGTGCGTGGTGGGCCTCGGGGAGGATCTCGGCGGCCGCGAGGTAGAGCAGGGCACCGCCGAAGAAGCCGAGATAGCAGCCGAGCAGTTCCTCCGGAAGGGTGAACAGCAGGGTGGAGGCGGCGCCGGCGATCGGGGCGAGGGCGTCGGCGACGAGCATGGCGACGGCTCTGCGGCGGGCGTTCCCGTAGAGGCTGGTGAGGGTGTAGGTGTTGAAGCCGTCGGCGAAGTCGTGGGTGATGACGGCGACGGCGACGGTGGCGCCCATGCCGCCGCCGACCTGGAAGGCGGCGCCGAGGGCGATGCCGTCCATGAGGCTGTGCAGCACCATGGCCGCGGCGGCGGTGAGTCCGACCTGGGGGACCTTGTCTGCGGCCTCCGCCCCGTGCGCGGCTTGGCGGACGGCGAGGAGGCGTTCCACCACGTGGGCGAAGAGGAAGCCGCCGGCGAAGAGCAGCAGGGCCTCGGGGACGCCGAAGACGGGGGTGCTCGCGGCCTCCAGGGCCTCGGGCAGCAGGTCGAGTCCGACGACGCCGAGCATGAGTCCGCCGGCGAGGCCGAGGACGAGGTGGCGGCGGTCGGTGACGCGCTGGGCCGTCCAGCCGCCGAACAGCGTCATGAGGAACGCGCCGAGCGCGACGACGACAGCCATGGGCCTTTGCTATCGGATGGCGGTGCCCCTGCGCACGTCGGCTCGGCGGTGGTGGCCGGGGTCGGCGCCCGGTCGGGGGTCACGGCGGAGGAGGTGCTGGGTCTGGTCGGGGCGGCCCTGCGGGAGGCGGGGCTGACCGCGGGGGACGTGGTGGCGCTGGCGACGCTGGACGCGCGGGCGGCGGAGCCGGGGCTCGTGGCGGCGGCGGCGCGGCTCGGGGTGCCGGTGCGGGCGTTCGGGAGCGAGGAGCTCGCGGGGGTGGCCGTACCGCATCCTTCGGCGGCCGCGCGGGCGGCGACGGGTACGGGGTCGGTGGCGGAGGCGGCGGCGCTGCGCGCGGCGGGGCCGGGGGCGGTGCTGGTGGTGCCGAAGCGGAAGACGCGGCGCGTCACTTGCGCTATCGCCCGTTCCGTACCGCTTTGTCCGAACGAAGTTGCGTACACCACACGGTTGTTGCCCTCGACCCACGGGTACATCGCTGGCAAGCTCGCCTCTCCCCCCACGTGCACCATCCCCATCCCCACCCCCCACACGACGGCGGCCATGGACATTCCTACATCTGCTGACGCGCACGATCTGAGACACCACGGCGACGCCGAGGTGCGGGACGAGAAGCTGATCGACCTCGCGGTCAATGTGCGGACGAACACGCCGCCGGAGTGGCTGCGGGCCCGCATCGCCGACTCGCTCACCGGTCTGGCGGCCTATCCGGACGGCCGGGTGGCGCGGGCGGCCGTGGCCGCGCGGCATGATCTCCCGCCTCGGCGGGTGCTGCTGACGGCCGGTGCGGCGGAGGCGTTCGTGCTGCTGGCGCGGGCGCTGCCGGTGCGGCGGCCGGTGGTGGTGCATCCGCAGTTCACCGAGCCGGAGGCCGCGCTGCGGGACGCCGGCCACGAGGTGGAGCGGGTGCTGCTGCGCGAGGAGGACGGTTTCCGGCTCGATCCGGCGGCGGTGCCGGAGGACGCGGATCTGGTGGTGATCGGCAATCCGACGAACCCGACGTCCGTGCTGCATCCGGCCGCCGCGATCGCGTCCCTGGCCCGCCCGGGGCGGACGCTGGTGGTCGACGAGGCGTTCATGGACGCGGTGCCGGGCGAGCGGGAGTCGCTGGCCTCGCGGACGGACGTGCCGGGTCTGGTGGTGCTGCGGAGCCTGACGAAGACCTGGGGTCTGGCCGGGCTGCGGATCGGCTATGTGCTGGCCGGGCCGGAGACGATCGAGGCGCTGGAGCGCGTCCAGCCGTTGTGGCCGGTGTCGACGCCGGCGCTGGTGGCGGCGGAGGCGTGCATGTCGCGGGCGGCGCTCGCGGAGGCGGAGGACGCGGCGCACCGGATCGGGGTGGAGCGGGCGCATCTGCTGGCGGGGCTCGCGGAGTTCGACGAGGTGCGGGTGGTCGCGGCGGCGGAGGCCCCGTTCGTGCTCGTCCGCATCGAGGGCGCGGACGCGGTGCGGGACCGGCTGCGGGCGCTCGGCTTCGCGGCCCGGCGCGGTGACACCTTCCCCGGGCTCGACCGGAACTGGCTGCGGCTCGCGGTGCGGGACCGGGTGACGACGAACCGCTTCCTGCAGGCTCTGGACCAGGCGCTGTTGCTGCTGGGCTGAGCGCGGCGCCCCCGCGCGGGCGGGGGCACAGGGCGGCACGGACACGCGCGAAGGGGGTGGTGCCGGGCCGCCGGCCCCACCCCCTTCGCCCCCCTTTTTTCTTCCCCCTCGGGCCGGTCAGCCGCGGGCGCGGGCCCGGCCGCGGGCCAGGAGGAGCGCGCCGCCGCCCACGCCGAGGAGCAGCACCGCGCCGCCGGCCAGGTACGGGGTCGTGGAGCTGCCGCCGGTCTCGGCGAGGTTCTGGGTGGGGGTGGTGCCGCCGTTCTGGGTCTGCACGCCGGTGTCGCGGCTGGGCTGGGCGGACGGCTGCTGCGAGGGCCGCTCGCTGGGCTGTTCGGTCGGCCGCTCGGTCGGCCTGGTGCCGGCCGGGGTGACGCAGGTGGCCTCGGCGAGGGTGACCTTGCCGGAGACCTCGGCGACGTTGAGCTTGAGCGGGTTGACCTCCACCGTCAGTTCGAGGGCGGTGGCGGCGGCGGTGCGGGAGGTGGTGGAGGTGCGGGAGAGGTCGAGGACGACCTCGCCGACGCCGGGCACGGTCACCTTGGTCTGTCCGCCGGTCGACAGGGTGGTCTTCTTGCCGAGGACGGTGACGTGGCCGAGCAGGTTGGCCGCGGCGACGGGCCGCTTGCCGGCCTCGCAGACGGCCTTGGCGGTGACCTTCTCCAGCTCGACGAGGGACAGCAGGGGCAGGCCGGGGACGTGGACGCGGGCCTTGGCGAGGTGGACGTGCCCCTTGGCCGTGTTCCCCTCCACGGTCGCCTCGGCGGTGGCGACGTCCGCCTTCAGGATGTCGACGGGCTGTCCGCCCTCGGCCCCCTGCACGGTCACGCTGAGCGCGGTCTTCTCGGCGCTGGCCGGGGCCTCGACCTCGTTGAGCGAGGCGCGCACCGGCACGGTCACGGCCTTGTTCAGGAGGTTGACGTCGAGGCCGGTGCGCAGGACGACGGCGGTGGCGCGGCCTTCGCCGCCCTTGCCTCCGCCGTTCCCGGTGCCGCCCGTGGCGTGGGCGGCACCGGCCGCGAGGACCAGGGGTCCGACGGCGAGCGCGGCGACGGTGGCCGCGGCGGCGGTGCGGCGTGCGGGCAGGCGGAAGGTGTTGCTGTTCACGGTGGTGGAACCCCCACAGGAGACATGGCGTCGCCGGCCGCTCGCCACGGGGACTGTGGGTCGGTGCGGCGTCGGCGACTCGAGACACCGGAATCTTTACGCACTGTGGGTGAACGGGAGGGCACCCGGCGTGAGTTCACTCCAAAGGGTGGTTTCCGTGTCTGTATTCGAATCTTTCGGCACAGGCGTGCCCGCGCGCCCCGTACGTCACGGGGTGCGCGGGCACGAAGACGCCCACCGGGTGAGGGTGAGAACGACGCGCACGGCGAGGGAGTAACGGTTCGTCAACCCGCGGCGCGGGTCGCCGCGCCCTCCCGCGTGGGCCGCCAGTAGCCGAGCGCGTGCACCCGGTCCTTGGGCAGGGCGAGTTCCTTGCGGACGTACGCGGCGAGGGTGCGGGTGGTGGCGGTGTCGCAGGCGATCCAGACGTACGGGTCGGGGCTCGCGGCCACGAGCGCGGGCAGCTCCTGCCTGACCCGGGTGACCAGGGCCGCGCCGGCGCCTTGGCGCGGCACCCGGCGCACCTCGTGCAGGGTGTCGTCGAGGCGCAGCGGCAGGTCCTCGTCGGAGGCGTGGACGGTCTCGAAGAAGAGGGTGGCGGGGGTGCCGGGGAAGGCGTCGAGGAGGGAGTTGACCGCGGGCAGCGAGGCGGCGTCGCCGATGAGCAGGAGCCGCCCGGGCGCCGGGTCGGGTGCGGTGAAGCCGGTGCCCTGGAGGGTGGCCTCGATGGTGTCGCCGGGGGCGCAGGTGCGGGCCCAGCGGCTGGCGGCGCCGTCGTGGAGGGCGAATTCGAGGGCGAAGGTGCCGGTCTCGGGGTCCGGGTCGACGAGGGTGTAGGCGCGCTGGTGCGGCTTGCCGTCGTGGTCGAACCAGAGGCGCACCCACATGGTGGGGTGGACGCCGGCGGCGGCGAGCAGTCCCCCGTCGGTGAACCGCACCCGGCGGTAGTGCTCGGTGACCTGCTCGGCGCCGGTCACCGTGAACGTGAAGTCCCTGCCCCGGAAGAGCTTGAGGACGACGCCCTCCCAGCCGTGGCCCGTACGACCCACCGTGATCCCCTCACCCTGCGTCCTGTAGATTAATTTAGGTCAGCCTAACCTAAGAAACGACGAGCGGATCGGGGTCGTACGCAGTGAGCATCGAGGTCTTCCGGGACGCCTTCGGCGTCCCGCATCTGCGTGCCGCCGACAGCCTCGAACTGGCCCGTGCCCAGGGCCTCGTGACCGCCCGGGACCGTGCCTGGCAGCTCGAGGTCGAGCGGCACCGGGCGCAGGGCACGACGGCCGCGTTCCTCGGCGCGGCGGAGACCGGCTGGGACACCTTCGCCCGGCAGGCCAGGCTGGCCGACACCGCGCGCCGCTGCCACGACCGGCTCGACCCGGAGACGGCGGCGTGGCTCGGGGCGTACGTGGACGGGGTCGACGAGGGCCTGGCGGAGGGGGCCCGGCGGGCGCCCGAGTTCGCCGCGACCGGACTGGAGCCGGGGCGCTGGGAGCCGTGGACGCCGCTCGCCGTGTGGCTGTCCACCCACATCCTCTTCGCCGGTTTCCCGACCAAGCTGTGGCGGGACCGGGTCGCGCGGCGGCTCGGCGAGGAGTGGACGGAGCTGTTCGCCACGGACGGTCCCGGCACGGCCGGCTCCAACGGCTGGGTGGTCTCCGGCGCGCGGACCGCGAGCGGCGCGCCGATCGTCGCGGGCGACCCGCACCGCTTCATCGAGGCGCCCGGCGTCTACCAGCAGATCCGCCTGTCCTGCCCCGACTACGACGTCCTGGGCCTGGCCGTGCCCGGCGTGCCCGGCCTCGCCCACTTCGGCCACACCGGCCGGGTCGCCTGGGCCATCACCAACGCGATGGCCGACTACCAGGACCTCTACGGCGAACGCCTCCGCCGCCTCCCGGACGGCCGCGTCGAGGCGCTCGGCCCGGACGGCTGGGAGCCGGCCACCGCGCACACGGAGACCATCCATGTGCGGGACCTGCCCGAGCCGGTCGCGATCGAGGTGATCGAGACCGCCCGCGGGCCCGTGATCATCGGCGCGGAGGGCGGCCCCGCGGGGGGCACGGGTGCGGCAGGCACGGGTGCGGCGGGCGCCGGTCCGGAGAGCGGCGACGGCGTCGAGAGCGGCGAGGCCACGCCGGGAGGCGGGGACGGCGGGACGCGGGGCGGCGAGAGTGCCGAGAGCGGCGAGGGCGACGCGGTGGGCGAGGGCGGCGAGTGGGAGGCCGTCAGCCTGCGCTATCCGCCGCGGGTCACCGGCGAGCTGGGGTTCTCGGTGCTGCCGGCGCTGCTGCGGGCGCGCTGTGTCGAGGACGTGGACCGGGCGCTCGACCGGTGGGTCGAGCCGGTGAACGTCGTGCAGGCCGCCGACGTGGACGGCGGGCTGCTGCACCGGGTCGCCGGCCATGTGCCCGTACGGGACCGCGCCCAGCAGCTCGGGGTCGTACCCGCCTGGGAGACCGGTCACGGGTGGGGGCCGGAGGCCCGGAAGTTGCCGCGGGCCGAGGTGGACGGCTACGCGGTCATGGCCAACGCGCGGGGGCTCGCCGCGCCGCTGGGCGTCGAGTTCGCGCCGCCGCACCGGGCGGAGCGGATCGCCGCGCTGCTCGAGGGCTCCGCGTCCTGGACGCCGGCCGCGACGGCCGCCGTCCACACCGACACCGACAATCCGTCCGCCCGCCGTCTCCTCGACGCGGTGCGGAAGGCCGGGGACGACGGCCTCTCCCCCGCTGCCCTCGCGGTCCGTGACCGGCTGATCGGCTGGGACCGGCGGATGGCGGCGGACAGCACCGACGCGGGCCTGTACGCGGCGGTGCGCGGCGCGGTCGTCCGGCGGATGGCCGGGCACGAGGCGTTCGCGGAGCTGCGTGAACCGGCCCCGTATCCCGCGCTGTTCCAGCCCTGGCTCGCGCTCGGCCCGCGGGTCGCGTTCGCCCTGGAGACGCTGCTCGTCTCGGGGCCGGTGCCGGCCGGGGACGTGGAGCGGATCGTCCGGGAGGCGCTGGAGGAGATCGGCGCGGAGGTCGCGGCCGGCCGCACCCCGCCCGCGTGGGGTGTGACGCACCGTCTCGCGCCCTGGCAGGCCCTGCCGGACGAGGACGACGCGCAGTGGCCGGGGCTCGGCGGCGACCACGACTGCGTGCTGTCCACCTCCAGCGTGCCCGGCTTCACCGACCGCAGCGCCCGCGCCTCGGCCGCCCGCTACGTGTGGGACCTGGCGGACCGCGACCGGAGCCTGTGGGTCGTGCCGTTCGGCGCCTCCGGGGTGGCCGGCGACCCGCACCACCGCGATCAGCTCCCCCTGTGGCTGCGGGGCGAACTCGCCCCCGTCACCACCGACTGGAACCACCTCACCAAGGAATCAGCATGAGCAGAACCGAGCACGTCCAGACCGTCGAGGGCTTCGGCACCGTCCGGATCGACCGCGTCGACCCCGAGCGCGACGCCCCGCTCCTCCACGCCTGGGTGAACGAGGAGCGCGGCCGCTTCTGGGGCATGGCTGGCACCACCGTCGAGCAGGTACGGGAGATCTACGCGCACCTCGACTCGCTGACCACCCACCACGGCTACCTGGTGCACCGCGACGACGTGCCGGTCGCGCTCTTCCAGACGTACGACCCGGAGGCCGACCGGGTCTCCGAGTGCTACGAGGTGCGGCCCGGTGACATCGGCGTGCACCTGTTCGTCGGGCCGTCGGTCGCGCCGGAGCGGGGCTTCACCCAGGGGCTCCTGACGGCCCTGATCGACTTCGCGCTGACCGGCCGCACCCGGATCGTCGGCGAGCCGGACGCCGCCAACGAGAAGGCGATCGCCCGGCTCGTGCGGGCCGGCTTCGAGCTGGGTCCGGAGGTCGTGCTGCCGGAGGTGGACCTGCCGGAGGTCTTCATCCCGGAGAAGAAGGCGCGTCTGGCCTTCTTCACCCGGTCCGAGGGGCCGAGGGGCGGGAACTAGCCGATCACGCGGCCGTTGACGATCACGCGGCGGGGCGCCGCGAGGACCCGGACGTCCGCGCGCGGGTCCTCGCCGTAGACGACGAGGTCGGCCGGGGCGCCCTCCTCCAGGGCGGGGCGGCCCAGCCAGGAGCGGGCCCGCCAGGTGGTGGCGGACAGGGCGTCCAGGGCCGGGATGCCGGCCTTGGTGAGCTCCTCGACCTCGGCGGCGACCAGGCCGTGCGGGAGGGAGCCGCCCGCGTCGGTGCCGACGAAGACCGGGATGCCCGCGTCCCAGGCGGCGCGGACCGTGTCGTAACGGCGCTCGTGGAGCCTGCGCATGTGCGCCGACCAGCGCGGGAACTTCTGCTCGCCGCCGTCCGCGAGGTGCGGGAAGGTCGCGATGTTGACCAGGGTGGGCACGATGGCGACGCCGCGCTCGGCGAAGAGCGGGATGGTGTCCTCGGTGAGGCCGGTGGCGTGCTCGATGCAGTCGATGCCGGCCTCGACCAGGTCGCGCAGCGAGTCCTCGGCGAAGCAGTGCGCGGTGACGCGGGCGCCGAGCCGGTGGGCCTCGGCGATGGCCGCCTCGACCTCGGCGCGGGGCCAGGTGGGGGCCAGATCGCCCAGGTCGCGGTCGATCCAGTCGCCGACCAGCTTGACCCAGCCGTCGCCGCGCCGCGCCTCGCGTCCGACGTAGGCGACCAGCTCGTCGGGCTCGATCTCGTGGGCGTAGTTGCGGATGTAGCGGCGGGTGCGGGCGATGTGCCGCCCGGCCCGGATGATCTTCGGCAGGTCCTCGCGGTCGTCGATCCAGCGGGTGTCGGAGGGCGAGCCGGCGTCGCGGATGAGCAGGGTGCCGGCGTCCCGGTCGGTCAGCGCCTGCTTCTCGGCGGTGATCTCGTCGACGGGGCCGTGCTTGTCGAGGCCGACGTGGCAGTGGGCGTCGACCAGGCCGGGCAGCGCCCAGCCCTCGACGGTGAGGGCCTCGCCGGCGAGCCCGACCGGCCTCTCGAACGTGATCCGCCCGTCGACGCACCACAGTTCGTCCCGTACGTCCTCCGGGCCGACGAGCACCCGCCCCTTCACATGCAGCACCGCGTCATCGCTCATACCGGCACTCTACGAGGGTGCCCCGTTACGCTGGCCCGGAGCTCCACCCGTACCTCTGTATGCGATTCGAAGAAGGCACCGCCGTGACCGTGACACATCCGCTTCTGGACCTGGCCCCGCTGACCGCCGCGCAGTTCGCGTCGATCGAGCGCCGGGTCGCCGCGCTGCTCCGCACCGAGCAGGACGTGGTGATCACCCAGGGCGAGGCGCTGCTGCCGCTGGAGGGCTGCATCCGCAGCGGGGCGCGGCCCGGTTCGACCGCGCTGAACATCGTCACCGGGCCGTACGGGCAGACCTTCGGCGACTGGCTGCGGGACTGCGGTGCGACGGTGGTCGACCTGGAGGTGCCGTTCCACACGGCGGTGACCGCCGAGCAGGTGGCACGGGCCTTCGAGGAGCACCCGGAGATCGACTTCGTGTCGCTGGTGCACGCGGAGGCGGCGACCGGCAACACCAATCCGGTCGCGGAGATCGGCGAGGTGGTGCGGGCGCACGACGCGCTGTTCTACCTGGACGCGGTGGCGTCGATCGGCGCCGAGCCGGTGCTGCCGGACGCGTGGGGCGTCGACCTGTGCATCATCGGCGCGCAGAAGGCGATGGGCGGCCCGGCGGGCGTCTCGGCGGTGTCGGTGAGCGCGCGGGCCTGGGAGCGCTTCGCCGCCAACCCGGCCGCGCCGCGCCGCTCGTACCTCTCCCTCCTGGACTGGAAGGAGCGGTGGATCGACGGCGGCCGCAAGGCACTGCTGCACGCCCCGGCGCAGTTGGAGATGCTGGCCCTGGAGGCGTGTCTGGAGCGGATCGAGGCGGAGGGCCTGGACGCGCTGATGGCCCGGCACGCCGCGGCCGCGGCGGCGACCCGCGCGGGTGCGCTCGCGCTGGGCGGCGGCCTGGAGCCGTACGTCCACGAGGCGCGGGACGCGGCGCCGGTCGCGACGACGCTGCGGTCCCCGGCCGGGGTGGACGCCTCGGAGCTGGTGGCGAAGGCGCTGGCCGCGGACCCGTCGCTGCCGCTGATCGCGGGCGGCGGGGCGCTGGCGAAGGAGATGATCCGGGTGAACCACTACGGGGTGGACGCCACGTCGGGCGCGGTGCGGTCCTCGCTCGCGGCGCTGGGCGCGGCCCTGGCGGAGACCGGCCGCCCGGTGGACCTGGAGGCCGCGGGCCGGGCGATCACGGAGGCGTACGGGCGCTGACGCGCCGGAGGGCGGACGGTGACGGAGGCGCGGGGCGCTGACGCGCAGCGGGGCGCGTGCTCCACGCAGGCGTGAGGCCCTGAGGGAGCGCGGGGCGGGCGGTCATGGAGGCGTGGGGCCCTGAGGAAGCGCGGGCGTAGGCGGTGTTTTCCGTGGGCAGATCGTGATCATGTCAGAAACACCGCCCTCCCCTTCCGTCACCTCCGCCCCGGTACCCGCACCCGCCGCCACCGCCCCTCCCCGCCGCCCGTTACGGCAGTTGCTGGCCGCCTCGGTCGGCAACGCGGTCGAGTGGTACGACTGGTACGCGTACACCTTCCTCGCCGCCTATCTCGCCCGGCAGGTGTTCCCGCCCGGGACGGGGAACTCCCTCGTCCCGCTGCTCTCCACCTTCGCCGTCTTCGCCGTCGGCTTCTTCATGCGCCCGGTCGGCGGACTGCTCATGGGGGCGGTCGCCGACCGGCACGGCCGGCGCACCGCGCTCACCGTCACCATCCTGCTGATGGGCGGCAGCAGCCTGCTCGTCGGGCTCACCCCCACCTACGCCGCCGCCGGGGTCGTCGCCCCGCTCGTGCTCGTGGCCGCCCGGCTGCTCCAAGGTCTGTCGGTGGGAGGGGAGTTCGCCGCCTCCACCACCTTCCTCGTGGAGTCCGCCGGGCCGGGCCGGCGCGGTCTGTTCTCCTCCTTCCAGTACGTCTCCACCTCGATCGGCCAGCTCGCCGCCTCGGGGGTGGCCGCGCTGCTCGTGGCGTCGCTGTCCGACGAGGCCATGAACGGCTGGGGCTGGCGGGTGCCGTTCCTGCTGGGCGCGGTCCTCAGCCTCGCGGGCTTCTGGATCCGGCGCGGCGCCGAGGAGACCCGCAGCGCGGACCGGGCCGAGGCCGCCCGCCCGGGTCTCTTCGACGCCCTGCGCCACCACCCCCGCGCCTCGCTGCTGATCTGCGGCATCACGGCCGGCGGCACCCTGGCGTACTACACGTGGACCTCGTACCTGCCGACGTACGCCGAGCTCAACACCGGCATCGCGAAGGAGGACGCGCTGCTCGCGGGGACGCTGTCGCTGGCGTTCTTCACGCTGCTCCAGCCGGTCGGCGGTCTGCTGTCCGACCGCTTCGGGCGCAAGCCGTCGCTGTTGTTCTTCGGGCTCGGGTTCGCGGTGCTCGCCGTGCCGCTGCTGCGCGCGCTCGACGGCTCGTTCCTCACCCTGCTCCTGGTGCAGTGCGCGGGCATGGTGCTGCTGACCGGCTTCACCTCGATCTCGGCCGCCGTGAACGCGGAGATCTTCCCCGCGCGCGTACGGGCTGCCGGCATCGGGTTCCCGTACTCGCTGACGGTCGCGCTCTTCGGCGGCACGGCCCCGTACGTGGGCACGATAGCGAAGGAACTGGGCCACCCGGGGCTGTTCCCCTGGTACGTGGTGGCCCTGTGCCTGGTCTCCTCGCTGGTGTATCTGCGGCTGCCGGAGAGCGCGCACAAGCCGCTCGACCGCTGAGCCGGCGCTCGGCCCTGCCCCGGCCCTGGCCCTGGCCTCGGCCCGAGTCCCCGGCCCGCCCCGGGTCCCTGGCCCTGTTACAGCGTCGGGTAGTCGGTGTAGCCGCGGTGGTCGCCGCCGAAGAAGGTGGCCGGGTCCGGGTTGTTGTACGGGCCGCCGGCCTTCAGACGGGCGGGCAGGTCGGGGTTGGCGAGGAACAGCGCGCCGAACGCGACGAGATCGGCGGTGCCGTCCTCGATCAGGGCCAGGGACTCGGGACCGGTCGGCCCTTCGGTGGCCGGGTTGAGGATGAAGGTGCCGGAGAACCGCTTGCGCAGGTCGAGGGTGAGGTCGCGCAGTCCGGGCTGCGCCTCGCTGACGTGGAGGTAGGCGAGGCCGAGCGGTTCGAGGGCGTCGACGAGGCGGGTGTAGGTCTCCTCGGTGTCGGTCTCGGTGATGTCGTTGTACGGGTTGGCCGGGGAGAGCCGGATCCCGGTGCGCTCGGGGCCGATCTCGTCTGCGACGGCGCGGGCGACCTCGACGGCGAAGCGGATCCGGTTCTCCACCGGGCCGCCCCACTCGTCGGTGCGCCGGTTGGAGCCGGTGGCCAGGAACTGGTGGACCAGGTAGCCGTTGGCGCCGTGGATCTCGACGCCGTCGAAGCCGGCCTCGACGGCGTTGCGCGCGGCGGCGGCGAAGCCGGCGATCGCCTCGTGGATCTGGTCGCGGGTGAGCTCGCGCGGGGCGACGAAGTCGATGAGGCCGCTGCCGGCGAAGAGCTGGCCGGCCGGCGTGACGGCCGAGGGGGCGAGGGGGTGGAGGTCACCGTCGAGGAGGTCGGGGTGGCTGATCCGGCCGGCGTGCATGAGCTGGGCGTAGATCTTTCCGCCGCGCTCGTGGACGGCGTCGGTGACCTCGCGCCAGGCGGCGATCTGCTCGCGGCTGTGCAGGCCGGGGGTGTCGGGGTAGCCCTGGCCCTCGGGGACCGGCTGGATGCCCTCGGTGACGATCAGTCCGGCCGACGCGCGCTGGGCGTAGTACTCGGCGGTCGCGGGCCCGGGGGTGCGGCGGACGCGGTCGGCCCGGCTGCGGGTCATGGGCGCCATGGCGATGCGGTTGGCGAGGCGCGTGCCGGCGAGGTCGATGGGGCTGAAGGCGATGGTCATGACGGTCCCCTCACAGATTTATGTGGTCGGCCAACTATCTCCGTGCGAGCCACTGTAGCGCATTGATTGGCCGACCAAGCTAATCTGGGACCACAACCTTCCGAGGAGCCTCGTATGCCCGAGAACGACCCCGTCTGCAGCGCCCCGGCGGAGGACCTGCCGTCCGCCGCCCGCGGCGGCCCGCTGAGCTACGCCCTGTCGCGGGTGGCCCGGCTGCACCGGATCGCGGCCGGGCGGCGCCTGCGGGAGCTGGGCCTCTACCCGGGGCAGGAGTTCCTGATGATGGCTCTGTGGGACTGCGGGCCGGTGCGCCAGTCCGCGCTGATCCAGTCGCTCGGGCTCGACCCGTCGACGGTGACGAAGATGCTCCAGCGCCTGGAGCAGTGCGGCCACGTCCGCCGCCGCCCCGATCCGGCCGACCGGCGGGCCGTGCTCGTCGAGGCGACGGAGGACGGCGAGGCCCTGCGGGCCCGCGTCGAGGAGGCGTGGTCGCGCCTGGAGGAGGACTCCCTGACCGGCCTCACCCCGGCCGAACGCGCCGACCTCGTCCGCCTGCTCGGCCGCCTGGAGGAGAACCTCTGCCACGAGGCGGGCGAGGAGGCGGGCGTCTGCGCGCCGCAGGCGGGCGGGGCGTAGCCGGCGCGGACGGCGTGGATGGCGTGGCGGCTTTGGGGGCAGCCGGTCGGGGCCCGCCCGCTCGGAGTCGGCCGCTCCCGGGTCGGCCCGCTCCGAGGTCGGCGCGCTCCGGTCAGCCCGCCAGGACCTCCAGGGCGCGGTCCACGTCCGCGGTGGAGTTGTACAGGTGGAAGGAGGCCCGCAGATTGCCGGCGCGGGCCGAGAGCAGGACGCCCGCCTCGCGCAGGGCGGCGCTGCGGTCACCGAGGCCCGGGACGCCGACGACCGTCGAGTCGTCCCACACCGGGGCGTGGCCGAGCGCGGCGACCCCGGCCCGGAAGCGGGCGGCGAGGGCCTTGTTGTGGGCCTCGATGCGCTCGACGCCGACCTCCTCCAAGAGGGCGAGCGAGCGGGCCGCGCCGTGGTACGACAGGAAGGCGGCGGGCTCGTCGAACCGGCGCGCCGAGCGGGCCAGTTCGCGCACGGGGCCGTAGCTGTTGACCCACAGCTCCTCGCCGGTGACCCAGCCGGCGTGGATGGGCACCAGCGCGTCCTGCGCCTCTTCGGTGACGGTGAGGAAGGACGCGCCGCGCGGGCAGAGCAGGTACTTGTAGCCGCCGGACACGGTGTAGTCCCACTCCCCCGCGTACAGCGGCAGCCAGCCGGCCGACTGGGTCGCGTCGAGCAGGGTGCGGGCGCCGTGCGCCGCCGCGGCGGCGCGGATCGCCGCGAAGTCGGCCGTGCGGCCGTCCGCCGACTGCACGGCGGAGAAGGCGACGAGCGCGGTCTCCGGCCGGACGGACTCGGCGAGCCGCTCCAGCGGCACGAAGCGGGTCTTCAGGTCGCCGCGGACGGTGAAGGGGGTGATGAGGGAGGAGAAGTCGCCCTCGGGGAAGAGGATCTCGGCCCCGGCCGGCATCGACTGCGCCACCATGCCGACGTGGACGGAGACCGAGCTGCCGACGGCGACCCGCTCGGGGGCGACATGCGCGAGCCGGGCGAAGGCCGCCCGGGCCTCGTCGACGACGTCGAAGCTGCCCGCGCCGTCGGGCCGCCCGGCGGCGGTCTCCTCGGCGAGGAGGGTGACGGCCTTGATCGTGCGGCGCGGCAGCAGGGCGCAGGCGGAGGTGTTGAGGTAGGTCCGCGTGGGCGCGAACTCGGCGCCGCCCAGGGGCTCCAGGGTGTCCGTGGCTTCCAGAGATTCCATGGCCACAGCCTGGATCCCCGACACCTCCAAGTCAATCACGCATCCTTGCGTCCTCCCTCAAAGATCTCCTTATAGAGCCAGCTCAGCACATACGAGCTCGATACACCCGCGCGGTGAAGTACTCCGCCCGGCGCGGCGCTCAGCAGCCGCTGCCGTCGATCCCGCAGGCGTCGGCGTCCCCGCCGACCGGCTGCAGGGTGCGGCCCTGCCACGCCTGCTCCAGGGCCTGGGTGAAGACCTCGGCGGGCTGGCCGCCGGAGATCCCGTACTTCCGGTCGAGGACGAAGAACGGCACGCCGTTGGCGCCCAGCTCGGCCGCCTCGCGCTCGTCGGCCCGTACCGCCTCGGCGTACGCGGTCTCGTCGGCGAGCACCGCCCGCGCCTCGGCCTCGTCGAGCCCGGCCTCCACGGCGAGCGTCACCAGGGTCTCGGCGTCGTAGACCGAGCGCTCCTCGGCGAAGTTGGCCCGGTAGGCCAGATCCAGCAACTCGTTCTGCCGGCCGCGCTCCTTCGCCAGGTGCAGCAGACGGTGGACGTCGAAGGTGTTCCCGTGCTCGCGCCCCTCGGTCCGATACCCCAGCCCCTCCGCCCGCGCGTTGGAGGCCACATGCGCCTCCATGGCCCGGGCCTCCTCCAGCGTCCGCCCGTACTTCTTCGCCAACATCTCCAGAACCGGCCCCGTCTCCCCCTTCGCCCGCCCCGGGTCGAGCTCGAACGACCGATGCACGACCTCGATCTCCCCCCGGTGCGCGAAGTCGGCGAGCCCCTTCTCGAAGCGGGCCTTGCCGATGTAGCACCAGGGACAGGCGTGGACGAACGGAGCAATACCACGCCTGACCTGCGGAAACGTGCGCGACGGAAACCTCCGCCCTCCTGCAACAACAGGGAGGCGGCCTTGGTCCCCACAGCCCTTGGGAAACCTTCGGTCCCTATGGACGGCAGGAAGGAACTCCCGCTCTCTACGAGCCACCGAGGGCAGAGGTGCCCCCGCTCCACACAGCGAGGCGGAACACCTTTGGTCCCTACTCGGGGGGCAACCGCACGACGCCGCAGTCTCAGGAGGTGGTCACCTTCGGCGAACGGATGGCCATGGAACGCGAAGACCTTCCCACGCTGCGCGCGCTCGGGTTCGAGGACGACGAACTGCGCGAGCTGGGGTTGTGGGAGCCCGCCACGGGCGACCCCATCGACCTGGTGGAGCTGTACTTGCGGCGGAGTAAGAAGAAGGACACTCTTGCCGCACTTCGGCAGCAGGTTCGAGAAATGTGTTATCACACGCGCAGCGAGAACAAGAAGGTTCGGCACGTGTGGTTTGAGCAGCGCAGCGCGAGCAAAGCAAGCGTCCGCCGGGAAGAGTTCGAGAAAGCCACCGCTGCCGTGGTAGCGGGCCTCTCAAAGACACTGTCGGTCTATAAGACTAGCCGCCTCTCACGACGCGGAATGGGACAGGTCGGCCTCTTGCTTGACGAGTTCGACACCAGGAAGGCCCGCATCTACGTCGTGGCCGAGCGCATCGACTCGTCCAAGTCTCGTATGGTCTTGGCCATTCTCTCTGAGCAAGCAAGAGAGCAAGCGGCAGATATCTCGCAGTTCGCCAAGCTGAGCGTCCTTGCGAACAAAATGGAAGGGAAGTGGAACGGAGGAGTTGCACCGTACGGCCTCCACTCCCCCAAAGGTTCCGGGAAACTATTCCATCTCCCGAAGGAATACCCTACCGCCCGACGCATCGCCGTTTATCTGCTCAACCGCCTCACTCCGGCGTGGATCGCTAACAAGCTGAACAGCGAGGGTCTACGGACCCGGCATGGCCGCAAGTGGACGGATTCGGGAATCATCAGCCTTGCCCATTCCGTCGCATGGGCCGGCCTGGTTCCCAACCGTGAAAAGATGCGCGACGAACACGGTAACGAACTGGACAAGTACCACCGTGGCGGAACGCCGTTGTTGGATAAAAACGGGCACCCCATTTCGTGCGGGCAGGGAGTCGTTACATTCGCCGAGCACATCAAGATCAATCAAATCCTTGCGGAGCGCGCCCAACCTGGAACCTCCATCGGAGATCGGTCACGAGGGAAGCGCGAAATCGTCGCCATCCTCACAGACATTCTGAGGTGTGGCCATTGCAAGGGGCCGATGGAAAACGGTGGAGTGAACTATCGTTGCCAAGCCCGTCAACGAGAAGGAGCGTCCTCCTGCAAGGGGATGTCGACAGACCGAGCGCGAATCGACCGTGCCGTATCCGGCTTGTGGGAGACACACATACTCAGCCTCTCTCCGGAGTCTGACGTGATCCACGCAATTGCACGGAAGTGGCTGGACTACAAGGACCCCGCCAAGGAAAAGCGAAAGCAGGAGGTGACGGCAGCACTGGAAAATGCATCGTCACGGGAACTCAAGCTCCAGAAAGAGTACTTTCTCGGCGGAGGTATGGATGAGTCACGCTACGAAGCGCTTCGCGGAGAACTCTCAGCCCAGATTGCCGCGATGAAATCGGAGTTGAAGGAACTGACAAAGGATGCCGACCTCAGCACCCTCATGGAACCGAAGGCATTGACTCACCTGTGGGAAAACGCCGGGCCGAGCGGCCAGCGGGCACTACTTCGGGCGGCGATCAAGAAGATGGTCCTTAGCCCGCCGAAGGGGCGTGGGGACCGCACGCTGATCGACGAACGACTCTCCATCTCATGGATCGACACAGCGACGAATGAGAAGCCGCTAGACGCCGCCCTGGCGCACGTCGTAAAGAGCCGAGCCGCACGCATCGCTGCATAACCGCACCAACTGCAACTTCCTCACAATCACCCACTCTAAGGATGAACCCATGAATGAATACCTACGACGCACCCAATTCCATAACGGACGCCGTGACAAGGATCGAAATCGCGCCGAGTCCTGGAAGTGGGACGCCCGCATGGAAGAACTTGCGGCCATGAAGGGCTCTAACCCTGCGCTGTTCGATCAGATGAGCCCGACTGCGCTGATGAGTCTCGGCTACTACGAGCACGATAAGAAGTTGGCCGCAGAGCACGGCCGCGACGTGACCAACGGGGGTAAGTGAGCATGGCTACTGAGATCGAGAAGGCGGCAGAGCGAGTGGCGAAGCTGCGGGCACAGGCCGAGAAGCTTTCGGGCCCGCTGGCTGAGGCGCAGGCGCAGTTGAACGCCGCGCAGGAGGCAGAAGCGGCGCGCCGCAAAGAGCGAGAGAGCGCGTACAACCGCGAGGTGTCCGCTACTTGGCGGAAGCGGGCAGACGAAGCCGCGAACTCCGGTGAGGACGCGCATGCGCGGTTCATGGAGGCTCTTTCCGCCGAACCGTGGTTCGCGGCGTACGTCGAGTACCGCTCCGCCCGTTACAAGCGGGGCCACGTCATCACCGAGGCGCAGCGGGCCCAAAGGGCGCTTGGCGAGGTTGTGACAGTACCTGAGCAGCGTTGGCACGACGCCGAGATCCTGGACGAGATTCAGCGGGCCGTCGAGAACCAGGCGGCAGCGCTGGGGGCGCAGTTCTCTGCGGTACTGGACGAGCAGCGCGAAGCCTACGTGCTCAACGGGACCGACAGTGGCCGTTGACGCTCTCGACCCCGGCCCCGATGGGGACTACCCGTACTTCCCGCGCGACGCGGACGGTCGGCCCATCTGGTCCACTACTTCCCCCCAGCGAGGAAACGGGGACGGTGATGCCGCGGGGCGCTCACCGGATGCGTGACCCGGCACGGCCTGGTCACGCCCTGATAGTGGACGTGACGCCACGGCTACCCGACGGGACACCCATCTCCCCGCCGAACACCCCGCCCCAAGGAACGCCCCCTGATCGACAGTCAGGGCGTCCCTCTATCTGAGCAGACCCGCCCCGGTAGTCCCTCGCGGACCGCCGGGGCTTTCTGCTGCCCGCACACGGGCGCTCGGGCCTCGCTCGCCGGCTCGCCTTCAGCAGGCGGCCCTACAGCGAGGCGAAAAGGTGTTGCGAGTGTCGAGTTTCGACACTTTTTTAAAACACATAGAAAAAATAAGAGAGAAGAGAAACCGGGGTCACAGCCGACACCTTGACACCGCTCAGCTCTGCCCGTGCACCACGCACCCCGCGTTACCGGGGTGGCCGCGGGGGTCGTGTGGCAGAGCGCGGGGACCGCACCGCCCATGAGTAACCGCCCTTGACCAGGGCGCCGAAAGGGGTTGTAAGCGCGTGCGGTCCCCACGTCGTTCCGATGCGTCTATGAGCGCCAGGACGACACCACGCCCATCTGCCCCAATCGGTAGAGGTGCGCGGTACCGGCCCGGCTCGCCCGGGATATCGGCCGCAGAGTTCCGGGTTCGAGTCCCGGGGTGGGCACGCAGTACCACCAGCCCGCCTAGCCCAATCGGCAGAGGCACGCGGGCCCAGACCAGCGGTGTTCCCGGTTCGAGTCCGGGGGGGCGGGCACGCAGCATCGGCAGACCGGTCCTCGGGCTACTCCGAGGGACGCAGAGCTTCGCATGCTCCTTACGCGGGGTTCTCGGAGGGCAGGTTCTAGGGCTGCGGGGACGGCTCCTGGACGGTGACCGTGACGGTCCACGGGTCGACTTGTGCGGGGCACTGGTGCGCTTCATCGACCGGCTCGCAGGTGACTACCGCCGTGAGATCGGCCGTCCCGGCGGTGACAGCGTTGAACTGGTTAGTGGCCTCGCCCTCGCGGTCTGGCGCCAGTACAGCCTGATCGGTGCTTTCGGGGGCACTGTACGTGAACCTCAGTCCGTCAGCTTCGGTCGGCGTGAGGCTGACGATTACCCGCTGGCCCGCTTTGACCTCAGCGCTCGCCGGGGACTCGTTGGTCAGACGCAAGTCTCCATCGGAACCTGGCGGTTCAGGTTGTGCGGCGGGCGCGGTAAGCGCTGTGAGAGCGAGCGCGGTGGCAGCCAGCATGGTCCTGCCGAGCATGGATTTCCTCCTTGTGGTTGGAAGGCAGAGACAGTCAACCGCTTTCGCTGCACCACATGTTGATCAACGCCCGCCGAGTCACCCGAATGGGGTTCCCCCTTTTGGCTGCGGGCGCTTTCTCTGCCCCGCGGAGGGCGGTGCCGGGCGGGTTCAGCATCGCCGCAGACCGAAGGCAGGCACTTAGACCGCGAAGGTTCCCGGTTCGAGTCCGGGGGCGGGCACGCAACAACGACGACCAGGCCGACAACATCGAGGGGGCGCACATGCGCTGTATCGACTGCACGGAGCCCGCGACCCATCGGGGCCGCTGCAAGACTCGCCACACCGCGTACGAGGGACGCCCGACTGTCCGCAGCCGGCGAGCACGGGGCCGACGACGCGCGAACCGCCGAGACGCTGCCGCGAGGCTCCGCCAGCGAGTGCAGGAACGGGGCTCGGCCTGGTGCGACTGGTGCCTAGGCGACTTCCCCGCGGACGGGGTGGACGTGGACCACGTGCGCCCGCTGTCTCTCGGTGGTGAGGACGTGGACAGCAACGTTCAAGTGCTGTGCCACGAGTGTCACGGGCTCAAGACCCGCACCGAGTTCGGGGGACGGGTGGCCTAGCGCTGAGTCCACCACGTGAGCGCTGCCCCGCCACTGGCCGTGATCAGCGCGACGAGCCAACCGGGTATGTGCTGCACGGTCAAGTGCAGTCCGCCCACGCGGAGTTCAAGCGCGGGGCGTGTCTTGGTTTTCGCATCCATGCCCACAGTGAAGCACCACCCGCCGCCCCTTTGTCACGCTGCGTATGTGTATAGAAGCGCGCCCCTGAACTTTGACGTTCTGGACAATGCGCCGCCCTGGAGGTGACGTTTTGCCACGTAGACCCCGCCCCCCGTGCTCGGTTCCCGGGTGCCCCGAACTGACCGCTCGCGGTGGCCGTTGTCCGGCCCATGAGCGTGAGGCCGAGCGGCAGCGTGGGACGAGTGCAGAGCGGGGCTACACCACACGGTGGCAGCGCATCCGACGCGCGTTCCTGTACCGGCATCCGTGGTGCCTGCTGTGCGGTCGCACGGCCACGGTGGCGGACCACTTCCCGGAGTCGCGCCGTTCGCTGGTCGCTCGGGGTGTCGCCGATCCGGACGCGTTCTCTCGTCTGCGTCCGCTGTGCTCGACGTGCCACAACCGCGAGACCGCGAAACGCCAACCGGGCGGATGGGCAGCCGAGCGTGTCCCGCCTCGCCGCTGGTGACGCCGACCAGGGGGGTACTCCCCTCTCTCCCGCCAGCAGATCGGCAGGGAGGCAAAAAACTCTGATGGCTCATTAGGCCATTTCTGTGGGGCACCCATTCCCTAAATCGGCTATTTCTACCGCGGGAGCAGTCGCGCCGGAGTCACCAATCGAGCCCGCTCAAACAGGTCCCGGGCCGCGTGGTTTTTCATAAAAGGACGAATCCTGCTGTGCATGGTCTTGATCCGCTCGTCCGCCCTTCCGGATTGAAGACTGGGGTAGTCCTCTAGAGCGAGCGTCCACGTCTGGCACGCGGCTTCAAGGTGGCCTAGCTCTAGCTGCCTCTCGGCGAGAGTGCAGCGATGCCGGACCCTGGCACGGCGGTAGACGCTCTGCCGAATTCGGTCGGACTGTTCCATGGCTTCGATTGATCCGGCGATGTCTCCCAATTCGTACCGGACTTGACTCGTGTGGTACAGGAGCGACGACGGGTCGTACGAGCCGAAAGCCTTGGACTGCGACTCCGCCTTTTCCATGGCCACTTCGGCTTCTCGCAGGTAGCGCTGCGCCTGGACGCGGGCCCCGGTCTGCGCTGCCGCATGGGCTTGCTGCCCGGCGAGAAAGGCGCGCATTCGCGGGCCGGCTTGCGGTGAGGCAGCCGCCGCAGCGTCCGCGAGGCGCATTGCCTGCGCGCCGTGCCCCAAGTCGACTGCTTGAACGCTCATCCCTCGCAGGGTGGTGCAGAACGTCAAGTGATCCTCGGACGCTCCGGCGAGTTCAAGGGCCTTTAGGTAATACTTCTGCGCCAGACCATGAAGCCCCTCGTCCACCGCCATATAGCCCGTGAGGTAACAGAGATCCGAGACCGCACTCATCATCGCTTTGCGGACGGATTCCGGGGCTTCCATCCGCAGATACGGAGCTGCTGTGTTCACCAGGAATGCGGCAGCCATGGGCCGGGCAGTGCGCCCCCCGAATTGGTCGTCAAGCTCAGAGATGCGCTCAGTCATCGCGGAAACGGTCTGGACATCGGCCATCCCAATGCGCTGGACGTCGCCCTTTTGGACAGCTTCCATTCTGCCGACGACATCAGGCCAGTTGGGAATGGTCAGCGCAACAGAGAAGAGGCCGACGCCGAGGATGCTCCGGCGGGACGGGTCCATATCTTGCCTCCCCAGGTCTAACAGCCCCTCCACCGTACTGGGGTGGGCGGGCTGCTGATCGGCGGAAGTCGCAGGGAACCCGGCCTCGCTGTTCGTCACCGGGCGCCGCAGCTTGCGGGCAAGGGCTTCCAGGATGAGCGGGCGCACGTCCTCTTTGGGCATGTGCCCCTTGAGCCACTGATGCACCGAAGGCTCTCGGTATCGGAGGGGCGTCCCTCGCTCTGTCCCCAAGCGGTTGATCTCCTGCGCGAACCGCCGCAGCGTCCACCCGGTTTCCCGGTACAGCCGCTCAAGCCCCGCATTCGGTTCCGGGTTGGCCACCGGTCCTCAACTCCCCGCGCTGTGAAGCCGCTTAAAGCTCTTAAGTCCTGCCCCTGTTGCAACCGTACCGCCGGGCGTAGTCGCGCGGTTGCCTAGTGCGAGCAGAGATCACCGCAAGGGACGACGCCACAGCGAAGGACCCCGGACATGGATCACAAGCCCGCCCGCGAGACCGAAGACGTGGACGAGTTGGCCGCCCTGATACAGGCGGGCGGGTTCTGGCGACTCGCGCCGGAGTGGGTGCCCCGGAGCGGCTACGTGTCGCCCACGCGGCCCGTACTGCTCCGGGTGCGTGACGGGTTGGAGCGGAAGGGGCGCCGTGAACACACCTGAGAGCCCGCGCGAGCACCCGCGGGTGTGGGAGCCGGGAGAAGTCGTCCAGGACACGAGAACGGGCCGTGTGGGGCGCGTGATGGGCCACGTCGGCCCGCGCTACCAGCTTCGCCCTCTGAATGGGGGTAGGGAATGGGAAGCCGACCCGGCAGAGATGTCCCCGGCGCGGCAGTCGGACGCGCTTACGGAACGCGTGGCGGAAGCGAATCGGCGCAGCCGCGAGTACGGACCCCGGGCCTGGTGAATCGTCGGCCCAAGCCGTACGGGAACACCGGTCTCGTTGTCGGGCTCAAGGTGTACGAGTCCTCGCACGACATGGTGGGCGTCGTCGCCGGGTTCGCCCCCGGCGGGATCGTTCGCCTCATCCGGCCGACCGGCTACGCCTGGTCGTCCCCCTGGACCCGGGTGCGCCCCGCCACCGACCGCGAGAAGCGCCAGCTTGCCGCCCTCGCCAAGCTCCACCGCACGCGCTGTGCGGGGCTCGCCGCGTAGGCGGCCGGCTCACAGCGCAACCCACGAACTCCGCTCTCCTCCCGTGAACTCACACCGGAGGTTCCCCCGTCTTCCGTCCGGGAGGAGAGCGGGCACCACTCCCGCCCGTCGAGTGACGGCAAGGACGAGCGGGTTGCAAGTGCAGTACTCCACACCCAACAGGAGGAAACAGCCATGACGGCTACCGCAAATGACCTTCGCACCGGCCGCGCGCTGGTCGACTCGGCGCTGTTCGACAGCATCGCCGAGTTCACCGTGACGCACTTCGGCTACGACCAGGCGAAGGCGGAGCGTGCCACCGACCAGGCGTTGGCGTTCCTCGCCACGGTCGGCACGGCCACGGTCAAGATGGTCCCGAGCGACGACGTGGACGGCGCGCTGCACGCGTTCATCCTGCACACCGCCGACTACCGCGAGTTCTGCCACAAGCACGCGGGCCGCTTCCTGGAGCACAACCCGCGCCCCGGCGGCGGGGGCCGGGTCCTGGAGGAGGTCCAGGCGACGGCCCACGCGATCAAGGCCAACGGGCTCATGGTCATGGACGACCTGTGGACCGTGAACGGTGAGAACGCCGCGCAGTGCGACTCGGACTGCGGACGCGACTACCGGGCCGTCTGACCGCCGGTACTCTCCGGCCCGTGAAATGAGCGGAGCCGACTCCCGACGTTCGGGGGTCGGCTCCGCCGTTGGAGGTGAACGCATGAGTTCCGAAGGACCATACGAACCGCCCGAGGGCGCGCTACTGCTCCTGAATCCCGGGAACAAGCGGCTCGTTCTCAACCGGCGCGGGTCTACCGTCTGGGAGGTCAAGACCGACCTTGGCCCGTACGCGGTGAAGGTGGGCTATCCCACCAAAACCCACGCGTGGACCGCACTTGCCCCCGCCCGCGAAGCTGCGATTCTTCGGCAGCTCACCCAGGAACGCATCCTCAGCGGGGAATGGGAACGCGGCACGTGGAGCGCTCAGCCGTGGCGGAAGGGCGACAGCCTTTACGAGCTATGGGAGCCGCACCGAATCGCGACGACAGACGCGCCCACACCGGATCTCGGCGAAGCACTGTCGTGCGCCGTCGCCCTGGCCGCCCTGCACGAGAAGGGTTGGGTCCACGGGGACGTTCAGCCGGCTCACTTCATCATCGGGCGTTCCGCCGGAACGTTCCTGATTGATCTCGCCCTCGCTCAGGGCGGCGGCAAGGTTCCCCGTCGCTATGACTTCCCATATCGGGGATGTCTCGTCCACTACGAAGCGCCGGAGATCTCCGCGAGCGTCCTGGAAACGAGCACGGCCACGCCGACGCGGGAAGCCGATGTGTACGCGCTGGGAGCGGCGTTGTTCATCAGCGCGACAGGGTGGCGCCACGTCGCCTACCCGGACGACGCACCCCGCGAGGTCCAGCGGCAAGCCATCGTGGCGGGCCCCCACCGACCGGTGAACGTGCCGGGGGTGCTGGGGTCGCTCATCCCTCACATGCTCAGCCGCTCGCCCGCCGACCGGCCGACAAGCGCCGAAGTCTGCGAAGCCTTGAGCGCTGCCCTGTAGGACCATCCACGCCCCGTCCTTGCGGTCGCCCTCGGGCCGCATGGGCGGGGCTTTCGTGCGTTCATCCCCGCAGGTCAACGGCCCTGCGATAACCTGTGGTTCCGTTGGTTCACGCGCAAGCGATGTCGCTCCAGATCTCGACGCGCATGGGGGGCTTCTCTCCTCGACGGGGGTGGCGGGCTGTATCCGAGGCGGGAACGCCCCGCCCGCCGGATTCATTCCGCCGCCGTGCCCCGGCGTGAGGCGGCGGAGGCTGATGGGGCGCGGCGAGTTACGAACCCCGCGCGTATCGCATACGAACGACCCCCGCATGGCGCGGGGGTCGTGAGAGGGCTACGGCCGCAGGGACGACGGGGCGCTAATCCGCCGCGATGACTTCCGCGTCCGGGCCGGGGTGGACGAGTGCTTCCCGGCCGTCCGGCCAGCGCACGAGGTAGGGAGGGGCGCCGTTCGTTCCGCGCACGTCCACTACTTCGACGGTCTCGTGCCGACCGACCCGGTCGGTCATGAGGATCTGATCTCCGACGTTCGCTTGCACCGCTCTCGCCTTTCGCTGCTGTAGGGATGTCCGTCACTCACGGGGAGTGCGGGTCAGTTCGGGAGCCGGTCCAGGAGCCATTCGCAGAGGTCGGCGGTGATGGCGGTGTGGGCGGTGGTTTCGGAGGAGCAGATGAAGTCGTCCAGCTCGCTCTCGTCGGGGGCGAGGCCGTCGATCTTGACGTAGAGGTCGTCCTGGTTGCCGATGTCGCGGACGGCGACGGCGCTGACGGAGGGGACGAAGCAGACGGTGGGGTGGCGGAGGTCGGTCTTGCCGCCCTTCTCCTCCAGGGCCTTGGCGATGATGCCGTAGGAGTCGAGGGTGCCGCCGGGGGCGCCGTCGAGTTCGGGGAGGCCGTCGGTCGTGACGGTCTTCGAGGCGGGTGGCAGCAGTCGCTTCAGTTCGGCGACGGTGACGCCGTCGCCGGTGGCCTGGGTGAAGAACGTGGTGCCGGGGAAGACGACGGCACCGGTCGACTTCAGGGCCATCTCGCCGGGCCGGACGGCGACGCCCGTGCCGTCGCCGGTGCCGTTGGCGACGCCGATGAGGCGCGGGATCCGGGGCCAGCCGCCGACCTCCTGAAGCCGGCGCAGGAACTCCGTACGCAGCGGGTCCTCCTGGACCGTGCCGGTGTCGCTGTCGTAGTGGCGGAACAGCATCTCCCGCGCGGCGGGGCTGTCGATCTGCCGGGCGAAGTCGTTCTGCTGCCCCGGCAGGGTGGGGATGAAGTGGGCGAATGCCTGGATCCCGATGGGGATCACGGCGCCGCGGTGCGGGGTGTCGTAGGAGAAGTACAGCGCGGTCCGGTGGTCCATGCGCTGGTATTCCATGCGGGCGAGGGCGTAGCGCGTGACCAGGCCGCCCATGCTGAAGCCGCCGACGGCCAGCCGGTCGTCTCCGAGCTGCTCGGCGATGGTGCGCATGATGGCCGCCTGCGCGGTCTCGGCGTTGCGGAGGATGGAGGCGGTGCGGTCCTGGAAGCCGACCAGGATGACCGTCCTGCCCCGCTGACGCATCTTGGTGATCAGCGAGTGGTCCCGGTCGAGTCCGGCGTAGAACGCGGTCAGGTCGCTCGGGCCCAGGTTGAACCCGTCGGCCATGACGACCGGCCGCCGGACGCCCCGGAAGCCCTCGGCGTAGTAGACCCTCGCGAATCCGTAGGGCAGGTCCCACTCCTCGTCCGCGTTCGGCACCGGGTACGGCAGGGGGGATACGGACGAGACCTCCGCCTGGAGGACCAGGCTTCCTACCTGCTGCTCGATGTTCTGCTCCGCGGCCAAAACAAGCTCCCTGTGTTCGCGTGCGTGCGTGGGGGTGGAGGAAGATCCATCCCGCGCACCATCCTTCTGGTCACGCGACGAGGAAGGGGTGATCTCGCTGATCTCTCACCTTTACGGCTGATTACGGGGTGAACGGGTTTATATCGGCGAGGCGGCTGAAGGAGGCCCGGTACGCGCTCGGGGTGAGGCCGGTTCGGCGCTGGAGGTGGCGGCGGAGGGAGTCGGCGGTGCCGAGGCCGCAGGCGTGGGCCAGGAGGTCCATCGGGAGGGTGGTGGTCTCCAGGAGCTCCTTGGCGCGCTCGATGCGCTGGTGCAGCAGCCACTGGAGCGGGCTGACACCGGTCTCGGCGAGGAAGCGGCGGGAGAGGGTGCGGACGGAGACGCCGGCGTGGCGGGCCAGGTCGGTGAGGGTGAGCGGCTCGTCGAGGTGTTCCATGGCCCACGCGCGCGTGCGGGCGAAGGAGACGCCGCGCTCGGGCGGCAGCGGGGTCTGGGTGAACTGGGTCTGGCCGCCGGGCCGTACCGGTGCGACGAGGGCGAGCCGGGCCACGGTGTTGGCGACGGCGGCGCCGTGGTCGGTGCGGATGACGTGCAGGCACAGGTCGATGCCGGCGGCGTAGCCGGAGGAGGTCAGGAGCGGGCCGTCCTGCACGAAGAGGACGTCGTCCTGGAGGTCGACGGCCGGGTGCCGCTCGGCGAGGAGCTCGCGGTAGGCCCAGTAGGTGGTGGCCCCGCGGCCGTCGAGGAGCCCGGCGGCGGCGAGCGCGAAGGAGCCGGTGCAGATGGAGGCGATCCGCTTGCCGTCGGCGGCGGCCCGGCGCAGCGCGTCCAGGATGCGCGGATCGGGGTCGGTGTACGAGCCGCTGCCGGCCAGGACCACGGTGTCGGCGGCGTCCACGGCGTCGAGGGAGTGCGGGACGTGCAGGTCGAGACCGCCGGTGGTGGCGACCGGGCCCGGGTCGGGCGTACAGATGACGGTCTCGTAGCCGGGGCGGCCGTCGATCTCGACCTTGCCGAAGAGCATCTCGGGGATGGCGAGGTTGAACATCGAGACGGGCGGTGCGGCGACGACGGCGACGCGCCGGAGCGGGGTCATGGCCAGAACCTCCGGGGATATGGCATTCCGGCCACTACTGTACGGCCGCGATGATCATCAGGCTGGGCGCATGAGCACAACAGACCTCGTCCGGCCGCCCGTCGGCTCCGCCGCCCCGCACCGTCACCCGTCCACCGCGCTCGCCGCCGCCCTGCTGGGCTTCGCGCTCATCACCCTCGACACGTCGGTGGTGAACGTCGCCCTGCCCGCGATCGGCGCCGACCTGCGGACCGGGATGACCGGACTCCCCTGGGTGGTCGACTCCTACACGCTGCCCTTCGCCGCGCTGCTGCTGTCCAGCGGGGCGCTCGCCGACCGGATCGGGGCGAGCCGGGCGTACGCGGCGGGGGTCGTCGCCTTCACCCTGGCCTCGGCCGCCTGCGGTCTGGCCCCCGGTCTGCCGGCGCTGCTCGCGGCCCGTACGGTGCAGGGCGCCGCCGCGGCGGTGATGCTGCCGGCCTCGCTCGCGCTCGTACGGGAGGCGTACGGCGATCCGGTGCGGCGGGCCCGTGGGGTGTCGCTGTGGGCGGCGGGCGGCACGGTGGCGGTGGCGCTCGGCCCGGTGGTGGGCGGAGCGTTGACCACGGCGTGGAGCTGGCGCGGGATCTTCTTCGTGAATCTGCCGCTCGGTCTGCTCGCGCTCGGCCTGCTCACCCGGGTGGCCCGTTCGCCGCGGCGGTTCGCGCCGCTCGACCTGCCCGGTCAGCTCACGGCCGTGGTCGCGCTCGCGGCGCTGACGTTCGCGGCGATCGAGGGCGGCCGGCCGGCGGGGTGGGCGCTGGGGATCGCGGCGCTCGCCTTCGCCGCCTTCCTGGTGATCGAGGCGCGGCGGAGGCATCCGATGGTGCCGCTCGATCTGTTCCGCCGCACGCCGGTGGTCGTGGCGGTGACGGCGGGCGCGGCCAACACCGTCGCCTTCTACGGCATGATCTTCGTCTTCAGTCTGTTCTTCCAGCAGGTCCTGGGCCTGTCGGCGCTCGGTGCGGGGTTGATGTTCCTGCCGATGACGGGGCTGCTGGCGGGGGTGAACGTGCTGTCGGCGAAGGTGGCGGCGCGGTACGGGGCCCGGCTGCCGATCGTGGTCGGCCAGGTCGTCGCGGTGGCCGGGCTGCTCGGGCTGCTCGTGGTGGACGCGGGCACCCCGCGGGTGGCGCAGGCGCTGTTGCTCGTGCCGCTGGCCCTCGGCTGCGGCTTCGCGCTGCCGCCGCTGATCGCCACGATGCTGGAGGCCGTGCCGGCCGAGCGCGCGGGCACGGCGGCGGGCCTGCTGAACGCGGTCCGGCAGACGGCCGGGGCGCTGGCCGTCGCGGTCTTCGGCTCCCTCGCCGCCGCCGGGGGCGTGGAACGGGCCCTGCGCGACGCGCTCCTCATCAGCGCGGGCCTGCTCGCCCTGACGGCCCTCGGCTCGCTGCGACTCCCCCGCCACCGGGCATGACCACACGAGCGCCCGTCAGGACGCCCTGACGCCCGCCGCTCGCCGCGGCTCCCCCGCCCACCGGGCGTGAGGCCACGACGGCCGTAGCAACCCGAGCGCCCGTCAGGACGCCCTCCGATAGCGGCCCGGCGCCACCCCGTACTCCCGCTTGAACGCCTTGGCGAAGGCGAACTCGGAGGAGTAGCCGGAGCGTCGGGCGACCGTGCGCAGCGGCAGGTCGTCGTCGCCGCGCAGGAGCCGGCCGGCGGTCGTCATCCGCCACCAGGTGAGGTAGGCGAGCGGCGGGCGGCCGACGAGGGCGGTGAAGCGGCGGGCGAAGGCGGCGCGGGAGAGGCCGCCGAGGGCGCCGAGCTCCTCCACCGTCCAGGGGCGGGCCGGGTCGTGGTGGAGGGCGCGCAGGGCGGCGGCGACGGCCGGGTCGCTCAGCGCGGCGGACCAGCCGGTGGAGCGGTCGGCGCGTTCGGTCAGCCACCAGGTGCGCAGCAGGTAGAGCAGCAGCGTGTCGAGGAGGGCGGGGACGATCGCGTCGGATCCGGGCTGGGGTTCGGCGAGTTCGGCGCCGAGCATCTCGACGGCGGCCCGCAGCCGGGGGTGGGCGCCGCCCCGGGCGGGGATGTGGACGTACGGGGGCAGTTCGGTGAGCAGCGGGTGGGCGCGGGCCCGGCTCAACTGGTAGGCGCCGCACAGGAGCAGGGTCTCCTCGGCGCCGACGGGGCCGCGGTCGGGCGCGGTGGGCCACCTGCCGTCGGGGGCGGGGACGGCGTCGACGAGCGGGGTGTCGGGGCGGTCGGCGAGGCCGTGTCGGGTGCCGTGGGCGAGCAGGACGACGTCGCCGGGCCCGAGCCGGACGGGCGCGGCGTCGTCCGGCGGCAGCAGCCAGGCGGTGCCCTGGAGGACGACGTGGAAGCCGGCGCCCTTGCTGGGCGGGAAGCGGAAGCCCCAGGGGGCGAATCTGACGGTACGGGAGGAGTGCGGCCGGCCGGTGCGCATGGCGGCGATGGCATCGCTCAGTACGTCCATGTCCGGCACCGTACCGCTCGCACCGCTCACACCTCTGCTTGCACCGCTCGCATCCGAGGACGAGACGATCGGACAAGGTGGGGAGCCGGAGAGACATGGAGCGTCTCGACGGTGCCCGCCTAGCGTCAGGGACATGGGAAACGACACGAAGACCACGGCGGTTCTGTTCCACGAGCTCGGCGGACCGGAGGTGCTGAGCGTCGAGGAGATCGCGCTTCCGGCGCCGGGGCCCGGCGAGCTGCGGATGCGGGTGGAGGCGATCGGTGTGAACCGGGCGGAGGCGCTGTTCCGTTCGGGCACGTACTACTACCCGGCGACGCTGCCCGGTTCGCGGCTCGGCTACGAGGCGGCGGGTGTGGTGGAGGAGGTCGGCGAGGGTGTCACCGCGTATGCGCCGGGCGATCTGGTGATGGCGGCGGCCAACTTCGACTTCGGGGTGCACGGGGTGTACGCGGAGCGGGTGGTGCTGCGGGAGGAGTACGTGGTGCCGCGGCCGACCGGTGTGGACGCGGTGTCCGGGGCGGCGGCCTGGCTGGCGTACTCGACGGCGTACGGCGGCATGGTGGAGGCGGGCGGGCTGCGGCCCGGCGGCCATGTGGTGATCACCGGGGCGTCCAGCGGGGTCGGCACGGCCGCGATCCAGACGGCGCTGCGGGTCGGCGCGGTGCCGATCGCGGCGACCCGCGAGTGGGCGAAGCGGGAGCGGCTGCGGGAGCTGGGCGCGGCGCACGTGGTGGTCACCGACGAGGAGGACCTGGTCGACGCGGTGCGCGGGATCACCGCCGGCCGGGGCGCCGACCTCGTCTTCGACGCGATCGGCGGCCCCGGCTTCGCCCGGCTCGGCGGGGCGCTGCGCCCGGAGGGCACGGCGGTGCTGTACGGCTGGCTGGACCGGCGGCCGGCCGAGGTGCCGATGCAGTGGCCGCTGACGGTGCGCGGTTACGCGAACGGGGCGGTGGTGCGCACGGCCGAGGGGCGCGCCCGGATGGCCGGGTTCATCGGCTCGGGGCTGCGCGACGGCTCGCTGGCGCCGGTGGTCGCCGAGACCTTCGACGGGCTGGCGTCGATGACCGACGCCCACCGGCTGATGGAGTCCAACGCGCACACCGGGAAGATCGTGGTGCGGGTGTAGGTACGGGCCGCGGGCCGGAGCGCTGCTCCGGCCCGGGCGCGGCCCCGGGGACCTCAGGCGCGCGGGACGCCCAGTGGGTTGTCGTCCCGCAGTTCCGGCGGCAGCAGGTGTTGTGGGGTGGACTGGTAGGCGACCGGGCGCAGCCAGCGTTCGATGGCCGTTGCGCCGACCGAGGTGAACGGGGTGGTGGTGGCCGGGTAAGGGCCGCCGTGGTGCTGGGCGTCGGCGACCGCCACGCCCGTGGGCCAGCCGTTGACCAGGACGCGGCCGGCGAGCGGGGTGAGTTCGGCGAGCAGCGAAGGGGCGTCGGGGTCCTCGTCGGCCATCTGGAGGGTGGCGGTGAGGTTGCCGGGGACCAGGGCGAGGACGGCGCTGATCTCCTCGCGGGAGGTGTAGCGGGCGACCAGGGTGACCGGTCCGAAGGTCTCCCGGAGGAGGACGTGCC
This sequence comes from Streptomyces sp. NPDC006339, assembly GCF_040612775.1. Lineage (NCBI taxonomy): Bacteria > Bacillati > Actinomycetota > Actinomycetes > Kitasatosporales > Streptomycetaceae > Streptomyces > Streptomyces sp. NPDC006339. The sequence goes on from NZ_JBEXQW010000004.1 coordinate 98,912, forward strand.
GGCCGCCCTGGAGGAGGTGGGCGGCGTCGGTGAGCAGATAGCCCGGCACGACCGTGTGCGGTCCGCCGGGGCCGGGGTGGACGGGGGCCTCGACGCCGTCCTCCAGGGTGTCCTCGTACGTGGCGGTGAGGAAGTGGCCGCGCATGCCGTGGTCGAGCATCACCCCGGGCTCGGCGTCCTTCAGGGCGGCCGTCAGGGCGGCCGTGAACCGGTCGCCGGCCTCGCCCGCGGGCGCCAGGACGAAGCCGGGCTTGGTGCAGAACTGGCCCTGACCCAGGGTCATGGACGCGGCGAGTCCGGCGCCGAGCTCCTCCGCCCGCTCCTCGGCGGCGGCCTCGGTGATCACCACCGGGTTGAGCGAGCCGAGTTCGCCGTGGAAGGGGATGGGTACGGGCCGGGCGGCGGCGGCGTCGAAGAGCGCCCGCCCGCCGCGTACGGAACCGGTGAAGCCGGCCGCCGCGACCAGCGGGTGGCGGACCAGGGTGACGCCCGCGTCGAAGCCGTGGACCAGGGAGACGACGTCCTCGGGGAGTCCGGTCTCGGCCGCGGCCCTGCGCAGCAGCGCGGCGCAGAGTTCGGAGGTGGCCGGGTGGTCCGGATGCGCCTTGATCACGACGGGGCAGCCGGCGGCCAGCGCGCTGGCGGTGTCGCCGCCGGGGACGGAGAAGGCGAGCGGGAAGTTGCTGGCGGCGTAGACGGCGACGACGCCGAGCGGGATCTTCATGCGCCGCAGGTCGGGAGTGGGCGGGGTGGTGGTGGGGTCGGGCCGGGAGATCCGTACGTCGAGGAAGGCGCCCTCGTCGACGATTCCGGCGAAGTAGCGCAACTGGCCCGTGGTGCGGGCGAGTTCGCCGGTGAGCCGGGCCGTCCCGAGGGCGGTCTCGGCGTCGGCGGCCTCGATGACCCGGTCCCGCGCCTCGTCGAGCAGGTCGGCCGCCGTGCGCAGCAGCGCGGCGCGGGCGGCGCGGTCGGCGAGCGCGCCGCGGACGGCGTGCGCGGCCCGTACGGCCCGGTCGACGTCCTCGGCCGTGGCCTCGACCGCGACCTGTTCCCGCGGCTTCCCCGTCCGGGGGTCCACGCTCCACACTGGTTCCGCCACGGGTTCCGCCGTCACGGCTGATTCTGCTGCCACGCCACACCTCTCGCCCACGTTGTTCGCTATTCTGAACACGGTCCTTGTAGGTGAACCCGACAGGGACTCTATGGACGGCCCAGCCGTCTCCACAAGAGGGTTCGGGGAGAGGGGCGAGGGCGATGTCGACCAACGACGCGGGCGGGGCCCAGGTCAAGTCCGCCGTGCGGACCGTGGAGTTGCTGGAGTACTTCGCCGGACGCCCGGGCATGCACTCGCTCGCCGCCGTCCAGGAGGCGGTCGGCTATCCCAAGTCCAGTCTGTACATGCTGCTGCGCACCCTCGTCGAGCTCGGCTGGGTGGAGACCGACGCGACCGGCACCCGGTACGGCATCGGGGTGCGGGCGCTGCTCGTCGGCACGTCCTACATCGACGGCGACGAGGTGGTGGCCGCCGCCCGGCCCACCCTCGACCGGCTCTCCGACGACACCACCGAGACCATCCACCTGGCGCGGCTCGACGGCACCAACGTGGTCTATCTGGCGACCCGCCAGTCCCAGCACTACCTGCGCCCCTTCACCCGCGTCGGCCGCCGACTGCCCGCCCACTCCACCTCGCTCGGCAAGGCGCTGCTCGCCACCCACAGCGACGAGCAGGTCCGCAAGCTGCTCCCGGAGACCCTGCCGGCGCTCACCGAGCACACGATCACCGACCGCGAGAAGCTGATCGAGGAGCTCCACGTCATCCGCGAGCAGGGGTACGCGGTGGACCGCGAGGAGAACACCCTGGGGCTGCGCTGCTTCGGCATCGCGATCCCCTACCGGACCCCGGCGCGGGACGCCATGAGCTGCTCGGTGCCGGTGGCCCGGCTGACGCCCGGCCACGAACAGCTCATCAAGGACGCCCTGTTCGACGCCCGCGACCGCCTCACCCTCGCGACCCGCCGGCTCTGATCCCTGAGGGCGGGGCGCCTCCCCCGCGCGGCGGAGGCGGTTCGTCGTACGGCAGGAGGCGCGGGGACCGGTCCGGACGGGACCGTAGGGGCATGACCTCACCGACCCTCCCCACTCCCCCCGCCCCCGCACCGGCCGCCGCACCCGCTTCCGCTCCCACCCCGGCCGCCGCGTCCGCACCCGCTCCCGCGAGCCGCCTCCGCCGGACTTTGCGCGTCCTCGCCGTCCTCGGCACCCTGCCGTACATCGGCCTCAAGGTCGCCTGGGTGGCCGGCAGCACGGTCGGCATCCCCGAGGGCAGCGTGCTGCTCGACCACCCGGCGATGATGGCGGTCGTCAACGGGATCTCCGTGCTCGCCGACGCGGCGGTCGTCCTGCTCGCGCTGCTCCTCACCCGGCCCTGGGGGCTGCGGGTGCGGGCCTGGCTGCTCGCCTTCCCCGTGTGGGCGGCGATCGGACTCCTCGCCCCGATCATGGTGGCCTATCCGGCCCAGGTGGCCGTCGCGCTCCTCGGCGGGCCGGGCTCCGCCTCCGCCGGGCCGCCCGACGAGCCCTTCCTCGACGCCTGGGTCTTCCCCGTCGTCTACGGCGGTTTCATCGTCCAGGGCCTGAACCTCGGCATCCTCTTCGTCCTGTACGCCCGCGACCGCTGGGGCCACGTCTGGCGCGGGCGCCTCGGCGAGCTGCCCGCCGGCGCGAGCGGCCCCGTCCTGCGGGCCTGCGCCGTCGCCGGCTCCGTGCTCGCCCTCGCGCCGGCCGCCCTGCACGTCCTGTGGGCCGCCGGCATGGCCCGGGGCCTCTCCCCCGAGCTCACCGGCGCCTACGACGCCGACCGGGCGGTCGTGGACGCCGTGCGTGCCGTCTTCCTCCTCCTCGCCGCCGTCGCCACGCTCGCCCTCGTCCTGCGCCGCCCGGCCGGCCTTCGGGTGCGGACCACCATGGCCCTGGCCTGGGTGTCCTCGGGCGCGACCGGATGCTGGGGCGCGTACATGTCGCTGGTCGCGCTGCTGCCGCTCGCCGATCCCGGAAAGGAGCCGACGGGCCTGATGACCGCCGCGTACGCTGGCGAGATGATCACCGGATTCCTGCTGGCGGGCTGCCTGGCCGTCGTCCTGAACCGGCGGGGCCGGACCGCATGAGACGCGCGGCGGAGGCCCTGTTCGGGCAGCGGGCCAGGCGCCGCTGGCTCCATCTGATCCTCGGCGGCGCGGTGTTCATGCCGTACTGGCTGGTGGGCACGGTGGTCATGGGGCCGTTGACGGACAGCGGATCGATGTTCACGAACAGCCTCGCCGTCCAGTTCGGCGCGTACGCCGTCGGGCTGCCCCTCGCCGCCCTCACCGCGCTCTTCCCGCTGACCCGCCCGATGTCGGTGGCGGCGGCGCGGGCCCTGTGCGGGGTTGCGCCCGGGCGGTTCGCGGAGGGGCCCGCCCGGGGGCGGGACGCGAAGGCGCGGACCGCCGGCTGGTTCACGCTCCACCTCGGCGCGGGCGCCCTGGTCAGCGGCGCCAGCCTGGCGCTGCCGCCGTTCGCGCTCGCGGTGGCCGCACTGCCGTTCTCTGCGGAACTGCGGGGCTCGGAGCTCGGGCAGTTCTGGCACCTGGACCGGCCCTGGCTCGCCTGGGCCGGGCTGCCGTTGGGGCTGCTGATGCTGCTCGGGCTCGCGGCCGCCGCGGCGGCGACGGGCGCGCTGCTCGCCGCGGCCGCGCCCCGGCTGCTCGGGCCGAGCCCGGCCGACCGACTGGCCGCCGCCGAGCGGCGCGCCGCCGAACTGGCCGTGCGCAACCGGCTGGCCCGCGAGCTCCACGACTCGGTGGGCCACGCGCTGAGCGCCGTCACCCTCCAGGCGGGCGCCGCCCGCCGGGTGCTCCACGCGCGCGCGGGCACGAACGCGGACGCGGAGGCGGAGGCGGATGCGGACCTCGGCTTCGTACGGGAGGCACTCACCGCGATCGAGGAGACCACCCGGCGCACGGTCGGCGAACTCGACTCCGTGCTCGGCCTGTTGCGCAGCGGCGAGGACGACGGCGAGCTCACCGCTCCCGGCCTGGAGGCGCTCGACGCGCTGGTGCGGGGCGCGGGGTCGGCGGTGGAGCTGACCGTGCGGGGCGATCCGACGGGGCTGCCGGAGGCGGTGTCGCGCGAGGCGTACCGGATCGTGCAGGAGGGACTCACCAACGCCGTGCGGTACGCGCGGGGCGAGACGGTGACGGCGCGGATCGCGCTGTCGGGGGACGAACTGGAGATCACCATGGAGAATCCGCTCACCGGCACGGCCCCGGTCGCCCGCCCGGACGGCGGCCGCGGCCTGCGCGGCATCACCGAACGCGCCCGTCTCCTCGGCGGCACGGCCGAGGCCGGCCCGGTGAACGGCCACTGGCTGCTGTCCGCCCGCCTGCCGGTGGGCCCGACGGGGGGTGCCCGATGACCGCGCAGGGGAGCCCGGCGACCGCGGCCGAAAATGCGCTGCCCGCGCCGGACGGCCCCCTGGCCACGCCGGGGAGCCCGATGCCCGCGCCGTCGAGCCCGGTGGCCGTCCCGTCCGCCCCTGTCATCAGGATCGTGCTCGCGGACGACGAGCGCATGGTCCGTACCGCGCTGCGCGTGATCCTGGACGCGGAGCCGGGCCTTCAGGTGGTCGGGGAGGCGGCGACCGGGGCCGAGGCCGTGTCGGTGGTGCGGGAGCTGCGGCCCGATGTGGTCCTGATGGATGTGCGGATGCCCGAGATCGACGGCATCCAGGCGACCCGCCGGATCCTGTCCGGGGCCGGACCCGACGCGCCCCGGATCGTGGTGGTGACCACCTTCGAGAACGACGCCTACGTGTACGACGCGCTGCGGGTGGGCGCGGCGGGGTTCCTGCTCAAGCGGGCGGCGCCGGAGGAGCTGGTCGGCGCCGTGCGCCTGGTGGCCCGCAGCGACTCGCTGCTCTATCCGGCGGCCGTCCGCGGCCTGGCCGCCGAGCACGCCCGCCGGCACCCGCCGGCCGCCCCCGCGTGGGTGTCCCGGCTCACCGACCGCGAGGCGGAGGTGCTGCGGCACATGGCGAAGGGCCTGACGAACGCCGAGATCGCCGGCCTGCTCGGCGTCGGCCCGGCGACCGTGAAGACCCACGTGGCCGCCGTCCTCGCGAAGACCGGCGCCCGGGACCGTACGCAGGCGGTGATCGTGGCGTACGAGTCGGGCTTCATCCGGCCGAACGCCTGAGGACCGGGGCGGCCCCAGCCCCGGCCCCCACTCCCGCCCCCGCCCCCGCCCCCGCCCCCGCTCCCGTACATGAAGATTCCCTGAGAAACCGGACACATCCGGAACGCCGGCCGCCGGCCCGCTCGTCCCGCATATGGGATGAACAAGACGATCAGGCGCGCCTCGGTCTTCGCGCTGCTCCTGGTGCTCGCCCTGCTCGGGCGGGCCACCTGGGTGCAGGCGTACGAAGGCCAGGCCCTCGCGAACGACAAGAACAACCGGCGGAAGACCATCGCGCAGTACGCGCAGCCGCTCGGGAACATCGTCGTGGCCGGCTCGCCGGTCACCGGATCGAAGGAGACGAAGGGCGGCGACCTCGCGTACAAGCGGGACTACACCGACGGCGCGCTCTACGCGGCGGTCACCGGCTACAGCTCGCAGGCGTACGGGGCGACCCAGCTCGAGGGCATCTACGCCGACGTCCTCGACGGCACGGACACCCGGCTGAAGAACCCGCTCGCCGTGCTCACCGGCGAGCAGGCGAAGCCGGGCACGGTCCTGACGACGATCGACCCGGCCGTGCAGAAGGCCGGCTACCGGGCCCTCGGAAAGAAGAAGGGCGCCGCCGTGGCGATCGACCCGAAGACGGGCCGGATCCTCGGCATGGTGTCGACGCCCTCGTATGACCCGTCGAAGATCGCCGGTCTGACGGACGGCGACGAGTGGCGCCGGCTCACCGAGGACGAGGACAAGCCGCTGGTCAACCGGGCGCTGCGGCAGCCGCTGCCGCCCGGCTCGACGTTCAAGCTGGTGGTCGCGGCGGCGGCGCTCGAGGAGGGCCTGTACGGCTCCGTGGACACGGCCACCGACAGCCCGAACCCGTACACGCTGCCCGGCACCCGGACCGTGCTGAGGAACGAGAACGCGTCCGCGCCCTGCGAGAACGCCACCCTCCGCACCGCCCTGCGCTACTCCTGCAACAACGTCTTCGCGAAGCTGGCCGTCGATCTCGGTCAGGACAAGGTCAAGGCAATGGCCGAGAAGTTCGGCTTCAACGACAAGGAGCTGGACGTCCCGGTGCGGGCGTATCCGAGCGTGTATCCGTCCGGCATGGACAAGGCGCAGACGGGCCTGAGCGGCATCGGCCAGTTCGACGTGACGGCCACCCCGCTCCAGATGGCGATGGTGTCGGCGGCCCTCGCCAACGACGGCCTGATGGCGAGCCCGCACATGGTGTCGCAGGTCGTCGACTCCGACGGCGACGCCCTGCGGACGTACGAGGACGGCGACACCCGGCGGATCGTCTCCTCGTCGACGGCGGAGCAACTGCGCGGCGCGATGCGGACCGTCGTCGAGGAGGGCACCGGCACCAACGCGGCGATCGGGGGCGGGGTGGAGGTCGGCGGCAAGACCGGCACGGCCCAGCACGGCGAGAACAACAGCAAGACGCCGTACGCCTGGTTCACGTCCTACGCGAAGGACCCGGCGACCGGAAAGGAGGTCGCGGTCGCGGTGATGATCGAGGACTCGGGCGCGGCGCGCTCGGAGGTCAGCGGCAACGGCCTCGCGGCGCCGGTGGCGCAGAAGATGATGAAGGCCGCGCTGAAGTGAGGTGAGGTGGGGGCCGGTTGCGGTCCCGGAGGCCGGTCCCGGCAGCCGGTCGCGGGGGTCGGTTGCGGGCCGGCGCGCGCCGCACGATATGCAGGGGGCATGCTCTCGAACGCCCGTCTGCCCCGTTCCCCGTCCGGCTGGACGATGGCCGTCTTCGGTGTCCTCGCCGCCGCCCTGGGGCTGGTGGGCCTGGTCTCGCCGGACGCGACGCTCCGGCTGATGGGCCTGGTCCCGCGGGCCGAGCGGCCGGCCGGGGACCACACCGTGCTCTTCCTGACCGCCTCCTCGATGGCCGCCCTCAACATGGGCGTCTACTACGTGCTGGCCGCGCTCGCCGACTGGAGGGCCTTCTTCCGCTGGACGGTCCCCTTCCGCCTCCTCACCTTCGCGGTCTTCACCCTCGCGGTCCTCACCGACCGCGCCCCGGCCGGGTTCCTCGGCGTGGGCCTGTGGGAGGCGGCGGGCGCCCTGGCGACGGGGGTCGCGCTGCGCGTCGAGTCCCGGCGGGCGGCCCGCGTCACGGCTTGAGCAGAGCGTCCGCCACCGCCGCCAGGTACTCCGGGTCCGTGGGGACGGAGCCGGGGACGGCGTGCGCCAGTTGGGCGTGCCCCACATAGCTGGTGTAGGCGAGGAAGCCGCGGCGGCGGGCCTCCGGCGGGGGGAAGCCGAGCAGCTCGAAGAGGTGGGCGAGATAGCCGACCCGGCGTTCGGTGACGCGGGCGAGGGCCGCCGCCACCTCGGGATGGTCGACGGCGGCGAGCAGCCGCACCTCCAGCGGGTCCTCGGCGGCGGAGGCGGTCGCGCCGCGCAGGAGGGTGCCGAGGCGGGCCGCGGGGTCGGGTTCGGCCGCCTCCATGGCCGTGATGATCCGCTCGGTGGACAGCTCCTCCCAGCGGGCGAGGGCGGCCGCGACGAGGGCGTCCCGGTTGGCGAAGTGCCAGTAGAAGCTGCCCTTGGTGGCGCCGAGGCGAGCCGCGAGGGGCTCCACCGCGACTCCGGCGAGACCGCGTTCGGCGAGCGCGGTGAGGGCGGCGTCCGCCCAGTCGTCGGCGGTCAGCCGCTTGCGTCCGGCTCCCGCCCCGGCCCCGGCTCCTCGGGTCCCGTTCCGCCGGGTGCCGCCGCCCGTCTCTCCCTCGCCCTTCCGGCGGGTCTCTCGGCGGGCCTCTCGTTCCTGGGGGTCCTCGTGCTCGCGCATGTCCGTACGGTACCGTACGGTGAACATACGCTCCCGTATGGAGGTGCGGTATGCGCGGAAAGCGCACGGTACGCAACGTCCACCAGAGGATCGTCGAGGCCCCGGCGGAGACCGTCGGCGCCCTCCTCGACCGGCTCTCCGCGCCGGACGACCCCCTGTTCCCCACCCCGGTCTGGCCCGCGATGGTCCTCGACCGGCCCCTCTCCGTCGGCGCCGACGGCGGACACGGCCCGGTCCGCTATCACGTCGCCGCCTACGAGCCCGGGCGGTCCGTCCGCTTCGACACCGACGACGACCTGGGCGTTGGCTTCCACCGGCTCGACGTCGAACCCCTCGGTCCCGACCGGTGCCGGATCTCGCACGTCCTCGACGTGACCATGCCCCTCCGGGCGTTCGTCCTCTTCAAGCTGCTGATCGAGCCCGTGCACGACACGATGGTCGAGGAGATCTTCGACAACGCCGAGCGGGCCGCCCTCGGCTCCCTGCCCCACCCGCCGGTCCGCCGCTCGCGGCGCGCCATGCTGGCCCACCGGATGCGCTGGGTGCGGCCGACCGCCGTCCCGGTCCCGGAGGGGGCCCACCTGCTCCGCGAGGCGTTCGAGCGGCCCGACTTCACCGACGCGTGGCGCCTGCCGCTGGCCCCGGGCATGCCCCGCGACCCGCGGGCCTGGCGCCATGTGCTGCCCTTCGCCGAGCGGGGCGCCCAGGGCCCGGAGCTCATGCTCGGCGAGGACGCCTTCCACCTCGACTTCCGCGGCTCGCTGGTGGTCGACGACGAGAGCGTCACCCTGGCGACGGCGGTACGGCTCCACAACACCTACGGCCGCGCCTACTTCGCGGTGGTGCGCCGGATCCATCCGTACGCCGTCCGCCGCATGCTGCGCCGGGCGCACCGGCGCATCGCGCTGGCGACCCCGCCCGCGGGCGAGCGGAACGGAAAAATCCGCACGGTTCTCTAGGGCACCTGACCGATCCGGGCGGGCCTCCTCAGACGCCAGCCTGCGGTCATGCGCGTTCCTCTCTATCTGACCGCCGTCCTCGTGTCCGGGTTCGGCACGACGGCGATGTGGCTCGTCTCCGGGATCTGGGTCAAGTCCCTCACCGGCTCCGACGGTCTGGCGGCGCTGACCGCCTTCGCCCTGTGGGCGCCCGCGCTCCTCGGTCCGCTGCTCGGTTCGGTGGTGGACCGGGTGCGCCGGCGCCCCCTGCTCGTGGCGGTGAACCTGGCCATGGCCGCGCTGCTGCCGCTGCTGCTGTGGGTCGACCGGCCGGACCGGGTGTGGCTGCTGTTCGTGGTGCTCGTCCTGTACGGCACGCAGGGCGCGGTCCACGAGGCGGCGGAGGCCGCGCTGGCGGCCGGGGCGCTCGACCGGGAGCGGCTCGGGGACCTGAACGGGCTGCGGATGACGGTCAACGAGGCCATGAAGCTGGTCGCCCCGCTGGTGGCGGCGGGGCTCTTCGCCCGGTACGGCGGCGGCCCGGTGGCGCTCCTGGACGCGGCGACCTTCGCCGTGGCGGCGGGTGTGTTCGCGCTGCTGCGGGTGCGGGAGGGACGGCCGGTGCCGGGGCGGCGGGCGCCGGTGGCCGACGGCGCCCGGATGCTGTGGGCGTCGGCGGCGCTGCGCCCGCTGGTGCTCGCGGGCGGCTTCACGATGCTGCTCGCGGGGCTCAACGGGGCGGCGGTCTACGCGGTGGTGGACCGGGGACTCGGGCACGCCCCCGCGTACGCGGGCGTGCTGTACGCGGTCCAGGGCGCGGGGTCCGTGGCGGCCGGCCTGGTGGCGGGTCCGCTGCTGCGGCGCGTCGCCGAGCGCACCCTCGCGGTGGCCGGGCTTGCTCTGTTCGCGGTCGGCGCGGCGGCGAGGGTGCTGCCGTACGACGTGGTGGTCCTGGGTGCGAGCGGGCTGATCGGGGTGGGGCTGCCGTGGGTCCTGATCGCCACGATGACGGCGGTCCAGCGCCGCGTGCCGGCGGAGGCGGTGGGCCGGGCGGCGGGCACCGCCAGCACGCTGGTCTTCGTGCCGAACGCGGTGGCCCTCGGCCTGGGCGCCGGTCTGACGGCCCTGGTGGACGTGTGGACGCTGCTGCCGGTGGTCGGCGTCGCCGGGGCGGCCGGGGCGCTGGCCCTGGCCGCCACCCGCCCCCGCCCCCGCTCCCACTCCCGCTCCCGCCGCGTCAGGGGGCGGTGAGGCCCTTCGTACGGCCGGGTCCGCTTCCGGCCCCGCCGCGTCACCGTGCCCCGAGTGCCTTCCGTACGGCCTCCAGGTCCGCGTCCGAGGCCAGCCCGGCGTGGTAGAGCCGGAGTTCGGTGGCGCCCGCCTCGGCGGCCCGTGCGGCGTCCTCGGCCAGGGTGTGCGGGGAGCCGCCCATGCCGGTGACGACGGGGAGGTTGGCGGCGAGGACGGTCCGCTCGCGGGCGTGGACGGCGAAGGGGGCCACGGTGGCGGCCGGGGTCACCACGCCGTCCGCGACCGCCAGGATGTGCGCCGGGTCGGTGCCCACGTCGGCCCCGCAGCGGTACGGGACCGGGTCCGCGTGCAGCAGGACGCGGAAGCCTGGCGAGGCGGCGGCCCGTACGGCGGCGACGGCGGCCTCCTGGAGGCCGCGGGCGGCCGCGAGGCGCCAGGCGAGGGCCGCGTCGGCGAGGCGGCCTCGCCAGAGCGCGGGGGCGCCGCGCCAGACCGGTTCGAGGGCGGCCCGGACGGCGGCGGCGAGCTCGTCGGGGTCGGCGCCGTGCCGGCCGTAGCCCTCCCGGCAGGCCGGGCAGAAGCACAGCGACATCAGGTACCGGGCGGTGTCGTCGAGCGGCACGCCGGCCGTCTTGTCGTGGGCGTGGAGGTGCGCGAGGCCGTACCAGCCGCAGGACTCCAGCTCGGTGCCGGCCGCGCCCGGCCGGACCGCCGCCTCCGCCGCGAGCTCCACCAGATACGCGCGGACGGCGTCCTGGCCGATGCAGGGCGCCCAGGGGTAGCGGTCGCCGTAGACGTTCACGACGGAGGTCTCGGGGTGCTCGGCGCCGAGGCGGGAGTTGTGGGCCAGGATCACCCAGCTATGGACGGCGAGGCCGGTGTCCGCGAGCGCGTCCGCGGCCCGCGCGTAGGCGTCGCCCGGGGCCCAGTCGCCCGCCGGGTACGGGACGAGGGTGCGGCCGGCCCAGCGGGCCGGGTCCGGCGGGTAGAGGACGGCCGCGTACGCCGCCGTGACGATCCGCCGACGCGGGTGACGCGGGGTCAGGGCGCGGGTGGAGTGGTAGGCGGAGGCGAGGGTGACCTGGGCGAGGCCGAGGTCGGCGAGGCGGGCGGGGGCGTCGGGGTCGCCGTCGACGTCCCAGGGGTAGAGGAAGGCGCCGGCCCTCATCGGGTCTCCCCGGCGCCCGGGGCGAGGGCGGCCCGGCCGCGCTCGATGATCGCGGCCAGCTCTTTCAGGTGGTCCGGGGCCGGCTCGCTCAGCGGGGGCCGGACCTCGCCGACGTCCAGGCCGTTCATCCGGACCGCCGCCTTGACGAGGGAGACGGCGTAGCCCCGGCCCTTGCCGCGCAGTTCCACCAGGGGGCGGTAGAAGGCGTCGATGAGGCGGTGCGCGGTGGTGTCGTCGCCGGTGGCGAGGGCGCGGTGGAAGGCGAGGGCGATGTCGGGGGCGAAGCAGAAGACGGCGGAGGAGTAGAGGGTGATGCCGATGCCGCGGTAGGCGAGGCCGGTGAGTTCGGCGGTGGGCAGGCCGTTGAAGTAGAGCAGGTCGAGGCCGGCGGAGCGGACGGCGCTGACGATCCGCTGCATGAGGTCGAGGTCGCCGAGGCCGTCCTTGAGGCCGATGACGCCGGGGGTGCGGGCCAGGGCGACGGCGGTCTCGGGGGTGAGGACCGCGTTGTCGCGCTGGTAGACGATGACGTCCAGCGGGGTGGCGGCGGCGAGTTCGGTGTAGTGGCGCAGCAGCCCGGCCTGGTCGGGGACGACGAGGTACGGGGGCAGGGCGAGCAGTCCGTCGGCGCCGGCCTCCTCGGCGAGCCGGGCGTAGCGGACGGCGAGGGCGGTGCCGTATCCGGCGCCGGCGAGGACGGGGACGCGCCCGGCGGCCTCGTCGACGGCGGCGGCGACGCAGTCGCGGAACTCCTCGGGGGTGAGCGCGTGGAACTCGCCGGTGCCGCAGCAGGCGAAGACCGCGCCCGCGCCCGCGTCGATGCCGGCGCGGACATGGGCGCGGAAGGTGTCGAGGTCGACGCCGCCGTCCGGGCCGAAGGCGGTGACGGGGAAGAAGAGCAGGCCGTCGAGCCGGTCGGCGAGCGGGGGTGTGGTCACGGGCACTCCCTGTCGTACAAGATTCTGACTGCTGTCCATATTCTTGAACACCCTCACGCTAAGGCAGAGAGGAAGAGCGGGTCAATAATCCGTGGCGGTACGAACTTCCGTCGGAGGCTCGCTTCTTGACGGTGCGAGAGCCGAGTCCCTAGCGTGGCGGCTCATCCATGTGTGTGAATACGGTCTACGGACGGAGATGTCCTCCTTGAACCCCGCACCCCGAACCGTCCTGCTCACCGGCGCCGCGGGCGGCGTCGGCACCCTGATGCGGGAGCTGCTGCCCGGCCACGGTTACGCGCTCCGCCCGCTCGACGTGGTCCCCGTCCCCGGCGCCCCGGACGCGGTCGTCGCCGACCTCGCCGACCGCGAGGCGCTGCGGGAGGCCGTGCGGGGCGTCGACGCCGTCGTCCATCTCGCCGGAATCTCCCTGGAGGCCGATTTCGACTCGATCGTGGCCGCCAACATCACCGGACTGCACCACCTCTACGAGGCCGTGCGCGAGGAGGGCGTGCCGCGGGTCGTCTTCGCCTCCAGCAACCACGCCGTCGGCTTCACCCGGCGGCCGCGGCCCGGCGAGCCCCCGGTCCCGGTCGACACCCCGCACCGGCCCGACACCTTCTACGGCCTGTCCAAGGCGTTCGGCGAGGACCTGGCCCAGTTCTACTGGGACAAGCACGGCGTCGAGACCGTCTCGGTCCGGATCGGCTCCTGCTTCCCCGAGCCAACCTCGGTGCGGATGCTGTCGATGTGGCTCAGCCCGGCCGACTGCGCCCGGCTGCTGCACGCCGCCCTCACCGCGCCCGAGGTCGGGCACACGGTGGTCTACGGCTCCTCCGCCAACACCCGCGCGTGGTGGGACCTGTCCTCGGCGCGGGCGCTCGGCTACGAACCGAAGGACGACTCGGAGGTCTTCGCCGAACGGCTGATCGCGGAGAAGGGGCTGCCCGCCCCGGGCAGCGCGGACGACCTCTATCTGGGCGGCCACTTCTGCGTGGATCCGCCGCGCTGGCCGCACTGACGGCGGCGGAAAAGCTCGGGCCCGGCCGGACAATGCGGGGGAGCCGGCCGGGGCCCGGGTCGACGCGTGCGACGCATGACGCACGCGGACGATCCGACGATATGTTTCGGTCAAGATCATCGCGAGCCGCGGAGCGCGGCAACTGTCCGCAAAGCGCGACGGGTTACGGGGCGGGGGCGCCGCGCGCCCCAGCGGCCCGCTCGCCCCCCGGCGGCGGCCCCTCAGCTCCTCACCCCGCAGCCCCTCAGCCCCTCAGCGTGCGGGACGGCGCCTCCCCGAAGCGCGCCCGGTACTGGGCCGCGAACCGGCCCGGGTGGGTGAACCCCCAGCGCCAGGCCACCTCACCGACGCTCAGCCCGTCCGGATCGCCCGCCCGCAGCTCCTCGTGGACCCGCTCCAGGCGGACCTCGCGCACGTACGCCATCGGTGACATCCCCACGTACTCCCGGAACGACTCCTGGAGGCGGCGCACGCTCACCCGGGCCAGGGCGGCCAGTTCGGTGCTGGTGAAGGGGTGTTCCGGGCGGGCCCGCACCGCGTCCATCACCCGCTTGACCGGCGCGGGTCTGACCGGCCCGGCCGGGTGCGCCAGCTCGTCCCGCCAGGGGTGCTCGGCCGCGAGCAGCAGCCCGTTGAGCAGCGCCTCCTGAAGCGGCCGCGCCACCAGCTCGTGGGTGGCGAGCCCCTCCCCCGCGAGCGCCCCCGCGGCCACCTGCCGGGCGAAGGTCACCCAGCTCCGACCGGGACCCCGCGAGATGTCCAGGACGGAGCCCAGGGCGAGCCGGCGGCCCGCCGGGCGGCCGAGCAACTGCTCCAGACGCTCCTGGAGGGCCACGGCGTCGATCTTGACCGAAAGCGTGCGGCAGTCGCCGCTCCACCGGTCGAGGAAGGTGTCCCCGGCCGGGTCGAGCAGCACCGCCTCGTCGGCGGTGGCGAGCAGCCGGCGCGCGCCCGCGCCCTGCCGCAGCTCCATGGTCCCGCTCATCGGCGCGTTGAGGTGGAACGCCCCCAGCTCACCGAAACGCATCCGCACGTCCGCGCCGCAACTGAGGTCGCCGATCATCAGCGGCCCGAGCGCGACGGTGTCGAACCGAGCGGCGAAGGGACGGTCCCGCGCGTCGATGACGTCCATGAAGTTCGCGTAGTACCGCGCGTCGATCTCCTCGCGCGCCTCGTCCACGTCCCGCGTCCGGAAAGAGCTCCCACCCACGACCGAAAGAATATTCATATGACGGACGTGACCCGGAACGGCAGGATGCCCGTCATGCCACAGCCTCAGGGATTCGTCCACACGCGGCGCGCGGACGGCAGCGTCGTCATCACCCACCGCGGCCGCGCGGCCGCCACCCTGCGCGGCGCACGCGCGGCGAAGTTCCTCGCGGAGGTGGGCGCGGGCGACCCCCAACTGGTGATGGCCCGCTGGACGGGGGCCTACCGGTTCGGCAACGAGCGCGCCGCCCGGGACCACCCGCGTAACCGGAGTGGCCGAACCCGGGGAAGGTAAGGGAACGGCAAAGGGGTCCCGGTCGTTAACCGGGACATGACCGCTATGACCCCCGGCTCGAACATCCCTCTCACCGCCGCGCGTGTGGCGGTGGACGTCGCCGCCCCGGTGCGGCTCGACGTCTCGGGCCTGCTGCTCGGCGCCAACGGCAAGGTGCGCTCCGACGACGACTTCATCTTCTACAACCAGCCCGCGGGCCCGGGCGTCACCTACCGCTCCGGCGGCGGCAGCGCGCCGGACGCCATCCTGGTGGACACCACCGCCGTGCCGGCCGGCATCGAGAAGATCGTGGTGACCGCGAGCCCCGACGCCGCGGGCCAGACCTTCCAGGGCATCGAGCCCACCGCCACCCTGCGCAACGCCGACGACGGCAGCGTGCTCGCCACCTTCACCCCGCCGCAGCTCGGCGCGGAGACGGCGCTCGTGGTCGTGGAGATCTATCTGCGCAACGGAGCGTGGAAGGCCCGCGCGGTCGGCCAGGGGTACGCGAACGGCCTCGCCGGCATCGCGACCGACTTCGGCGTCAGCGTGGACGAGGAGCCCACCCCCACGCCGGCCGCGGCCCCCGCGCCCGCCGCCCCGCCGGCGCCGCCCGCCGCTCCCCCGGTCGACCCGCGCCTCGCGGCGACGATGCCGTCCGCGCCCGCGTCCCCCGCCCCGCCGTCCGCTCCCGCCGCGCCGGCCGCGCCCACCGCCGGCGCCGGGAAGATCAACCTGGACAAGGGTCGGGTCAGCCTCCAGAAGAACCAGACCGTCTCCCTGGTCAAGGGCGGCCGTCCGCTGCTCTCCCAGGTGAAGATGGGCCTCGGCTGGGAGCCCGCCTACCGCGGCAAGGACATCGACCTCGACGCGTCCGTCATCGCCTACGGTCCCCAGCGCAACCACCTCGATAGCTGCTACTTCGGCAAGCTGTCGATCCTGAACGGCTCCATCAAGCACTCCGGCGACAACCTGACCGGCGAGGGCGCGGGCGACGACGAGGTCATCGTGGTCGACCTGGGCCGGCTGCCCGCCGACGCCACCGGCCTGGTCTTCACCGTCAACTCCTTCTCCGGCCAGAAGTTCACCGAGGTCGCCAAGGCGTACTGCCGGCTCATGGACGCGGCCACCGGCGAGGAGCTGGTCCGCTTCGACCTGACCACGGCCGAGCCGCAGACGGGCGTGATGATGGCCAAGCTCATCAAGCAGTTCTCGGGCGAGTGGGAGATGACGGCGATGGGCGAGTTCGTGAAGTCCCGGACCGTACGGGGCATGGTGAAGCCCGCCGCCCAGGCCCTGTGAGAGGCGCCCGGTGAGGCGGCGGGCCGCGAGGTCCCGGCGCTAGAAGAGCGCGCTGTAGGCGTTGAGGGCCGGCTGGCCGCCCAGGTGGACGTAGAGCACGGTCGAGTCCCGGCCGATCTCGCCCCGGTCCACCAGGTCGACCAGGCCGGCCATCGACTTCCCCTCGTACACCGGGTCGGTGACCATGCCCTCCGTACGGGCGGCCAGCCGCATCGCGTCCAGGGTGGCCTCGTCCGGGATGCCGTACACGCCCGCGTGATAGCGCTCGTCCAGCTCGACGTCGGCGGCGGTGAGCGGGCGCTCCACGCCGATCAGGGCCGCCGTGTTCCGGGCGATCCGGGTGATCTGCTCATGCGTCGGCCCGGGCTTCGCCGACGCGTCGATCCCGACGACCCGCCGGGCCGGGCCGCCCGCCTCGGCGAGCGCGGCGAAGCCCGCGACCATGCCGGCCTGGGTGGAGCCGGTCACCGAGCAGACCACGACCGTGTCGAAGTGGACGCCGAGCTCCCGCTCCTGCTCGGCGACCTCGTACGCCCAGTTGGCGAAGCCGAGCCCGCCCAGCGGATGGTCGGAGGCGCCCGCCGGGATGGCGTACGGCCGGCCGCCCGCCTCCTCGACCTCGCGCAGCGCCTGCTCCCAGCTCTCCTTGAAGCCGATGCCGAAGCCGGCCCTGACCAGGCGGACATCGGCGCCGGCGAGCCGGCTGACGAGGATGTTGCCGACCTTGTCGTAGACGGAGTCCGGCCAGTCGACCCAGCTCTCCTGCACCAGGACGCACTTCAGCCCGGCCCGGGCGGCGACGGCGGCGACCTGCCGGGTGTGGTTGGACTGCACGCCGCCGATCGACACGAGCGTGTCGCAGCCCTGCGCGAGGGCGTCGGCGACGAGGTACTCCAGCTTGCGGGTCTTGTTCCCGCCGTAGGCGATGCCGGAGTTGCAGTCCTCCCGCTTGGCCCACAGGGCGGCACCGCCGAGATGGGCGCTCAGCCGCGGCAGCGGGTGGACGGGCGAGGGCCCGAAGAGGAGCGGATAGCGCTCGAAGTCGGCGATCGTCGGCATGCGTGCTCCCGGGGTGAGGTGACAAAGGGCGGTGGCCGGGGGCTTCCGAGGAGGGCCCGCCGGCCGGGACGGGCCGGCGGTCAGGAGTCGGTGGCCTCGTCCGCGAGCTCTTCGAGGGCACGCCAGATCTCCGAGGTGACCCGCACCGCCTCCTCCGTGTCGCCCGCCTCGCAGGCGTCGATGAGGCGGGTGTGCAGGGCGGCGGAGACACAGGTGCCGGCGTCGCCGAAGAGATGCCGCTCGACGCGGCGGATCAGCGGGGTGTAGCGCTCGACGGTGGCGGCGAGGGCGTGGTTGCCGCTCGCGCCGACGAGGACGTCGTGCAGCTCGTCGTCGGCGCGCAGGGCGGCGTCCACGTCGGCGGCGCGCACGGCCGCGGCGAACCGCTCGTTGGCCTCGCGCATGGCGCGGATGCCCTCGGGTCCGAGCAGCGGGACGGCGGTGCGGGCGGCGAGTTCGTGCATCACCCGCACCACGGAGGCGGCGTCCCGCACGACCCGGCTGACCAGCCGGGTGACCCGGGTGTAGCTCTGCGGTTTGGTCTCGACGAGCCCTTCGTCGCCGAGCCGGGCCAGGGCCTCGCGCACGGGTGCGCGCGAGAGCCCGAGCCGCTCGGCGAGTTCGCTGTCCTTGACCACGGAGCCGGGCGGGAGGTCACCGCGGACGATGGCCTCGCGCAGGGTGTCGTACGCCCGGTCGCGCAGCAGGGTCCGGCCCACCGGCCGTAAGACGTCCATGCATTGACATGTTAGATGTCGATCACCCGTAAGGGTAGGAGTCGCGGGTACGCCCGCGAGGTCAGCGGCGGGGCTGGCGGCGCCAGGGGCCGGTGATCGCGAGCATGATGCCGGGGTTCTGGATGCAGGCGTAGAGGGTGTCGCCGTCGGGCGAGAAGACGACGCCGGCGAACTCGCTGTCGTTCAGGTCGTTGCGGGCGATCGGATACGTGCGGCCGCTCTCGGTCGCGCCGAAGAGGTGCTGGACGCCTTCGCCGTCCTCGGCGATGACGAGCCCGCCGTACGGGGAGACGGTGATGTTGTCCGGGCCGTCGTAGGCGCCGTCCTGGTCCGGGGCGGCGTTGACGCCGAGCAGCACCTTGAGAGTGAGGGTGCGGCGCCTGGGGTCGTAGAACCAGACCTGACCGTCGTGCGGAGTGCCGGGGCTCTCGTCACGGGCGTACGAGGAGACGATGTACGCGCCGCCGTCGGCCCACCACATGCCCTCCAGCTTGCGGCCCCGGGTCACCTCGCCGGGCCCGAACTGGCGGCGTACGGGGATGGTGCGGGCGTCGCGGTCCGGGACGTCGACCCAGTCCACACCGTAGACGGTGCCGATCCTCGGGGCGCGGGAGAGGTCGTCGACGAACCGGCCCACCGCGTCGTAGCACTTGGGCGCCTGGAGGCGGCCGGCGTCGTCGGCGAGGCCGGCCAGCTTCCCGCGGCCGTGCTCGAAGCCGGTCGGCGGGACCCAGCGGAAGAAGAGGCCGTTGGGGCCGGAGGCGTCCTCGGTGAGGTAGGCGTGGCCGCGCCGGGGGTCGATGACGACGGCCTCGTGGTCGTAGCGGCCGAAGAACTTCAGCGGCTTCGGGTCGCGGTTGGCGCGGCGGTCGTGCGGGTCGACCTCGAAGACGTAACCGTGGTCCTTCGTCATGCCGTTGACGCCGGCGAGGTCGGAGTTCTCCTCGCAGGTGAGCCACGTGCCCCAGGGGGTGCGGCCGCCGGCGCAGTTGGTGGAGGTGCCGGCGATGCCCACCCACTCGGCGACGGTGCCGTCGCGGTGCACCTCGACGACCGTGCAGCCGCCGGAGGCCGCCGGGTCGTAGACCAGGCCCTCGGCGAGCGGGACGGGGTGCGCCCACTTCGAGCGGGGGCCCTTGAGCTCGTGGTTGTTCACCAGGTACGTGGTGCCGCGCGGGCCCTCGAAGGCGGCGGTGCCGTCGTGCTTCTCGGGCGTGAACTCGCCCGACTCCAGGCGGGTGACGCCGCTGTGGGTGACGACGCGGTAGGTGAAGCCCTCGGGGAGGGCGAGGAGGCCGTCGGGGTCGGGGAGGAGGGGGCCGTATCCGAGCCGGTGGCCGTGACCGTGCGGGTGCGGCTCGTCGGCGGCGAGCGCCTGCGGCGCGGTGGCGAGCGTGCCCACGGCGCCGGTCAGGGCGAGCCCGGCGCCCGCGACGGCGGACTGTCTGGCGAAGTCTCTGCGGTTGAGGGACATGAACGGTTCTCTCCCTGTCGTCACCCGGTGTCGCGGCACACGGTCGCGCCCCCGTATAAACGGCGGTTGAACAGAAAGGCGAACTCCCATGAACCTGCCCGCCCATGGACGGCGCGTCCTCGTCAGCGGCGCCTCGCGCGGTCTGGGCCGCGCGGTGGCCCGTGCCTTCGCCGCGAACGGCGACCGGGTGGCCGTGCACTACGGCTCCCGCGCCGAGGAGGCCCGCGCGACCCTCGCCTCCCTCGACGGCACCGGCCACGCCCTGGTCTCCGGCGACCTCGCCGACCCCGCGGAGGCGGCGCGGGTCGCGGACGCGGCGGCGGAGGCGCTCGGCGGCATCGACGTGCTGGTGAACAACGCGGCCGTGAACCTGCCGCATCCGCCGGCGACGACGCCGTACGAGGAGTGGGTGGAGCTGTGGCAGCGGCACGTCTCCGTGAACCTGCTGGGTACGGCGTGTCTGAGCCATCTGGCGGCGCGGCGGATGATCGACGCGGGGCGGGGCGGCCGGATCGTCAACATCGGCTCGCGCGGTGCCTTCCGGGGTGAGCCGGACCACCCGGCGTACGGCGCGACGAAGGCGGCCGTCCACGCCCTGGGCCAGTCCCTGGCCGTCGCCCTCGCCCCGCACGGCATCGCCGTGGCCTCCGTCGCCCCCGGCTTCTTCACCACCGAACGGGTCGCGCCCCGCCTGACGGGCCCCGAGGCCGCCTCCATCCGCGCCCAGAGCCCCTTCGGCCGCGTCGCCACCCCCGAGGAGATCGCCGCCGCCGTCCTCTGGCTCTCCTCCCCCGACGCCGAATGGACCTCAGGCACGATCCTGGACCTGAACGGCGCCTCCTACCTACGAACCTGACCCGGGGGGCGGGCGCCTGCCTCACCCTGCCGGGGCGGCGACCCATTGGGCGAAGCCGCCCCGTGCGCTGCGCTCTGCCCGCCCCGCCGGAGCGGCTCCCGCCCTTCTCCCAGCGCTGCCGCCGACGCGCTGTCCGCCCGCCTCCGGGCGCTGCGCGCGGAGCCTTGGCCCCGCCGGGGCGGTGCCCTACCGCCACTCCGTTGTGGGCATTCGTTCCGCTGGGGCGGAACGGGTGGGCACAACGGAACGGCGCCCCTTGCCGGGCCTAGGCTCCCGGTGCCTGAACCCGCACCACCAGTGCCCCGTACTCGTGGTGCGGGCAGGAACAGGTGCGGAAGGCGCCCGCATGGGCGCCGTCCCGTGTGCCCACCCGTCCCGCCCTGCGGGACGAATGCCCACACGGGGGTGGGGAGAGGCACCGCCCCGGCGGGACGCGGGCCGCACAGGCGCGAGGCGCGGGCCCGCAGGGCGCGGGGAAGGGACACCGCTCCAGCGGGACGCATGCCCACACGGGCGGGGGCGCAGGCCGACACGGGCACCGAGGCGCAGGCGCGCGGCAATGGGGGCGCTGCCCCAGCGGGGCGTGGGCTGACACAGGCCCGCACAGGCGCCGGGTCGCCGGCCCGGCGGGCGCGGGCCCGCACCGGCGGGGGGCTTGGGGCCCGCGGGGCCGGGCCCCGGGGTCAGGTGCGGGAGCGGGCCTTGAAGGCGGCTTTGCGGGCCTCCTTCGCCGTGGGCTTGTCCCGGTGCAGGCGCCCCATCGCGTCGAGGACATCCGCCGTGGCCGGGTGCTCGACGCGCCACACCGCCTCGAAGAAGCCCCCGTGACGCCCCGTCAGCCCCTCGATGAGCTCCTGCAGTTCCTCCGGGTCCCCGTCGGCGTCGAGGTGCGCGGCGATCGTGTCGACGGCCAGCCAGTAGATCATCGACTCTGGCGGCGCCGGCACGTCCGCCGCGCCGCGCTCGGCGAGCCAGACCCGGGCGAGGCCGCCGAGCTCCGGGTCGTCCAGGACCTCCCGTACGGCCGGCTCGGCCTCCGGGCCGACGAGGGACAGGGCCTGCTGGGCGTGGAGGCGGCGCACCGGCGCGCCGGGGTCGGTGCCCCGGGCCGCGGCGAGGAGCTCGCGGGCCGCCGCGGCACCGTCACGGCCGTCGAGCCAGCCCACGGTCTCCGCGCGGGCCGCGTCCTGCGGGTACGCGGCGATGCCGTCCAGCAGCACGTCGGCCCCCTTGTCGGCGAGCTCGCCGACCACGGGCGCGACGAGGCCGGCCTCCAGCATCCGGGCGCGGATGCCGTAGAGACCGAGCGGGGTGAGCCGGACCAGCCCGTAGCGGCTGACGTCCTCCTCGTCGACGGACGGCACCGCCTCGCCGGCCTCGCCCTCCTCCACCATCAGGGCCTCGTCCACGGGCCGGTACTCGACGAGCCCGATCGGTTCGAGGATCCGGAACTGCTCGTCGAGCCGCATCATCGCGTCGGAGACCTGCTCCAGGACGTCGTCGGTGGGCTCGCCCATGTCGTCGGGGACGACCATGGACGCGGCGAGCGCGGGCAGCGGCACCGGGCCGTCACCGGCCCCGCCCTCGCTGACCGTCAGCAGGTAGAGGTTGCCGAGGACGCCCTCCAGGAACTCGGCCTCGCCCTCGGGGTCCCAGTCGAGCGCCTCGAAGTCGATCTCGCCGTCGGGGCCGACGAGCGCGTCGAGGTCGTCGAAGTAGGGCGCGGCGGCGTCGGCGAAGACGGTCTCCAGGCCCTCGAGCCAGATCGCGAGGACGTCCTGGGGCGAACCGCCGGTGAGGAGCTTGAGGTTCTCTCCGGGCGCGGCGGTGCCCGCACCGTCACCGTCCTCCCCCTCGGTCGGCCCCTCGGCCTGCTCCTCCGCCTCCTCCGGGTCCTGGACGTCGATCAGACCCGTGTCGACGGCGACCCGCCACGCCTCGCTCGCGTACGCCTCGCCGTCCTCGTCGTCGGCGAGGCCGAGGAGCTCGGCGGCGGCCGGGAGCTGCTCGTCGACGAGTTCGCCGCCCGCTCCGACCCGGGTCTCGGGGCCGGCCCAGCGGGCCAGCCGCACGGCGCGGACGAGGAGGGGTGCGGCCAGGGCGTCCCGCGCCAGTTCCGCGTCCGAGGGCAGTCGAACGGGGGGCAGGGTCGGACGGTCCGGTGCCATCTGGGGTCTTCTCCTCGGCGGGGCGATGGGGTTCGGGGTGCTGCGCGAAGCCTTCAGCGTAGACGCATTCGGGGGCGGTCCGCCGGTTCACCGGGGCGTCAGCCTTCGTACACCCGTCAACCCTTGACAAGAGCGATGCTCTCCTACGAAATTGACGCGCGTAGATCGTTGGATCGTTTCTCCAATCCCTCACGGAGCACCTTGATGTCTTCCTCCATACCGAGATCGGCCGCCGTCGCCGCCGTCGTCTCCGCCGCCCTCGCCGCCGGTCTGCTCGGCGGCGCGTCCGCATCCGCCGACGACGCGACCACCGACACGGCCACGGCCACGGCAGCGGCCGCCGGTGCGGCGGCCCCCGTCCGGATCCACGACATCCAGGGCACCACCCGCGTCTCGCCGCTCGCCGGCAAGCAGGTCACCGGCGTCACGGGCGTCGTCACCGGTGTGCGGACGTACGGTTCGCGTGGATTTTGGATCCAGGATCCGATATCCGATGACAACCCGGCCACCAGTGAGGGCATCTTCGTCTTCACCAGCTCCGTCCCGACCGTCGCCGTCGGCGACGCGGTCAGCGTCAACGGCACCGTCACCGAGTACGTGCCGGGCGGCCTGAACTCCGGCAACCAGTCCCTGACGCAGATCTCCAAGCCGGCGATCACCGTCCTGTCGAAGGGCAACGCGGTCCCCGCGCCCGTCACCATCTCGGCCGGCTCCGTCCCGGGCGCGTACACCCCCCAGGGCGACCCGGCGGCCGGCGGCTCCATCAACGGCCTCACCCTGCGGCCGGACACCTACGCCCTGGACTACTACGAGTCCCTGGAGGGCACCAACGTCCGCATCGGCACCTCGCGGGTGGTCGGCGCGACCGACCCGTACTCCGAGCTCTGGGTGACGGTCAAGCCGTTCGAGAACGACAACGTCCGCGGCGGCACGGTCTACGGCTCGTACGACTCCCAGAACACCGGCCGGCTCCAGATCCAGCAGCTCGCCCCGATCTCCCAGAAGCCGTTCCCGAAGGCGAACGTCGGCGACTGGCTGGCCGGCACCACCGAGGGCCCGCTGGACTTCAACCAGTTCGGCGGCTACACCCTGGTCGCGCACACCCTCGGCGAGCACGTGGACCTCGGCCTGGAGCGCGAGGTGACCGAGCGGCAGCACAAGAACGAACTGGCCGTCGCCACGTACAACGTGGAGAACCTCGACCCGACCGACCCGCAGGAGAAGTTCGACGCGCTCGCCGAGGCCGTCGTCGAGAACCTCGCCTCGCCCGACATCCTCGCCCTGGAGGAGATCCAGGACGACAACGGCGCCAAGAACGACGGCACGGTCACGGCCGGCGAGACGCTGAAGAAGTTCACGGCCGCGATCACGGCGGCCGGCGGCCCGGCGTACGAGTGGCGCTCGATCGACCCGCAGAACAACAAGGACGGCGGCGAGCCCGGCGGCAACATCCGTCAGGTCTTCCTCTTCAACCCGGCGCGGGTCTCCTTCGTCGACCGCCCGGGCGGCGACGCCGGCACCGCGACCGCGGTGACCGGCACGAAGGGCGACGCCCACCTGTCCGTCTCGCCGGGCCGGATCGACCCGGCGAACACCGCCTGGGACAACAGCCGCAAGCCGCTCGCGGGCGAGTTCCTCTTCCGCGGCCGCACGGTCATCGTGGTCGCCAACCACTTCGGCTCCAAGGGCGGCGACGAGTCGCTCGTCTCCCACCACCAGCCGCCGAACCGTTCCTCCGAGGCCAAGCGCCTGCTCCAGGCGAAGTCCGTCAACGCCTTCGTCAAGGACGTCCTGGCTCTCGACAAGCAGGCCGACGTGGTCGTCCTCGGCGACATCAACGACTTCGAGTTCTCCGGGACGACGCAGGCGCTCACCGAGGGCGGCGCGCTGTTCCCGGCCATCACGTCGCTGCCGCGCGGCGAGCGCTACTCGTACGTCTACCAGGGCAACAGCCAGGTCCTCGACCAGATCCTGACCAGCCCCGGCGTGCACCACTTCGAGTATGACAGCGTGCACATCAACGCCGAGTTCGCGGACCAGAACAGCGACCACGACCCGCAGGTGCTGCGCTTCCGCCCGTAACGGCGCACGCGGGACCTCGGCTCACGCGCCCGCGCTCAGACTGAGCGCGGGCGCGTACCTGCGGGTGCGGTCGTCGGCGATCCCCGCGAAGGCCCCCGTCTCGGCCTGCCGGCGGACGTGTGCCGTCTCGCTCTCCCACTCGGCGTAGTGGAAGAGATGGGTGCCGTCGGTGGTGAGATGGGCGTACGCGGCGATCCGGCCGTCGCCGCCGCCCTCGGCCCCCGCCGCCTCCAGGGCGTCGGCCAGGGCGTCCGGCCCCTCGGGCCCGATCTCGACGAGGGAGACGGCCACGCACCCGGGCACCGCGGCCTCCCGGCCCTCCGCCTCGTACACGGTCGTACGGAACGGTGGTGCCAGGCGCCGCAGTCCGACGCGCTCGATGCCCGGGACCGCCGCGTCGATCTCGGCGTTGCGTCCGTCGCGCTGGGTGCGGACGAAGTCCCGGTACCTCTCCTCGCTCGTCCACTGCGAGTGGTGCAGGAGGGTGTCGCCGTCGCTGCCGACGAAGACGCTGTACGAGAGCAGGCCGGCGTCCGGCCAGTCCCGGCTCCGCCAGGCCCGCCGGATGGCCCGTACGGTCGCCCGCTGCCGTTCGGGCGTGCCGACCCGCCATCGGCTGGCCAGGACGAGGCCGACTCCGGGGTGGCGCAGATCGGGGCGGGCGTGGGGGTTCTCGATGGTGTCCATGATCCCAGGCTGGATCCTCAACCGCGCTTGAGGTCAAGGGACTCGGGAGGCCCAGCGGACTCCGGAGTCGGCCGTGGCCGGTCGTGGGAGACTTCCGGCCGTGATCCTTCGTCCCGCCACGCGTGCCGACCTGCCCGCCGTCCTCGCCCTCCTCGCCGACGAGGAGCGGGTCGTGGACCCGGCGTCGGTGACCGTCACGCCCGCGTACGAGCGGGCGTTCGCGGACATCGAGGCCGATCCGCGCAACGAGGTGCTGGTGCTCGTGGCGGAGGAGGGCGGCCCGGTCGTGGGCTGCCTCCAGGCCACGTACATCCCCGGCCTCGGCAAGGGCGGGGCCGAGCGGGCGCTGATCGAGGCGGTCCGGATCAGGGCCGACCGGCGCGGCGGCGGGCTCGGCCGGGAGCTGATGACCCTGGCGGTCGCGCGGGCCCGGGCCCGTGGCTGCGCGCTCGTCCAGTTGACCAGCGACAAGTCCAGGACCGACGCCCACCGCTTCTACGCGTCCCTGGGCTTCGCCCGCAGCCACGACGGCTTCAAGCTGGCGCTCTGAGACCGCTCGGCCGAGACCGGTCCCCGAGACCGGCCCCCCGGGAGCGCTCGGCCGAGACCGTCAGCCCAGCAGGTGTCCGCCGCCGTCCACGAGCAGCACCTCGCCGGTGATGTACGAGGCGTTCGCCAGGTCGTGGACGGCCTCGGCGATGTCCTCGGGGCGGCCGATCCGGCGCAGCGGCACGACGGAGGCCACGTGCTCCTTGGCGGCGTCGGCGCCCTCGACCCCGTCGAACCAGGGGGTGTCGATGAGCCCGGGCGCGACCGCGTTGACCCGCACCTCGGGGCCGAGGGTCTTGGCGAGCAGCTTGGTCATGTGGTTGACGGCGGCCTTGGTCACGGCGTACGGGATGGAGCTGCCGCCGGGCCGGACGCCGGCCTGGGAGGAGATGTTCACGATGGCGCCCCCGGTCCCGCGCAGGTGCGGGACGGCTGCGGTGACGGTCTGCCAGACGCCGATGACGTTGACGTCGTAGAGGGAGCGCCAGACGTCGGGCGAGGCGGCCGCGAAGTCGTCGTGCGGGATGAACCGGGTGGTGCCGGCGCTATTGACCAGGAGGTCGAGCCGCCCGAAGTGGGCGACGGTCTCCTCGACGAGCCGGGTGGCCTGGGCCTCGTCGGAGACGTCGGCCCGGAAGTAGTGGGCGCCGGGGAGTTCGGCGGCGAGCTTCTCGCCGGCCTCGACGGAGCGGGCGGAGTTGACGGCGACCCGGTAGCCGGCGGCGGTGAGGCGGCGGGCGACGGCGGCTCCGATGCCGGAGGACGAGCCGGTGACGAGGGCGACGCGCTGTTCGGTCATGTGCTGAATCCTTTTCGCTGACCTCCTGTCGCGCAGGTCGATCATGCCAGACGGCCCGCCGCCCCGGTGAGGGGCGGCGGGCCGTCGGCGAGGAGCCGGGTTCAGGCGGCGTCGGTCGTGTGGGTGCGGCTGTTGAGGATCGCCGCGTGCTCGAGGACGTCCTCGAGCGGGTCGTCGATCTGCCCGGTGTGCAGCGAGAGGCTGGGGCCGTTGGTGACCTGGGGACCGTTGTGCGTGCGCGTGTGCGTCTCGTCCGCCGAGGCGGCCCCCGCCGGCAGCAGAACCGCCGCTATCACCAGCGCACCGACAACGGTGGGCCTCGTCCTCATGTCGACTCCTCGCCTTGTCCGATGATGGGCTCCGCGTCACCTTGGTAACGCGGAAACGACCCGATCAGTTGTGGCTGTGGAGGATCTCGTTGAGGCCGCCCCAGACCGCGTTGTTCGGGCGGGCCTCGACGGCGCCGGTGACCGAGTTGCGGCGGAAGAGGATGTTCGAGGCGCCGGAGAGCTCGCGGGCCTTCACGATCTGGCCGTCGGGCATGGTGACCCGGGTGCCGGCGGTGACGTAGAGACCGGCCTCGACGACGCACTCGTCGCCGAGCGCGATGCCGATGCCCGCCTCGGCGCCGATGAGGCAGCGCTCGCCGATGGAGATGACGACGTTGCCGCCGCCGGAGAGGGTGCCCATGGTGGAGGCGCCGCCGCCGATGTCGGAACCGTCGCCGACGACGACGCCGGCGGAGATGCGGCCCTCGACCATCGAGGTGCCCAGGGTGCCCGCGTTGAAGTTGACGAAACCCTCGTGCATGACGGTGGTGCCGGCGGCGAGGTGCGCGCCGAGGCGGACCCGGTCGGCGTCGGCGATCCGGACACCGGCGGGCGCCACGTAGTCGGTCATGCGGGGGAACTTGTCGATCGAGGTGACCTGGAGGTGCAGGCCCTCGGCGCGGGCGTTGAGCCGCACCTTCTCGATGTCGTCGACGGCGACGGGGCCGAGCGAGGTCCAGGCGACGTTGGCGAGGTGGCCGAAGATGCCGTCGAGGCTCAGGCCGTGCGGCTTGACCAGCCGGTGGCTGAGCAGGTGCAGACGCAGGTA
Organism: Streptomyces sp. NPDC006339; assembly: GCF_040612775.1. Classification (NCBI taxonomy): domain Bacteria; kingdom Bacillati; phylum Actinomycetota; class Actinomycetes; order Kitasatosporales; family Streptomycetaceae; genus Streptomyces; species Streptomyces sp. NPDC006339. The sequence continues at coordinate 126,536 of NZ_JBEXQW010000004.1, forward strand.
GGTGTCGTGCGCGTCGAGCGGCTTGTCGTCGAGGGAGGCGATGACGGTGCGGACGGCGACCACCTCGACACCGCGGCGGGCGTCCACGCCGAGGGCCTTGGCGGCGCCCTCGCCGAGGGCGTCCACGGCCGCTTCGGGGGTGAGCCGCTCGGTGCCGGCGGGGCCGGGGGCGTCGGTCAGCGCGGGGGCGGGGAACCAGGTGTCGAGAACGGTGCCGTCACCGGCGAGGGTGGCGAGGCCGGCGGCGACGGCGCCGGTGGTGCGAGGAGCAGTGGTCATGACGGAAAACCTAACCGGCCGGGCGGCGCACGGGCCAACCGGTCTCAGGTGTCGGTCCGGCGGTCCGTGGCTTCCGACGAGCCGGCGTCCGCCGTCTTGGGCGCATCGTTCAGGCCCACGCGCGCCCGTCGCGCGCGGACGCCCGCGGACGCCCCTGTGTGCGTACGGGGTGGCGGCGGCCGGGACGCTCCGGGCTACGGTGTGCGCATGACATACGCCTCGGGGCCGTACGGATACGGCTATCCCGCTCCGCCACCGCCGCCGAAGCCCGGCGTCATACCCCTGGCACCGCTCGGCTTCGGCGAGATCCTGACCGGCGCCTTCGCCACCTACGGCCGCTACTGGAAGCCGCTGATCGGCGTCGCCGTGGCCGCCTACGCGGCCGCCGCGGCACTGATCGGCCTGGCGCTCCTGATCGCCTGGGCCGCCGTCGGTGACGACGTGCGGCGCCTGATCGACACCCCCGAGGGCCACAGCCCGGACTTCTCCGACTTCCAGCCGCTGATCGTCGCCTTCGTGTGCGTCTGGCTGGTCGGCATGATCGGTTACGTGCTCTCCAGCGGCCTGGTCTACGCGGCCGCCCCTGCCGTGGTCCAGGAGGCCGTCCTCGGCCGCCCGATCGGCTTCTGGGCCGTGTGGGCGCGCGCCTGGTCGCGGCTGGGTGCGGTGATCGGCTCGGTCGTCCTGGCGATGCTCGCCACCTTCGTCCCGGTGGTGCTCTTCATGGTCGGCGCCGGGTTCCTGATGGCGGCCATGTTCGAGGCCCTCGCCGCCTCCGAGGGCGGCCGCACCGACGACGGGTCCGGCCTCGCCGTCATCGGCGTCCTCGTCTTCGTCGGCGCCCTCGCGCTGCTGCCGCCGGCACTGTGGCTGTGGATCAAGTTCAGCCTCGCCCCGACGGTCGCCGTCATCGAGAACCAGGGCCCGATGGCCTCCCTGCGCCGCTCCTCCGCCCTCGTCAAGGGCTCCTGGTGGCGCGTCTTCGGCTGCACGCTCGCCACGGTCATGATCGTGGGCATGGCCGCCGGTCTGATCCAGCAGATCATCTCGCAGATCGGCGCGATCCCGATGGCCACGATCGACCTGAGCGGCGACCCGACCCCCGGCGAGCTCATCGCCGCGTTCGGCGGCCTCATGGCGGTCCTGGCCCTCGCCCAACTCCTCGTCCAGGCCGTCGCCGCCCCCTTCCCGCCCCTGGTCTCCGCCCTCCTCTACGTCGACCAGCGCATCCGCCGAGAGAACCTGGCCCAGACCCTGGCCCAGACGGCGGCCATGTCCTGACCCTCACGCCGACGCGAACGCCGATGGGCCGCACCCGGAGGGGTGCGGCCCATCGTGGCGACGTCGGCCGGACGCCGGTCAGGCGTCGGTCAGACGTCGGATCAGACGTTGAAGCCGAGCGCGCGGAGCTGCTCGCGGCCGTCGTCGGTGATCTTGTCGGGGCCCCACGGCGGCATCCAGACCCAGTTGATCTTCAGCTCGCGGACGATGCCGTCGGTGGCGGCCTTCGCCTGGTCCTCGATCACGTCGGTCAGCGGGCAGGCCGCGGACGTCAGGGTCATGTCCAGCGTGGCGACGTTGGAGTCGTCGATGTGGATCCCGTAGATGAGGCCCAGGTTGACCACGTCGATACCCAGCTCGGGGTCGACGACGTCGTAGAGGGCCTCGCGGACCTCCTCCTCGGAGGCCGGCTTCATCGTGGCCGCCTCGGTCGGCTGCGCCGTCTCGGCGGCGGGCGCCTCGGCCGGCTCCGTGGCCTCGGCCTTCTCGGTCGCGTTCTCGGTCGCGTTCTCGGTCATGCCGACTTCCTCTCCGCGTCACCCAGTGCCTGGGCCGTCGCGTCCTTCCACGCCATCCAACTGAGCAGCGCGCACTTCACCCGGGCCGGGTACTTCGAGACTCCGGCGAACGCGACCGCGTCCTCCAGGATCTCCTCCATCGCGTCGTCCGGCTCGATCTGGCCCTTGGACTGCATCAGCTCCAGGAAGGTGCCCTGGATCTTCTGCGCCTCGGCCAGCTCCTTGCCGACGAGCAGCTCGTTGAGGACGGAGGCCGATGCCTGGCTGATGGAGCAGCCCTGGCCCTCGTACGACACGTCCTCGATGCGCGAGCCGTCGTACTTCACGCGGAGCGTGATCTCGTCGCCGCAGGTCGGATTGACGTGGTGCACCTCGGCGTCGCCGTCCCGAAGACCGCGCCCGTGCGGGTGCTTGTAGTGGTCCAGGATGACGTCCTGGTACATCGAATCCAGCTTCACGAGCCGTCCCCTAGCCGAAGAAGTTCCGAACGTGCTCCAGTCCCTCGACCAGGGCGTCGACCTCGGCCGGAGTGGAGTACAGATAGAACGACGCTCGCGTGGTCGCGGGAATTCCGTACCGGAGGCAGACCGGCCGCGCGCAGTGGTGGCCGACCCGGACCGCGATGCCCTGCTCGTCGAGCACCTGCCCCACGTCGTGGGGGTGGATGTCCCCGAGCGTGAAGGAGATCGCGGCGCCGCGGTCCTCGGCCGTGGTGGGGCCGATGATCCGCAGGTCCGGAACCTCCTGGAGGCGGCGGACGGCGTATTCGGTGATCGCGTGCTCGTGGCGCGCGATGTTCTCCATGCCGATCGCCGACAGGTAGTCCACGGCCGCGCCGAGGCCGACGGCCTGGGCGATCGGGGGCGTACCCGCCTCGAACTTGTGCGGGGCCGGCGCGTACGTCGAGGAGTGCATCGAGACGGTCTCGATCATCTCGCCGCCGCCGAGGAAGGGCGGCAGGTCCTCCAGGAGTTCCTGCCGTCCCCACAGCACGCCGATGCCGGTCGGGCCGCACATCTTGTGGCCGGTGAAGGCCACGAAGTCGGCCTGGAGCGCCTGCACGTCCAGGACCATGTGCGGGGCCGCCTGCGAGGCGTCGATGCAGACCAGCGCGCCGACCTCCTGGGCGCGGCGGATGATCGTCTCGACCGGGTTGACCGTGCCGAGCAGGTTCGAGACCAGCGTGAAGGAGACGATCTTGGTCTTCTCGGTGATGACCTCTTCGATGTTCGAGAGGTCGAGACGGCCGTCGTCGGTGAGGCCGAACCACTTCAGCTTCGCGCCGGTGCGCTGCGAGAGCAACTGCCACGGGACGATGTTGGAGTGGTGTTCCATCTCCGTGATGGCGATCTCGGTCTCGTGGTCCACGCGGTAGGGCTCGTCGGCCCAGCCCAGCATGTTGGCCACGAGGTTGAGCGACTCCGAGGCGTTCTTGGTGAAGATCACCTCGTCGCGGCTCGGCGCGTTGATGAAGGCGGCGACCTTGTCGCGGGAGCCCTCGTACAGCGCGGTGGCCTCCTCGGCGACCGTGTAGACACCGCGGTGGACGTTGGCGTTGTGCCGCTCGTAGTAGGCGTTGAGCGCGTCGAGGACCTGGCGCGGCTTCTGCGAGGTGGCCGCGGAGTCCAGGTACACGATCTTCTTGCCGTCGTGGACCGTGCGATCCAGGAGCGGGAAGTCCTTGCGGATCGCCTCGGTGTCGAGGAGGCCGGTCAGCCCCTGATGGGCGGAAGTCACGCGGATGCGCCACCCTTCACGTACTTGTCGTAGCCCTCGTTCTCCAGCGTGTCGGCGAGCTCGGCGCCACCGGACTCGACGATGCGGCCGTTCGCGAAGACGTGCACGAAGTCGGGCTTGATGTAGCGGAGGATCCGCGTGTAGTGCGTGATCAGCAGGGTGCCGACCTCGCCGGTCTCGCGGACGCGGTTGACGCCCTCGGAGACGATGCGAAGGGCGTCGACGTCGAGGCCGGAGTCGGTCTCGTCGAGGATCGCGATCTTCGGCTTGAGCAGCTCGAGCTGGAGGATCTCGTGGCGCTTCTTCTCACCGCCGGAGAAGCCCTCGTTGACGTTGCGCTCGGCGAAGGCCGGGTCCATGTGCAGCTTCTCCATGGCCTCCTTCACCTCCTTGACCCAGGTGCGCAGCTTGGGGGCCTCGCCGCGGACGGCGGTGGCGGAGGTGCGCAGGAAGTTGGAGACCGAGACACCGGGGACCTCGACCGGGTACTGCATGGCCAGGAACACGCCGGCGCGGGCGCGCTCGTCGACCGACATCTCCAGGACGTCCTCGCCGTCGAGGGTGACGGTGCCGCCGGTGATCGTGTACTTCGGGTGGCCGGCCAGCGAGTACGCCAGGGTCGACTTGCCGGAGCCGTTCGGGCCCATGACGGCGTGGGTCTCGCCCTGCTTGATGGTCAGGTCGACACCCTTGAGGATCTCACGCGGACCGTTCTCGGCCTCGACGGAGACGTGCAGGTCGTGGATTTCAAGCGTTGCCATGGGTGACTCAGGACTCCTGGGTGACGGAGACGAGCACATCGTCCCCTTCGATCTTTACGGGGTATACGGGGACGGGGCGCGTCGCGGGCAGGCCGGACGGCTTGCCAGTGCGGAGGTCGAAGGCGGAGCCGTGCAGCCAGCACTCGATCTGGCAGTCCTCCACCTCGCCCTCGGAGAGGGAGACGTTCGCGTGCGAGCAGATGTCGTGGATCGCGAACACCTCGCCCTCGGTCTGGACGAGGGACACCGGCGTGCCGTCGAGTTCCACCCGCTTCGGGGTGTCCTCCTCCAGCTCGCTCAGCGCACAGGCGCGGACGAAGGCCATCAGACGGACGCCTCCAGCTCCGCCTCGATCTTGGCGATGAGGCGCTCCTCGACGTCCGGCAGGCCGATCTGCTGGACCAGCTCGGCGAAGAAGCCGCGGACGACGAGGCGGCGGGCCTCGGTCTCCGGGATGCCGCGGGACATCAGGTAGAAGAGCTGCTCGTCGTCGAAGCGGCCGGTGGCCGAGGCGTGGCCGGCGCCGGCGATCTCGCCGGTCTCGATCTCGAGGTTCGGCACGGAGTCGACCCGGGCGCCGTCGGTGAGGACGAGGTTCCGGTTGAGCTCGTAGGTGTCGGTGCCCTCGGCGGCGGCCTCGATGAGGACGTCGCCGATCCACACGGCGTGGGCGTCCTGGCCCTGCAGCGCGCCCTTGTAGGCCACGTTGGACTTGCAGTGCGGCACGTTGTGGGTGACCAGGAGGCGGTGCTCCTGGTGCTGGCCGGCGTCGGTGAAGTACAGGCCGAAGAGCTCGGCCTCGCCGCCGGGGGCGGCGTACTGCACGCGCGGGTGGAGGCGGACGACGTCACCGCCGAAGGTGACGACGACCGACTTGAAGGAGGCGTCGCGGCCGACCAGCGCGTTGTGCTGGGCGACGTGGACGGCCTTCTCGTCCCAGTCCTGGACGCAGACGACGGTCAGCTTGGCGCCGTCGCCGAGCACGTAGTCGACGTTGGCGGCGAGCACCGCGTCACCGGTGTGGTCGATGACCACGACGGCCTCGGCGAAGGCGCCGAGCTCGATCACCTGGTGGCCGAAGGCGACCCCGCCCTGGCCGTGCACGGCGATGCGGATCGGCTCGGTGAGGACGGCCTCCTTGGCGACGGTGACGACCGATGCCTTCTCGAAGGAGGAGTACGCCTGGGCGGCGACGCGGTCGACCGGCGTGCCGGCCTTGCCGAGGCGCGCGTCGTCGCGGCCGACGGTCTCCACGGTGACGCCCTCGGGGGCCTCGACCTCGACGCGGACGCCCTCGCCGGTGGCGACGGCGGTGCCGTCGTGGAGGCCGCGCAGGCGCTCCAGCGGCGTGAAACGCCACTCCTCCTCGCGGCCGTGCGGGACGGGGAAGTCCGCGACGTCGAAGGACGGGGGGGCGCTCATGCGCGTCGCGACGGTGGACTCGGCGGCCACCGCGATCGAGCCGGCGGTGGTGGAGCCCGCCGGGATGTTCTGAGCCTCAGCCATGGCTGTCGTGTTGCTCTCTTCCTACGTAACTACGCAAAGACCGGGGGTGTGGACGGCGGGGCGGCGTCAGCCGACCGCGCCCTCCATCTGCAGCTCGATCAGCCGGTTGAGCTCCAGCGCGTACTCCATCGGCAGTTCCTTGGCGATGGGCTCGACGAAGCCGCGGACGATCATGGCCATCGCCTCGAACTCGGTGAGGCCGCGGCTCATCAGGTAGAAGAGCTGGTCCTCGGAGACCTTGGAGACGGTGGCCTCGTGGCCCATGGAGACGTCGTCCTCGCGGACGTCCACGTAGGGGTACGTGTCCGAGCGGGAGATCGTGTCGACGAGCAGCGCGTCGCACAGCACGTTGGACTTGGAGCCCGGGGCGCCCTCGCCGATCTCGATGAGACCGCGGTAGGAGGTACGGCCGCCGCCTCGCGCCACCGACTTGGAGACGATGTTGGAGGAGGTGTTCGGGGCCATGTGGACCATCTTGGCGCCGGCGTCCTGGTGCTGGCCCTCGCCCGCGAAGGCGATGGACAGGGTCTCGCCCTTGGCGTGCTCGCCCATGAGGTAGACGGCCGGGTACTTCATGGTGACCTTGGAGCCGATGTTGCCGTCGACCCACTCCATGGTGGCGCCCTCGTAGGCGACGGCGCGCTTGGTCACCAGGTTGTAGACGTTGTTCGACCAGTTCTGGATGGTCGTGTAGCGGCAGCGGCCGCCCTTCTTGACGATGATCTCCACCACGGCGCTGTGCAGCGAGTCCGAGGAGTAGATCGGGGCGGTGCAGCCCTCGACGTAGTGGACGTAGGCGTCCTCGTCGACGATGATCAGCGTCCGCTCGAACTGGCCCATGTTCTCCGTGTTGATACGGAAGTACGCCTGGAGCGGGATCTCGACGTGCACGCCCTTCGGCACGTAGATGAAGGAGCCGCCGGACCACACGGCCGTGTTCAGCGAGGCGAACTTGTTGTCGCCGACCGGGATGACGGTGCCGAAGTACTCCTTGAAGAGCTCCTCGTGCTCCTTCAGCGCGGTGTCGGTGTCGACGAAGATGACGCCCTGCTCCTCCAGGTCCTCGCGGATCTGGTGGTAGACGACCTCGGACTCGTACTGGGCGGCGACACCGGCGACGAGGCGCTGCTTCTCCGCCTCCGGGATGCCGAGCTTGTCGTACGTGTTCTTGATGTCCTCCGGCAGGTCCTCCCAGGACTCGGCCTGCTTCTCGGTGGACCGCACGAAGTACTTGATGTTGTCGAAGTCGATGCCCGACAGGTCGGAGCCCCAGGTCGGCATGGGCTTCTTGTCGAAGAGCCGCAGACCCTTCAGCCGCAGCTTCAGCATCCACTCGGGCTCGTTCTTCTTCGCGGAGATGTCGCGGACGACGTCCTCGGAGAGGCCGCGCTTGGCGGCGGCACCGGCCGCGTCGGAGTCGGCCCAGCCGTACTCGTACCGACCCAGGCCCTCGAGCTCGGGGTGGCTGATCTCGGTGGTCATGCGGGGTTCCTCCCGGCCGTACTTGCGGATGCTGTGGATGGAGTGGTCTGTGGTGGGGTGCCGTGCGGGATGAACGTCGTGCAGACGCCGTCACCATGGGCGATGGTGGCCAGGCGCTGGACGTGGGTCCCGAGGAGGCGGGAGAAGATCTCCGTCTCCGCCTCGCACAACTGGGGGTACTGCTCGGCGACGTGGGCGACCGGGCAGTGGTGCTGGCAGAGCTGCTCGCCGACCGGCGCGTTCCGCGCGGTGGCAGCGTACCCGTCGGCGGTCAGTGCCCTGGCCAGGGCCTCGGTGCGCCGGTCGGGGTCGGCCGACTCGATCGCCTCGCGGTACGCCTCGGCCTGGGCCTCGATCCGGTCGCGGGCGAAGGCGGCGACGGCCGCCTCTCCCCCGGCGTTCCGCTCGATCCAGCGCAGCGCTTCCACGGCGAGGGTGTCGTACGACTGGTCGAAGGCGTCCCGGCCGCAGTCGGTCAGCGCGAAGACCTTGGCGGGGCGGCCCCGGGTGCGGGCGCCGTAGACCCGCTTCTCGCGCGCCTCCACGACGTTCTCCGTGACCAACGCGTCGAGATGCCGGCGGACGGCGGCCTGGGTGAGGCCGAGCCGCTGGGCCAGATCGGCGACGGTCGAGGGCCCGTGGTCCAGGATGGACCGCGCGACCCGGTTGCGCGTGGATCGCTCACCGGTCGCGAGTTCCTCCGTGGGAGCCTCACCGACGTTTTTCACAACGCCATTGTTGCGTAATTAATCAGGCACTGACAAGCGCGGTCCGGGCGCGGGGCGGTGCGGTACGTCACGCAGGTAAGCCTTACCTGACCTGCGGAAACGATCATTCGTAGGACGAATGCCGACGGCCCTGACCAGCGGTTTCGGCCCCTCCGCCGTCGGGCCCTGGCACCTTCGCCGTCCTCCCGCACGCCTCCATCAGGCCAAGGAAAGTCTCCGCGTTCCGTACCGCCGCGCCGCCCGGGTCGTTGTTGAAGAAGACGTAGACGTCCTGCCGCTCCGGCCAGGTCCCGGCCAGCCGCCGCGCCCAGGTCGCCAGCGCCTGCCGGCCGTACGAGGGGTGGGGCCGCGCCCGGCCCTCGTGCAGGCGCAGATAGCCCCAGTCCGCCGTCCGCCACAGCGGCGTCACCGGCCGCCCGCCCCGGTCCGCCCAGCACAGCGTCGCGCCCCGCGCCGCCAGCACCGCCGCCGTCTCCTCCGTCCACCAGGACACGTGCCGCGGCTCCACCGCCACCCGCGTCCCCGCCGGGAAGCGGGCGAGCACCGCGTCCAGCAGCGCCGTGTCCGCGCGCAGCGTGGGCGGCAACTGGAGCAGCACCGGCCCCAGCCGCTCGCCCAGCGCCTCGGCGCGCCCCATGAGCCGCGCCACCGGCTCCTCCGGCTCCTTGAGCCGTTTGATGTGGGTCAGATAGCGGCTCGCCTTCACCGCCATGACGAAGCCGTCCGGGGTCCGCTCCCGCCACTCGGCGAAGGTGTGGCGCTCGGGCAGCCGGTAGAAGGCGTTGTTGTTCTCGACGGCGGCGAACCGGCGCGCGTACTCCTCCAGCCAGCGGCGCTGCGGCACGCCCTCCGGGTACAGCACGCCCCGCCAGTCCCGGTACTGCCACCCCGACGTGCCGACGAAGACGGTCATACGGGGCCACTGCCCCGACCGGGGCGCGCTCATCCGGCACGGGCCGGGCACCGACGGATCCGGTGGCCCCGCCCGGGGCCGCGGTCCAGGCGTTTCCGGCGGGTCCTTAGACTTCCCGGCATGCGAAACGACTCCGTCGAGTCCGTGGTCCGGGTCCGGGGCCTGGTCAAGCGGTACGGGACGAAGACCGCCGTCCGGGGCCTCGACCTGGACGTCCGGGCGGGCACCGTCACCGCCGTCCTCGGACCCAACGGGGCCGGCAAGACCACCACCATCGAGAGCTGCGAGGGCTACCGGCGCCCCGACGCCGGCACCGTACGCGTCCTCGGCCTCGACCCGGTCGCCGACGCCGCCGCGCTGCGGCCCCGCATCGGCGTGATGCTCCAGTCCGGCGGCGTCTACTCCGGCGCCCGCGCCGACGAGATGCTCCGCCACATGGCGAAGCTGCACGCCCACCCCCTCGACGTGGACGCCCTGATCGAGCGCCTCGGCCTCGGCTCCTGCGGGCGCACCGCCTACCGGCGCCTCTCCGGCGGCCAGCAGCAGCGGCTCTCCCTCGCCATGGCCGTCGTCGGCCGCCCCGAGCTGGTCTTCCTCGACGAGCCGACCGCCGGGCTCGACCCGCAGGCCCGCCGCGCCACCTGGGACCTGGTCCGCGAGCTGCGCGCCGACGGCGTGACGGCCGTGCTGACCACCCACCTCATGAACGAGGCGGAGGAGCTCGCCGACGACGTCGCCATCATCGACGCCGGCCGGGTCGTCGCCCAGGGCAGCCCCGAGGAGCTGTGCCGCGGCGGCGCCGAGAACACCCTGCGTTTCACCGGCCGCCCCGGCCTCGACCTCGGCTCGCTCCTGAAGGCCCTCCCGGACGGCACCGCCGCGGCCGAATCCCTCCCCGGCACCTATCTGATCACCGGCGAGGTGGGCCCCCAGTTGCTCGCCACCGTCACGAGCTGGTGCGCCCAGCACGGCGTGATGCCCGACCGCATCGCGGTCGAGCGCCACACCCTGGAGGACGTCTTCATGGAGCTGACCGGCAAGGAGCTGCGCGGATGAGCACGGGCACGTACGCACCGAAGCCGGGGGCCGCACCCGTCGGACGGATGATCGCCGCGCAGACCGCGCTGGAGACCCGGATGCTGCTGCGCAACGGCGAGCAGCTCCTCCTCACGGTGATCATCCCCTCCCTCCTCCTCGTGCTCTTCTCGACGGTCGACATCGTCGACACGGGCGCGGACAAGGCCGTCGACTTCCTCGCCCCGGGCGTCCTCGCGCTCGCGGTGATGTCCACCGCCTTCACCGGCCAGGCGATCGCGACCGGCTTCGAGCGCCGTTACGGGGTGCTCAAGCGCCTCGGCGCCTCACCGCTGCCGCGCTGGGCCCTGATGACCGCCAAGACGCTGTCGGTGCTGGTCACCGAGGTGCTCCAGGTGGTGCTGCTCACGGTGATCGCGCTGGCGCTCGGCTGGTCGCCGCACGGCGACCCGTTCTCCGTGCTCGCCCTCCTGGTGCTCGGCACCGCCGCGTTCTCGGGGCTCGGGCTGCTCATGGCCGGCACCCTGAAGGCGGAGGCGACGCTGGCCGCCGCGAACCTGGTGTTCCTGCTGCTGCTCGTGGGCGGCGGGGTGATGGTGCCGCTGGAGAAGTTCGGCGCGGCGGGCGAGGTGCTGGCGTTCCTGCCGATCTCCGCGCTCTCCGACGGCCTGCGCGACGTCCTCCAGGGCGGCGCCGGGATGCCGTGGGGCGACGCGCTGGTCCTGGCCGGGTGGGCCGTCCTGGGGCTCGGCGCGGCGGCGCGGTTCTTCCGCTGGGAGTGACGCTCCGCGTAGCCGTACGGTGACGGTTCGAGGCCGTTTCGAGGCGACTCGCCCCGTAACCACCCCCTCGTGAAAGCGTGCACAAGCCCCGTCCTACGATGGGGCCCGTGCAGACCCCCCTCGCCTTCATCGCCCAGCGCTGGACCCCGTCCCCCCGGACGCTCCGGCGCGCCGCGCTCTCCGCCGTCGTGATGAGCGTGGTGATCATCGTGACCGGTGGCGCGGTCCGGCTGACCGGCTCAGGTCTCGGCTGCGACACCTGGCCCAAGTGCACGGACGACAGCCTGATCGCCACGGCCGAGCAGGGCATCCACGGTGTCATCGAGTTCGGCAACCGGATGCTCACGTACGTCCTGTCGGCGGCCGTCGGCTGGGCGATCATCGCCGCGCGCTCCGCGAAGCCGCGGCGGCGCGGGCTGACCCGGCTCGGCTGGGCCCAGTTCTGGATCGTGATGAGCAACGCCGTCCTCGGCGGCATCACCGTGTGGATGGGCCTCAACCCGTGGACGGTGGCCGGCCACTTCCTCGCCGCGAACGCGCTCCTGACGGTGGCGGTGATCACCTGGCACCGCACCGGCGAGGGCGACTCCACGCCGCGGCCGCGCGTCCCGGGCCCGGTGCGCAAGCTGTCCTGGGCGATCGTCCTGGTCTCCGCGCTGCTGATCGCGCTGGGTACGACGGTGACCGGCGCCGGCAAGCACGCGGGCGACAGCAGCGACGTGCCGCGCATGCCGTGGGACTGGACCGCCGCGGCCCATCTGCACGCCATCGCCGCGTGGGTGGTCTGCGCCCTGGCGCTCGCCATGTGGCTGGTCCTGCGCGTGGTGGACGCCCCCGACGACACCCGGGCCCGCGCCCGCGACCTGCTGATCGTGCTGGTCTGCCAAGGAGCACTGGGGTACATCCAGTACTTCACGGGGGTGCCGGAGCTCCTGGTGGGCGCCCACATGCTCGGCTCCTCGCTGATGTGGATCGCGGTGCTGCGCCTGGCGCTGAGCCTGCGCGAGCGGCCTCACAGCACGGCCCCGCTGCCCGCTCAAGCGCAGCAAGGGACGCTGTCGGCGGCCTGAGAGCCGCACGCCGCGGGGAGCAACTCGCGCAAGGGGCCGTCGGATACATCCAGTAGGGACCATCCCCGCTGGCGTGCAGCACGTCGACCAACGACGGCAGCGGCCGGAAGTCACGCCAGCCGGTAGACCCGCCGCGCGTTGCCCGCCGCCAGGAGCTCGGCGACGCGCTGCGCGTCCGTGCGGGACCAGGCGCCGTCGCCGACCCATTCGGCGAGGACGCGGGCGAGCGCGCCCCGGAAGACGCTGGCGGCCACCACGTGCAGCTCGGGCAGGCCGCGGGCACCGCTGGAGAAGAGCAGCTTGCCGAACGGGGCCAGCTCCAGGAACTCGGCGAGGACGGCCGCCGCGCGGGCGCCGGTGCGGGCGACGACCGGGCCGAGGTCGGCGTAGACGTGGGGGAAGTGCCCGGCGAGCCGCGCCGCCTGGCGGTGGTACGGGTAGCCGTGCAGCAGCACCAGGTCGGCGCCGAGCCCGCCCGTCGCGGCGGCGAAGCCGGCCAGCGCGGCCGGGTCTCGCTCGCCGACGTGCAACTGGAGCGGCCGGCCGGCGCCCACCGCGATCCACAGCAGGTGGCGCAGGAGCACGGGGTCGTCGACCGCCCCGCCGGCCGTGCGCCGGGCCAGCCAGCGCCCCGCCGCGCCACGTACCTCGCCGGGCCCGGGCGGCTCGGGGACGGCCGCGAGACCGCCCCGGACGCCCGCCACGGAGGTGAAGGCGACGGCCCCCTCGGCGGCGCCGTGCACGGCCTCCGTGAGGTTGGCCAGGAAGGCGTCGACGGTGCCGGAGGTGTCGGCGACCTGCTGGGCGAGCGGCTCCAGGCGGACGATCTCGTGCGCGGCGGCGTCGCCGGTGGCGGCGAGTTCGGCCGGTCCGGTCAGATCGCCGGGCAGGCCGGTGTCGACGAGATAGGTGGCGATCCCCGAGGCGCGCAGCAGGCGCCGGCCCGATTCGAGGACGCCGAGTTCACGGCGCCGGGCGAGGTAGCGGGCGGGCGGGCAGTGCGGTTCGAGGCCGAGGAGCGGCGGGCACCAGCGGCGTACGGCGAAGCCGGCCTGGGTGTCGAAGAAGGTGGTGCCGGCCGCCGGGAGGGCGGCCGTCGGGGCGAGGTGCGTCTCGAAGGTGCCGAGGCCGAGCTCCGTACGGAGCACCCCGTGGCAGTACTGGTCCACCAGGCTCGGAGTGTCGATCATTCGGGGGGCTCCCACGTCGCGGACGGGCTTCCACCCCTCCTAACGGGTGAACCCCGCGCGAGGTTGTCGCCTCACGGCGCGCGACCGCACCGGCCGCGCGCACCCGCCCCGCACCCGCCCCGCACCGGCGCGCAGGCGCTCCGCACCGGTGCGGCGGAACCTCAGGCGTTGGCGGGGCCGCCCACCTGGATGCCCGCCATGCGGGTCCACTCGTACGGACCGGTGACGACCTTGGCGGCGAAGTCGCCGTCGAACTCCTCGTGGAGCGTGAGACCGGCCTTCTCGGCGGCCGCCTCCGCGATCGCGTAGGTCGGGGCCACCAGGTCGCCCCAGCCGCCGTCCTCGCCGACGAGGACGATCCGGGTGCCGGCCTGGCCGATGTGGGCGAGCTGGCCCTCGGCGCCGCCGTGCTGCGCGGCGAACGCCTTGATCTCCCGGGCCAGCTTGGCCGCCTTGCGCTCCGCGCCCTTGGTGCCCGTCTGCTGGTCCGCCTGCTTCGTGTCTGCCATGGCAAGGATGCTACTGCCGGGTAGATCGACTGGCGACGGCCGGGGCACGTGGCGTGGGCCACGCGCCCCGGCCGTCGACCGGAACCGTCGGGGTCAGCGCAGGAACGGGTCCACCGCGACCGCCACGAAGAGCAGCGAGACGTAGGTGATGGACCAGTGGAACAGGCGCATCTCCTTGAGCTTCGCGCCCGTCGCCTCCGCCTTGGCGCGGTTCAGCAGCCCGTGCGCCTCCCAGAGCCACCAGCCGCCGGTGAGCAGCGCCACCGTCGTGTAGAACCAGCCGGTGTAGCCGAGCGGGGTGAGCAGCAGCGAGACCGCCACCATCACCCAGCTATAGATCACGATCTGCCGGGCGACGACCTTGTTGGAGGCGAGGACGGGGAGCATGGGGACGCCCACCCGCGCGTAGTCCTCCTTCACCTTCATCGACAGCGGCCAGTAGTGCGGCGGCGTCCAGAAGAAGATGACGAGGAAGAGGATGACGGCGGCCCAGGACATCGAGTTCGTGACGGCGGACCAGCCGATGAGCACCGGAAGGCAGCCGGCGATGCCGCCCCAGACGATGTTCTGGGTGGTGCGCCGCTTCAGGAGCATCGTGTAGACGACGACGTAGAAGAGCAGCGCGCCGAGCGACAGCCAGGCGGACAGCCAGTTGACGAGCAGGCCGAACCAGACGGTGGAGACCACCGCGAGGGTGAGGCCGAAGACCAGGCCCTCGCGCGGCGACACCATGCCGGTGACCAGGGGCCGCTGCGAGGTGCGGTCCATGAGCGCGTCGATGTCGCGGTCGATGTACATGTTCAGCGCGTTGGCGCCGCCCGCGGACAGGTAGCCGCCGACGCAGGTGGCCAGTACCAGCCACAGGTCGGGCACGCCCTGCTCGGCGAGGAACATCACCGGAACGGTGGTGATGAGCAGCAGCTCGATGATCCGCGGCTTGGTCAGCGCCACGAATGCCTTGACGCGGGCCCCGAACGGCCGATGGCCCCCCGGGCTGGGAGTCAAGACGACCCCGGCGGGTCGGGACTCGACGGCCGTCACGCACACCCCTGACAGAGAAATCCCAGCAAGCTCCCCGCGTGAAGAGGGGATGAAACTTGCGCGTACCACGCCACTGTAGACGTTGCCCATACACCGATCTTCGCGGGGGTGGGTCGTGTTGGAGGCGGCGCACGCGGGGTGCGTCCCAAGGGGTGGACACGCCGCGCCTCCGCCCGCGCCCGGCTCGGGAGGCGAACTCCCGCGGCCACCGGCAGTCTTTGGAAGTAAGCGCTCATATGAGGGGCATGGACACGAAAAGAGGGGCGAATTCCGGGGGTAGGCTCGACATCGCCGGGACACCCTCAGTCACCGGCTCAAGACATGCGGAGAGGAGCCCTGACCCAGGGTGAGCACTAAGCCGACGACCACAGACCTCGAGTGGACCGAACTGGACCAGCGGGCCGTGGACACCGCCCGCATCCTGGCCGCCGACGCCGTACAGAAGGTCGGCAACGGCCATCCCGGCACCGCGATGAGCCTGGCGCCCGCCGCGTACACCCTCTTCCAGAAGGTGATGCGCCACGACCCCGCCGACCCGGAGTGGGTGGGCCGCGACCGGTTCGTCCTCTCCGCCGGGCACTCGTCCCTGACCCTGTACACCCAGCTCTACCTGGGCGGCTTCGGGCTGGAGCTCGACGACCTGAAGTCGTTCCGCACCTGGGGCTCGAAGACCCCGGGCCACCCGGAGTACGGCCACACGGCGGGCGTGGAGACCACGACCGGTCCGCTGGGCCAGGGTGTCGCCAACGCCGTGGGCATGGCGATGGCCGCCCGCTACGAGCGCGGTCTGTTCGACCCGGAGGCCCCGCAGGGCACCTCTCCCTTCGATCACCGGATCTACGTGATCGCCGGTGACGGCTGCCTCCAGGAGGGCATCTCCGCCGAGGCGTCCTCGCTCGCCGGGCACCAGAAGCTCGGCAACCTGATCATGCTGTGGGACGACAACCACATCTCGATCGAGGGCGACACCGAGACGGCCGTCTCCGAGGACACGGTCAAGCGTTACGAGGCGTACGGCTGGCACGTCCAGCGCGTGGAGCCGCAGGCGAACGGCGACCTGGACCCGGCTGCCCTGTACGCGGCGATCAAGGCCGCCGAGGCCGAGACCGAGCGCCCGTCGTTCATCGCGATGCGCTCGATCATCGCCTGGCCGGCGCCGAACGCCCAGAACACCGAGGCCGCGCACGGCTCGGCGCTCGGCGACGAGGAGGTCGCGGCCACCAAGCGCGTCCTGGGCTTCGCCCCGGAGAAGACCTTCGAGGTCTCCGACGAGGTCATCGCGCACACCCGCGCGCTCGGCGACCGCGGCCGCGAGGCCCGCGCCGAGTGGGAGAAGTCGCTGGCCGAGTGGCGCACCGCCAACCCGGAGCGCGCGGCCGAGTTCGACCGCATCCAGGCGAACGAGCTGCCGGCCGGCTGGGCCGGGAAGATCCCGGTCTTCGAGGCGGGCAAGAGCGTGGCGACGCGTGCCGCGTCCGGCAAGGTGCTGCAGGCGCTCGGTTCGGTGATCCCGGAGCTGTGGGGCGGCTCGGCCGACCTCGCCGGCTCGAACAACACCACGATCGACAAGACGTCCTCCTTCCTCCCGGAGGGCAACCCGCTGCCCGAGGCGGACCCGTACGGCCGGACGATCCACTTCGGCATCCGCGAGCACTCCATGGCCGCGGAGATGAACGGCATCGCCCTGCACGGCAACACCCGGGTCTACGGCGGCACGTTCCTGGTCTTCTCCGACTACATGCGCAACGCCGTGCGCCTGTCCGCGCTGATGCACCTGCCGGTGACGTACGTGTGGACGCACGACTCGATCGGTCTCGGCGAGGACGGCCCGACCCACCAGCCGGTGGAGCACCTGGCCTCGCTGCGCGCGATCCCGGGTCTGAACATCGTCCGCCCGGCCGACGCCAACGAGACGGCGATCGCCTGGCGCGAGATCATGCGGCGGCACACCAAGGTCTTCGGCAAGGGCACCCCGCACGGTCTGGCCCTGACCCGCCAGGGCGTGCCGACCTACGCGCCGAACGAGGACGCGGCCAAGGGCGGCTACGTGCTGTTCGACGCCGACGGCGGCGAGCCGCAGGTCGTGCTGATCGCGACCGGCTCCGAGGTGCACCTGGCCGTCGAGGCCCGGGAGCAGCTCCAGGCCGCCGGTGTCCCCACCCGTGTGGTGTCGATGCCGTCGGTGGAGTGGTTCGAGGAGCAGGACCGGGCGTACAAGGACGCCGTCCTGCCGCCGTCGGTGAAGGCGCGTGTCGCGGTCGAGGCGGGTATCGGCCTGACCTGGCACCAGTACGTCGGCGACGCCGGCCGGATCGTGTCGCTGGAGCACTTCGGTGCCTCGGCCGACGCCAAGGTCCTGTTCCGCGAGTTCGGCTTCACGCCGGAGGCGATCGTCGCCGCGGCCCGGGAATCTCTCGACGCCGCCGCGCGCTGACGTCCATAGATACGACTTTTGGAGAACCTCTCATGACAGACGCTCTCAAGCGCCTCTCCGACGAAGGCGTCGCGATCTGGCTGGACGACCTGTCGCGTCAGCGGATCACGTCCGGAAACCTGGCCGAGCTCATCGACCAGAGCCATGTGGTGGGTGTGACCACCAACCCGTCCATCTTCCAGAAGGCGATCTCCGAGGGGCACGGCTACGACCAGCAGCTCGCCGACCTCGCCGCCCGCAAGGTGACGGTGGACGAGGCCATCCGCATGATCACGACGGCTGACGTGAGGGACGCCGCCGACATCCTGCGGCCCGTCTTCGACGCCACGCAGGGCCAGGACGGCCGGGTGTCCATCGAGGTCGACCCCCGTCTGGCCCACGACACGGCGGCCACCATCGCCGAGGCCAAGCAGTTGGCCTGGCTGGTGGACCGTCCCAACACCCTCATCAAGATCCCGGCCACCCGGGCGGGTCTGCCGGCGATCACCGAGGTCATCGGCCTCGGCATCAGCGTCAACGTCACGCTGATCTTCTCGCTGGAGCGCTACCGCGCGGTCATGGACGCCTACCTGGCCGGTCTGGAGAAGGCCCGCGAGCGCGGCCTGGACCTGTCGAAGATCCACTCCGTGGCGTCCTTCTTCGTGTCCCGCGTGGACACCGAGATCGACAAGCGCCTGGACGCGATCGGCACCGACGAGGCCAAGGGCCTCAAGGGCAAGTCGGCCCTGGCCAACGCGCGTCTGGCCTACCAGGCGTACGAGGAGGTCTTCGGCTCGGAGCGCTGGGCCGCCCTCGACAAGGCGCAGGCCAACAAGCAGCGTCCGCTGTGGGCCTCGACCGGTGTGAAGGACCCGGCGTACAAGGACACCCTGTACGTGGTGGACCTGGTCGCCCCGGGCACCGTCAACACCATGCCGGAGGCGACCCTGGAGGCCACCGCCGACCACGGCGAGGTCACCGGCGACACCATCCGCGGCACGTACGACGCGTCCCGCGCCGTGCTCGACGCGGTCGCCGCGCTGGGCATCTCGTACGACGATGTCGTCCAGGTCCTGGAGGACGAGGGCGTCGACAAGTTCGAGGCGTCCTGGAACGACCTGCTCAAGTCGACCGAGGCGGAGCTGCAGCGCCTCGCACCTTCGGAGGCGTAACACCTTGAGCGCAGTCACCGGAGCCAACCCGCTCCGTGACGCCGCAGACCGACGGCTCCCGCGCATCGCGGGGCCGTCGGGTCTGGTGATCTTCGGTGTCACGGGTGACCTGTCCCGTAAGAAGCTGATGCCGGCCGTCTACGACCTCGCGAACCGTGGTCTGCTGCCGCCGGGCTTCTCGCTGATCGGCTTCGCCCGGCGCGAGTGGCAGGACGAGGACTTCGCCCAG
This sequence comes from Streptomyces sp. NPDC006339, assembly GCF_040612775.1. Lineage (NCBI taxonomy): Bacteria > Bacillati > Actinomycetota > Actinomycetes > Kitasatosporales > Streptomycetaceae > Streptomyces > Streptomyces sp. NPDC006339. The sequence goes on from NZ_JBEXQW010000004.1 coordinate 145,182, forward strand.
GAGGTCCACGACGCCGTCAAGCAGCACGCCCGCACCCCGTTCCGCGAGGAGGTGTGGCAGCAGCTCATCCAGGGGATGCGCTTCGTCCAGGGCGACTTCGACGACGACGACGCCTTCGAGCAGCTCAAGTCCACCATCGAGGAGCTGGACAAGGCGCAGGGCACCGGCGGCAACTTCGCCTTCTACCTGTCCGTGCCGCCGAAGTTCTTCCCGCTGGTCGTGCAGCAGCTCAAGAAGCACGGTCTGGCCGACCAGAAGAACGGCTCCTGGCGCCGCGCGGTCATCGAGAAGCCCTTCGGGCACGACCTGGCCTCCGCCAAGGAGCTCAACGAGGTCGTCCACGAGGTCTTCCCGCCCGACGCGGTCTTCCGCATCGACCACTACCTCGGCAAGGAGACCGTCCAGAACATCCTGGCGCTCCGCTTCGCCAACACCCTCTTCGAGCCGATCTGGAACCGGTCGTACGTCGACCACGTGCAGATCACCATGGCCGAGGACATCGGCATCGGCGGCCGCGCCGGCTACTACGACGGCATCGGCGCCGCCCGTGACGTCATCCAGAACCACCTGCTCCAACTGCTCGCGCTGACCGCGATGGAGGAGCCGGCCTCCTTCGACGCCGACGCGCTCGCGGCGGAGAAGACCAAGGTGCTCGGCGCGGTGAAGCTGCCGAAGGACCTGGCCGAGTCCACCGTCCGGGCGCAGTACGCGGCCGGGTGGCAGGGCGGCGAGAAGGCCGTCGGCTACCTCGAGGAAGAGGGCATCGACCCGCAGTCGAAGACCGACACCTACGCGGCGATCAAGCTGGAGATCGACAACCGCCGCTGGGCGGGCGTCCCCTTCTACCTGCGCACCGGCAAGCGGCTGGGCCGCCGGGTCACCGAGATCGCGGTGGTCTTCCAGCGCGCCCCGCACTCCCCCTTCGACCACACGGCGACCGAGGAGCTCGGCCGCAACGCCATCGTGATCCGCGTCCAGCCGGACGAGGGCGTCACGGTGCGGTTCGGTTCGAAGGTGCCGGGCACGCAGATGGAGATCCGGGACGTCTCGATGGACTTCGCCTACGGCGAGTCCTTCACCGAGTCCAGCCCCGAGGCGTACGAGCGGCTCATCCTCGACGTCCTGCTCGGCGACTCCAACCTCTTCCCGCGGGTCGAGGAGGTCGAGCTGTCCTGGAAGATCCTCGATCCGATCGAGCAGTTCTGGGACCGGCACGGCAAGCCCGCGCAGTACGAGGCCGGGACCTGGGGCCCGGTCGAGGCGGACGAGATGCTCGCACGAGACGGCAGGAGCTGGCGCCGGCCATGAAGACCGACCTGACGGACACCACGTCCTCCAAGATCAACAAGGCGCTGGTGCTCGGGCGGCGGGCCATCGGCACCCCGGCCGTCGGCATGGTCCTCACCCTCGTCATCGTCACCGACGAGGAGAACGCCTATGACGCGCTGAAGGCGGCCAACGAGGCGTCCCGCGAGCACCCCTCGCGGACCCTCGTCGTCATCAAGCGGGTCTCGCGCTCCCCGCGGGACCGCGCGCAGGCGCGGCTCGACGCCGAGGTCCGCCTCGGCGCCGACGCCAGCACCGGTGAGACGGTCGTGCTCCGGCTGTACGGCGACGTCGTGGACCACGCCCAGTCGGTGGTGCTGCCGCTGCTGCTGCCGGACGCGCCCGTCGTCGTCTGGTGGCCGGTGAACGCGCCGACCGACCCGGCGAACGACCCGCTGGGCGCCCTCGCCCAGCGCCGGGTGACCGACACGTACGCGGCCGAGCAGCCCATCCAGGAGCTGACCGCGCGCGCGGACGCGTACACCCCGGGCGACACGGACCTGTCGTGGACCCGGATCACCCCGTGGCGCTCGATGCTGGCCGCCGCGCTCGACCAGGTCGTGTGCGAGGTCACCTCGGCCGTGGTGGAGGGCGAGGAGTTCAACCCGAGCGTCGAGCTGCTCGCCATGTGGCTCGCGGACCGGCTGAAGATCCCGGTGCGCCGCTCCACGTCGGCGGGGCCCGGCCTCACCTCGGTGCGGATGGAGACCAACTGCGGTCCCATCGTGCTCGACCGGGCGGACGGCTCCCTCGCCACGCTCTCCATACAGGGCCAGCCGGACCGTGCCGTGGCGCTCAAGCGCCGCGAGACGGCCGAGCTGATCGCGGAGGAGCTGCGCCGGCTCGACCCGGACGACACCTACGCCTCGGCGCTGAAGTTCGGCCTGGAGCGCCTGGACGAGGAGGCGGCGACCACCGCCCCCGCGCCGGAGCCCGAGACCGAGACCGAGGCCCGGGCCGAGGCCGTGGAACCGGCTCCGGCCGAGGAGCCGGCCGAGGCCCCGGCCGCCAAGCCCGCCGGGAAGAAGGCCCCCGCCAGGAAGGCGGCGGCCAAGTGAGCACGCCTCAGCTCGTCGTCCACCGCGACAAGGAACTGATGGCCCAGGCCGCCGCGGCCCGGCTGATCACGAAGATCGTGGACGCCCAGACCTCCCGCGGCTCCGCCTCGGTGGTGCTCACCGGCGGCCGCAACGGCAACGGGCTGCTCGCGGCACTGCGCGCGGCGCCCGCCCGGGACGCGATCGACTGGTCGCGGCTCGACCTGTGGTGGGGTGACGAGCGGTTCCTGCCCGAGGGCGACCCGGAGCGCAATGTCACCCAGGCCCGCGAGGCGCTGCTGGACGGCGTCCCGCTGGACCCGGCGCGGGTGCACGCGATGCCGGCCTCCGACGGTCCCCACGGCGCCGACGCGGACGCCGCGGCCGCGGCCTACGCGGCCGAGCTCGCGGCGGCCGCCGGTCCCGGCGACCACCACGGGGTGCCGACCTTCGACGTGCTGATGCTGGGCGTCGGCCCGGACACGCACGTGGCCTCGCTCTTCCCGGAGCTCCCCGCGGTCCGCGAGACCGAGCGGACGGTGGTGGGCGTGCACGGCGCGCCGAAGCCGCCGCCGACCCGGATCTCGCTGACGCTGCCGGCGATCCGGGCCGCGAAGGAGGTCTGGCTGCTCGCGGCCGGCGAGGACAAGGCGAAGGCCGCGGCCATCGCGCTGTCCGGCGCGGGCGAGGTGCAGGCCCCCGCGGCCGGTGCCCACGGCCTCTCCCGCACGCTCTGGCTGCTCGACGCGGCCGCCGCGTCCGAGTTGCCGCGGGACCTGTATCCGCAGCCCACGGCCTGAGGAATCGTCAGACGGCGGCCTGAGGCATCGTCACCGGGGCCCCGCTCACCGATCGGTGGGCGGGGCCTTCGTGTGCTCCAGGAAGGGCTCCAGCAGCCCGGGGACGGCCTCGGCCGCGAAGGCCAGCCCCTGTCCCTCGCCGGCGTCGAGGATGTCGTACGCGCCCTCCCCGGCCGCCGTCGTCGCGCTCAGCGTCAGCACTCCGGCGCGCCGCTGGAACCAGGACTGCTTGACGGTCCAGCCGATGACCCCGGACCGCTGCAGGGCGACCGTGGAGCGGCGGACCGTGCCGGAACGGGTCACCAGGTAGGCGCCGCTGACGCCGTGTCCGAGGTTGCGGTAGGCGTCGAGGGCGAGGACCACACCGGCCGGTACGAGGACGACGGCGGTCCCGGCCGCCACGTACAGCAGCACGGGAGTGAGCAGGACGCCGAGCACGGCGAGGACGGCGGCCGGGCCGAGCGCGGTCCACAGCGCCCAGCGCAGCCGCCGGGTGCGGGCGGCCGGGGGGTGCGCGGCGAGCGGCGCCCCGGTGGGCGGTTCCGGCTCGCGCAGCACCTGGGCGGCGACCCGGTCGGCGACGGCGCGGGGCGCGGGCGGCAGCAGGTTCTTGAGGTCGGCGTGCTTGTCGTCGTCGTTCTGGGCGAGTCCGGTGGCGACGGCGTCGACGCGGGCGGCGCGGACCATCCGTACGCCGAGGGGTTCGACGAGCTCGATGCCGCGCAGCCGCCGCTCCTCCAGGGAGACCGAACGGGCCGTCAGCAGCCCCCGGCGCACCCTGAGGGTGCCGCCCGCCTCGCGTTCCAGGCGGTAGTTCGCCCACATCTCGATCCACAGGCCGAGGGCGCCGATCACGCCGACGAGGGTGGCGAGGAGGGCCAGGTCGACGATCGTCCAGACCAGGGAGACGTCCTGGAAGCGGTCTCCTATCCAGTGGAGGACCGTGTCCTGGACGCCGAACCAGTCGCTGACCTGCAGGACGGCCCCGGCGGCCGCGCCGCCGAGGAGCGGGGCGACGAAGGAGAGGGGGGCGTAGCGGATCCAGCGGGGATCCAGGGCGGCGAGGACGCCGTCGTGGCCGGGGTCGCCGGTGGCGGCCCGGGCCAGCAGGGTGCGGCGGAGCCGTTCGCCCTCGGCGCGGGTGACCAGGTCGAGTTCGAGGGTGGAGTCGCCGCCGGCGTGCTCGCCGGTGCCGATGCGCACCTTGACCAGGCCGAGGAGCCGTTCGAGGGGGTTGGCGGTGAGGTCGACGCTGCGGATGCGCTCGCGGGCCAGGGAGCGGCGGGTGACGACGAGGAGTCCGGTGTGGAGGTCGACCCGCTCGGGGCCGATCCGGTAGCGGGTGCGGCGCAGCCGGACCCAGTCGGCGGCGCTGCCGCCGCCGACGAGCAGCACGGCCCCGGCGAGCACCCAGGCGACGGCCTGCCAGAGCGGCCGGGATCCCGCGAGGGTCAGCGTGGCGGGCAGTGCGGCGCCGCCGGCGACGCCGCACAGGACGGCCGCTCCGGCGAGGAGGGTGCGGGGCGCGAGCCGCCGCCACTCCTCGCTCATGTGGCGTCCCCGGGGGTGCCCTGCGTGATCGCGGTGAGCCGTTCGGCGAGGCCGGCGGCGAGCTCGTGGTCGAGCCCCTCGATCCGCAGGGCGCCCTTGGAGGAGGCCGTGGTGACGGTGACGGTCGCGAGCCGGAACATCTGCTCCAGCGGGCCCCGTACGGTGTCGACGGTCTGGATCCGGGACATGGGGGCGATCCGCCATTCCTGCCAGAGGGCGCCGGTACGGACGTAGACGGCGTCCTCGGTGACCTCCCAGCGGTGCACCCGGAACCACCAGGCGGGGAGGGTCGCGGCGGCCACGAGCCCGAGGACGGCCACGGCCCCGCCGGCGGCCGACAGCCAGACCCTGGCCGGCCCGATGAGGATCCCGAGCACCACCAGGACCGCCGCCGGCAGGGCGGCGGCCACGAGGACCTGCGTCCGCCACCAGGCGACGGCCCGCCCGTCGACGGCGTTCCTCGGCGGGCGCAGCCGTACCGCGTCCTCCCCCGTCACGTCGGTCAGCTCCGGCCGCGCAGCGCGCGGTAGGCGGAGACGAGTCCGGCGGTCGAGGAGTCGAGCCGCTCGCCGCCCTCGCCCTCTCCCTGGCCCTGACCCCGGCCCTCGGTCAGCACGGGCTCGATCCTCTTGGCGAGCACCTTGCCGAGCTCGACACCCCACTGGTCGAAGGAGTCGATGTTCCACACGGCGCCCTGGACGAAGACCTTGTGCTCGTACAGGGCGACGAGCTGGCCGAGCACGGACGGGGTCAGCGCGTCGGCGAGGATGGTCGTGGTGGGGTGGTTGCCCTGGAAGGTCTTGTGCGGGACGAGCTCCTCGGGGACGCCCTCGGCCCGTACCTCCTCGGGCGTCTTGCCGAAGGCGAGTGCCTGCGTCTGGGCGAAGAAGTTGGCCATCAGCAGGTCGTGCTGGGCGACCAGACCGGGCGGCAGGTCCTCGACGGGCCGGGCGAAGCCGATGAAATCGGCCGGGATGACCTTGGTGCCCTGGTGGATCAACTGGTAGTAGGCGTGCTGGCCGTTGGTGCCCGGGGTGCCCCAGACCACGGGTCCGGTCTGCCAGTCCACGGGCTGCCCGTCGCGGGTCACGGACTTGCCGTTGGACTCCATGTCAAGCTGCTGGAGGTAGGCGGTGAACTTCGACAGGTAGTGCGAGTACGGCAGCACGGCGTGCGACTGGGCGTCGAAGAACGCGCCGTACCAGACGCCGAGGAGGCCGAGCAGCAGCGGCGCGTTCTCCTCGGGCGGGGCGGTGCGGAAGTGCTCGTCGACGAGGTGGAAGCCGTCGAGCATCTCGCGGAAGCGCTCCGGGCCGATGGCGATCATCAGGGAGAGGCCGATGGCGGAGTCGTACGAGTAGCGGCCGCCGACCCAGTCCCAGAACTCGAACATGTTCGCCGTGTCGATGCCGAAGTCCTCGACCTTCTCGGCGTTGGTCGACAGGGCCACGAAGTGCTGGGCGACGGCGTCCTGGCCGGCCCGCAGCTCGGTGAGGAGCCAGTTCCGGGCGGAGGTGGCGTTGGTGATGGTCTCGATCGTCGTGAAGGTCTTGGAGGCGACGATGAAGAGGGTCTCCGCCGCGTCGAGGTCGCGGACGGCCTCGTGGAGGTCGGCGCCGTCGACGTTGGAGACGAAGCGGAACGTCAGATCCCGCTGGGTGTAGGCGCGCAGGACCTCGTAGGCCATGGCGGGGCCCAGGTCGGAGCCGCCGATGCCGATGTTGACGATGTTCTTGATCGGCTTGCCGGTGTGTCCGGTCCAGTCGCCGGCCCGGACCTTGTCGGCGAAAGCGGCCATCCGGTCGAGGACGGCGTGCACCTCAGGGACGACGTTCACGCCGTCGACCTCGATCACCGCGTCGCGCGGGGCGCGCAGCGCGGTGTGCAGGACGGCCCGGTCCTCGGTGTTGTTGATCTTCTCGCCGCGGAACATGGCGTCGCGCAGCCCGGCGACGCCGGTGGCGGCGGCCAGGTCGCGCAGGAGGGCCAGGGTCTCGTCGGTCACCAGGTGCTTGGAGTAGTCCAGATACAGGTCGCCGACGCGCAGCGTGTACCGGGTGCCGCGCTCGGGGTCGGCGGCGAACAGGTCGCGCAGGTGGGTGTCGCCCACCTGCTCGCGGTGCTTGCCGAGGGCCGCCCACTCGGGCAGCCGGTTGAGCCTCGTGCGGCCTGTGCTGGTCATCTCGACATCGCCCATTTCTTCGTCGTGCTCCCTGTCCTGCGTCGGTGCCCCGCTGCCCCTCCAACCTAATTGATCCGGTGTACGAAAGCGGTCAGTGCCCGCCACGGTGCAGCCGTCCCGCGTAGCGGGCCTCGAGGAGGGCGTTGCGCTCGTGGCCGCCGGGGAGGTTGGCGGAGACGTACACGGGCGGCTCGATGCCTTCGGCCAGCAGGAGGGCGACGGCCTCGGCGACGACCATCTGGACGAGCAGGGAGGAGGTGAGGGTCGAGATCCCGCACAGGGCGCCGCCGTCGGGCATCGGCAGGACGGCGTCGCCGGCGGGCGCGCCGTTGTCGAGGACGGCGTCGGCGAGGTCGGCGAGCCGCTTGCCGCTCGCGTGCAGCGCGGGCACGGCGTGGGTGTGCTCCAGGGAGGTGAGGGCGATCAGCGGGTGCCCGGCGGCGGTGACCTTGAGCGCGAGGTCGACGACGGCGTTGTTGACGCCGGAGTTGGAGATGATCACGAACAGGTCCTGGGGCCGCGGGGTGGCCAGCGCGTAGAGCCGGTCGGCGAGGCCGGGCGAGCGTTCCAGGAGCGGATCGCGCAGGATCGCCGGGTCCTCCCCGCCGCGCAGGACGAGGTCGGCGAGGGCGATCCGGCTGGTCGGCACCAGCCCCCCGGCCCGCCCGGCGATCTCGAGCGCGGCGGCCTGCGAGTGCCCGGTCCCGAAGGCGTGCACCACCCCGTCGGCGGCCACGCAGTCGGCGACGAGCCGCGCGGCCCGGGCGACCCCGTCCTTGTTCCCGGTGACGACCCGGTCGACGGCGGCCCGGGCGTGATCGACGAACCGGGCGGCACTCGGCGGGAATTGCTCCATGACGACGTCTCCTTCGGTTGACCGAACCGGGTACGAGCGAAGCGACCGGCTCAATGAACCAGCACCGGCGGAGGCGCGTCAAGACACCGGCAGCCGCGCCAGCGCCACCGCGCCCCCCACGCCGTCCCGCACCGGACTCGGCCGCAGCCCCAGCTCCCCGACCCGCTCGGCCAGCCGGCCCAGCAGGGGTCCGCCCGGCCCCAGCAACCCGCCCGTCACCACCAGCGGCTCCCCCGCGACCGGCCGCAACGCCCGTACCGTGCCCGCGAGTTCGTCCGCCGCGCGGTCGAGCAGGCCGGCCGCCACCGCGTCGCCCGCCTCCGCCGCGCGCACCACGAGCGGGCTCAGCTCCGCGAGGCGTACGGGGTGCGCCCCGTACGCGTACCCCACGATCCGCTCCTTGGCCAGTCCGCCGCAGAGCGCGCCGACCGGCTCCGCGAGGGCCGTCTCCGGGCCGCGCCCGTCCAGGGCCCGCAGCACCGCCCGCAGCGCCTCCCGCCCCAGCCAGAAGCCGCTTCCGGCGTCGCCGAGGAGCCAGCCGTCCCCGTCGACGGCGGCCACCATGCGGCGCTCCCGCACCCGTGCGCCCGCCGCCCCCGTCCCGGCGATGAGGACGAGCCCGTCCGCCGGCGCACCGGGGCCCGCCGCGAAGGCCACCTCCGCGTCACCCCGGACCTCGACGCGTCCGGGCGCCGCTCCGAGCTGCGCGAGCGCGCCGGTGAGAGCCGCCCGCGCCTTCTCGCGCCCGCCGCCCGGCCCGCCGCCGGCGAACCCGCCCACCACGGCGGCGACCGGCAGCGCGCCCGCCCCCGCCTCCCGCAGGGCCTCGGCCAGATGCCGTACGAGCGCCTCCGCCGGCACGCTCAGCGCGTTCCCCGGCCCGCCCAGGCCCTCCCCCACCGTGCGGCCGGTCGCGGCCTCGGCGAGCCGGGCCCTGGTCCGCGTACCGCCGGCGTCGAGGCCCACCACGTACTGAATCCCGGATCCGTCCATCAGCCCGCATGCTGGTTGATAGATTCACCGGACCACAAGACCCGGGCAGGCCGGAAGGCAGCGTGAATGATCACCGCACTGATCCGCTCCGAACTCCCGCGGATGTCCGGCTCCTTGCGCAAGGTCGGCGACTGGGTCCTCGCGGACCCGGCCCGGGTCGCCGGGCTCTCCGCCGCGGAGCTGGGCCGCCGCACGGGCACCTCCCAGGCGACGGTGACCCGGTTCTGCCGGGCCCTCGGCCTCGACTCGTACCAGCGGCTGCTGCTCGAACTGGCCCGTGAGGAGGGCCAGGAGAGCGCCGAGGACGGGGGAATCCGCCCGCTGGGCCCGGAGATCGGCCCCGACGACCCGCTCGACACGGTCGTCGCCGCCGTCGCCCGCGCCGACCTCCAGGCCCTGCGCGCCACCACCGAACAGCTCGACCTGGCTGCCCTGGAGCGGGCCGCCCGCGCCCTCGCGCAGGCCCGCCGGATCGACGTCTACGGGGTCGGCGCCTCCGGCGTGCTCGCCCTGGAGACCCAGGCCCGGCTCTTCGGCATCGGCTGCGAGGCCCGCGCCTGGACGGAGGTGCACGCGGCGGAGACCTCGGCGGCCCTGCTGACGCCCGCCGACGCGGTCGTCGCGCTCTCGCACTCGGGCGCGACCCGCGAGGTCCTCGCCCCGCTGCGGCTCGCCGCCGAGCGGGGCGCGGCGACCGTCGCCGTGACCGCCGACCCGCGTTCCCCGGTGGCCCGCGCGGCCGGCACGCACCTCACGTCGACCGCCGCGCCCACCGGCTTCCGGCACGGCGGTTTCGGCACCCGGCACTCGGTGCTGCTGATCCTCGACTGTCTGTACGCGCGCGTGGCGCAGCTCACCTACGCGCGGGCCACGGCGGCCCTGGCGCTCACCGCGCACATCGCGGGCCACCACCGCTGAAGGCGCGCGGCCTCCCCACGGACGCGGAAGGGGCCCCGCCCGCGAAGTCGTTCGCGGGCGGGGCCCCTCATCACGTCAGATCTCGCCCCGGAGCTTGGCCAGCGCCTCGGCGAGGATCGCCTCGCCGTCGGCGTCGCTGCGCCGCTCCCGTACGTAGGCGAGGTGCGTCTTGTACGGCTCGGTGCGGGGCGGGTCCGGCGGGTTGTCCCGGTCCTGGCCGGCCGGGAATCCACAGCGCGGGCAGTCCCAGGTGTCCGGAACCTGTGCGTCACTGGCGAAGCTCGGCTGGGTCTCGTGCCCGTTCGAGCACCAGAAGGAGATGCGGAGACGAGGTGCCGACTCGCCTCGCTCGGCCTCCCCCATCGGCCCCGCTCCGACCCGGCTTCCCCGGATCGCGTTGCCACTTGCCACGGTCGTAACTCCCTGCGTGATGGTGCTCGAAGATGCCCCAGTCTACGTAAGGCCCAACGCGCGTCCAGTGATTGGAGTTACCCGTCCAGCTTCATCAGCAGACCAAGTACGACAATGCACGCGAACCACAGCAGACCGACCACGACGGTGATGCGGTCCAGGTTGCGCTCGGCGACCGAGGAGCCGCCGACGGACGACTGCATGCCGCCACCGAACATGTCGGAGAGGCCGCCGCCCTTCCCCTTGTGCATCAGCACGAGCAGCATCAGCAGCGCACTGAAGACGATCAGGGCGATCGAGAACCCCATAACCACGGCTGGACCAACTTCCTCGGACTTATACGGACGGGGGTCGGACAGGGTACCTGCCCGACCCCCGCAAGGGTACGACGGATCGTCGCCGACGCTCTACAACGTCAGCGCCCGATCATCACTGGTCGCGGAAGCGCACGATCTTGACGAACTCGTCGGCGTCCAGCGAGGCACCGCCCACCAGCGCGCCGTCGATGTCGGCCTGCGCCATGATCTCGGCGACGTTGCCGCCCTTGACGGAGCCGCCGTACTGGATGCGGACCTTGTCGGCCAGCTCCTGCGAGTACAGCTCGGCGAGCTTGCCGCGGATCGCCGCGCAGACCTCCTGCGCGTCGTCGGCGCCGCAGACCTTGCCGGTGCCGATGGCCCACACCGGCTCGTAGGCGATCACGATCGTCTCGGCCTGCTCGGCCGGGATGTCCTTGAGGCCGCCCTCGACCTGGGTGAGGGTGTGCGCGACGGCGTTGCCGGCCTCGCGGACCTCCAGCTCCTCGCCGACGCAGAGGATCGGGGTGACGCCGTGCTTGAAGGCGGCCTTCACCTTCGCGTTGCAGACCTCGTCGGTCTCGGCGTGGTACTGGCGGCGCTCGGAGTGGCCGACGGCGACGTAGGCGCACTTCAGCTTGGACAGCATCAGGCCGGAGATCTCACCGGTGTAGGCGCCGGAGTCGTGGGCCGAGATGTCCTGGGCGCCGTACTTGATCTTCAGCTTGTCGCCGTCGACCAGGGTCTGCACGGAGCGCAGGTCGGTGAAGGGGACGAGGACGGCGACCTCGACGGCGTCGTAGTCCTTGTCGGTGAGGGCGAAGGCGAGCTTCTGGACGTGGGCGATGGCCTCGAGGTGGTTGAGGTTCATCTTCCAGTTGCCCGCCATCAGCGGGGTACGGGTGCTCATAAAGGGGTCAGTCCTCCAGTGCGGCGAGGCCGGGAAGCATCTTGCCCTCGAGGTATTCGAGGGAGGCGCCGCCGCCGGTCGAGATGTGGCCGAATGCGTTCTCGTCGAAGCCCAACTGCCGGACGGCCGCGGCGGAGTCGCCGCCGCCGACCACGGTGAAGGCCGGGGAGTCGAGGAGTGCCTGGGCGACGGCCTTGGTGCCCTCGGCGTAGTCGGGGTGCTCGAAGACGCCCATGGGGCCGTTCCAGAAGACGGTGGCCGCGTCGGCGAGCTTCGATGCGTACAGCTTGCGGGTCTCCGGACCGATGTCCAGGCCCTCCTCGGTGGCCGGGATGGCGTCCGCGGCGACCGTGGTCGGGTTGGCCGGAGCCTTGGTCTTCAGGTCCGGGAACTCGGCCGAGACCAGCACGTCGACGGGGAGCACGAACTCCACGCCGCGCTCCTTGGCGCGCTCGAGGTAGTCGAGGCAGGCCGGGATCTGGTCCTCCTGGAGCAGGGAGATGCCGACCTCGTGGCCCTGGGCCTTGAGGAAGGTGTAGGCCATGCCGCCGCCGACCAGGATGCGGTCGGCCTTCTCCAGGAGGTGGTCGATCACGCCGAGCTTGTCGGAGACCTTGGCGCCGCCGAGGACGACGACGTAGGGCCGCTTGACGTCCTCGGTGAGCTTCTTCAGGACGCCGACCTCGGTGGCGATGAGGTGGCCCGCGGCGTGCGGGAGGCGGGCCGGGAGGTCGAAGACCGAGGCGTGCTTGCGGTGCACGGCGCCGAAGCCGTCGCCGACGTACACGTCGGCGAGGGCGGCCAGCTCGTCCGCGAAGGCGCCGCGCTCGGCGTCGTCCTTGGAGGTCTCGCCCGCGTTGAAGCGGAGGTTCTCGATGACGGCCACCCGGCCGTCGGTGAGGCCCGCGACGACCGCCTGGGCCGACTCGCCGACGGTGTCGGTCGCGAAGGCGACCTCGGCGCCGAGCAGTTCGCCCAGGCGCTTCGCGGCCGGGGCGAGGGAGAAGGCCGGGTCCGGGGCGCCCTTGGGGCGGCCCAGGTGCGAGGCGACCACCACGCGGGCGCCGGCCTCGGCGAGCGCCTTGACGGTGGGGACGACGGCGCGGATGCGGCCGTCGTCGGTGATGGTGGTGCCGTCGAGGGGCACGTTGAGATCGGCGCGGACGAACACCCGCTTGCCGGAGACACCCTCGGCGAGCAGCTCGTCGATCGTCTTCATCTGTTCCTGACTCCTTGGTACACGCGATGGAGCACACGACACAGGGCTCGCGCAGTGCGTCATCGCACTGCCCGAGCCCTGCTTCACATCGAAAGCCCGCCCTGAAGCTTAGAGCTGGCCGCCGACGAAGACGGTGAGGTCGACGAGACGGTTGGAGTAGCCCCACTCGTTGTCGTACCAGCCGAGGACCTTGACCGAGTTGCCCTCCTGGACCATCGTCAGCGACGAGTCGAAGGTGCAGGAGGCCGGGTCGCTCACGATGTCCGACGAGACGATCTCGTCCTCGGTGTAGAACAGGATGCCCTTGAGCTCGCCGTCCGCGGCCTTCTTGAACGCGGCGTTGACCTCGTCCTTGGTGACCTCGCGGGAGAGCTCGACGACCAGGTCGGTGACCGAGCCGGTCGGGACGGGCACGCGCATGGCCATGCCGTCGAGCTTGCCCTTGAGCTGCGGGAGGACCAAGGCGGTGGCCTTGGCGGCACCCGTCGTGGTCGGGATGATGTTCTCCGCGGCGGCGCGGGCGCGGCGCAGGTCCTTGTGCGGGAAGTCCAGGATGCGCTGGTCGTTGGTGTACGCGTGGACCGTGGTCATGAGGCCGCGGACGATGCCGAAGTTCTCGTCGAGGACCTTGGCCATCGGGGCGACACAGTTGGTGGTGCAGGACGCGTTGGAGATGACGTCGTGGTTCGCCGGGTCGTACTTGTCCTGGTTGACGCCCATGACGATGGTGATGTCCTCGTCCTTGGCCGGAGCCGAGATGAGGACCTTCTTGGCGCCACCGGCGAGGTGCTTGGCGGCGTCCTCGCGCTTGGTGAAGATGCCGGTGGACTCGATGACGATGTCGACGCCCAGCTCGCCCCAGGGGATGTCGGCCGGGTTGCGCTCGGACAGCACCTTGATGGTGTGGCCGTCCACGGTGATGGTGTCGGCGGTGTGGGTCACCTCGGCCTTGAGGCGGCCCAGAATGGTGTCGTACTTCAGCAGGTGCGCCGTGGTCGCGGTGTCACCCAGGTCGTTGACGGCCACGACCTCGATGTCGGCACCCTGCTCAAGGAGCGCGCGGAAGTAGTTGCGACCGATACGGCCAAAGCCGTTGATGCCTACGCGGATCGTCACGAACCGATCTCCTCGTTAGGTACGCCGGGTTTCGACGCCCGGCGAGCTTCTCTTTTGGGATGTCCCCGACCGCTTACGACCCTACCTCTCCAGATGGCTCGGCGTGACATCGAGTGCACCCGTACACGCCCGGAAAGCACGGGAAAAAGGCCGACAGTCCTTGCCTACCAACGGGTAAGGGCCGCCGGGGGACCTTGGTCCCGATTACGGAGCGTGAGCGAAATCGGCGCTCTCCTGAGCGCCCGATTCAGCGTCGGAGCGAATTAAGGGCCTTTCCGAGCAGAGCCGCCCGTTCCGTCGTATTCGGGACGTGCTCGAGACCGAATCCGAAGAGGACGGTGTCACGGGTGGTGACCGCCGCGTGGGAGCGGAAGAGCGCCTCGGAGACGGTCCAGCGGGTGCCGGTCGCGGGACTGCCGGCCGGCGGTCCGGAGGCGGTCCAGGCGCCGGTGCCGTTCTCGAAGCCCTCGGTGTCGGTCACCGCCCCGGCGGTGAGCCGGAGGTCGTCGACGAAGGCGCCCGTCCCGCCGCTGCCGGGATCGGAGACGTACGAGATCGCCAGCTCGACCCGCTTGCCGGCGTAGCCGCCGAGGTCGACGCTCGCCTGCCGCCAGCCGTTGGAGGGGCCGGTGAAGGCGTGCCAGGCGCCCGTGGTGCCGGTGGCGGCGCAGCCGTCCGGGCCGACGGTGAGGTAGCGGGCGAGGAAGGGGTGCTGGCGGACGTAGTAGCCCTCGCCGCAGTCGGCCGGCGGCTCGGCCGAGGTGCCGCCGCCCGCGTCCGGCAGCGTGGTCCAGTCGTCCTGGCCGACGGTGCGGGCCTCGACGACCAGGTGGTCGTAGCCGGGCTCGGTGTCATGGCTGACCTGGAAGGTCAGCCTCGGCTTCGCGGCGGCGTCCACGCCGGTGAGGTCCACGGTCCGGCCGAGCCGGGCCCAGGTGCCGTCGGTGTGGCGCAGGGCGGCGAAGCGGCTGCCCTCGTACGGCTCGAAGGGGGTGCGGACGCCCGGGTAGCCGCCGGCGGCGGCGCTGCTCGCGAACTGCGGGAAGCGCTCGGGCGCGAGGGTGTCGGAGGTGACGGTGAAGGTGCCGGCGTGGTCGAGCGGGTTGTCCGCCGCCGCGCCGAGGCCGCCGGCCGCGCCGCCGAGCCGGCCGGTTCCGGCGAAGGACGGCGGGGCCTGGAGGCCGGCCCGGCGGTAGGCGCCGAGGTAGTACTGGGCGAAGTCGTCGGACTGGGCCCGGCCGACCCGGGCGGATCCGCCGGACTTCTCGCCCGCGGTGACCAGCTTGCCGCCCTCGTTGAGATAGGCCCGGACGGCGAGCAGGGTGGCGCCGGAGGGCTGCTCCGCGCCGGTGTACCAGACGACGGCACGGAAGTGGCTCAGGACGCCGAGGGCGTGCGGGGCGCCCTGCGTGGCGACGTCCCAGACGGCGGCCCGGCGTCCGCTCGCCGCGAGCGCCCGCACATAGGTGCCGGCGTGGCGTGCGGCGGTGGTGCCGCCTTCCTCGGCGAGGACGAGGACGTCGGCGCGGGGCCGCTCGGCCACGGTGTACGTGAACGGGGTGGACGCGGTCGCCCGGCCCTCGCGGGTGCGGGCGGTGTACCAGACCTCGACCGTGTCGCCCGGCCGCGCGCCCCTGACCTCGGCGCGGTAGGCGTCGAAGTACAGGTTGTCCTCGCCGCCGTAGGTCTCGCCGCCCTTCCAGGGCTCCAGGCCGGCGCGGTGGGTGCGGCCGCCGTTGATCCGGTAGTTCAGGGTCTTGCCGCGCAGCGAGGCGCGGGCGGTGACGGAGACCTCCTGGGCGGCGCCCCCGGCCGCGTACGAGGTGGTGAAGGCGTCCGGGGTGAAGTCGGGGGCCTCGATGCCGACCGGCGAGACCGGGCGGTCCGGGTGGGCGGAGGACTCGGCGACGGCGAGCGCGAACGGGACGTTCTTGGCGAACTCGGCCTGGATCAGTCGCTCGTCGTCGGGGAAGGTGAAGACGGAGGCGCAGTCGGCCGGGTCCCAGGCGTCGTTCGGGTCGACGCGGGAGGCGGTGGCGCAGGTGGACATCTCCGGGGTGAACATCTGCATCCCGTTGACGTTGGCGGCGTGTCCGTCCGCCTCGCCGTTGGTGGTGTAGAGCTCGGAGGAGACCTGCGGGCGGTAGCCGGGGACGGCGGGCTTCTGCGGGGTGCCGGCGAGGGCCGCGAGGGCCACGTCGTCGGGGGTGTCGGTGGCGACCTGCCAGCCCACGCCGTACAGGATGAGCTGGGCGGCGGAGTGGTAGTTGATGCCGTACCGGAAGCCGATGCGCTTCTGGAAGGCGTCCAGGGCGCGGGTCTCGGGCTCGGACATGGGGCCGCTGCCGCGGTAGGTCTCGTCGGCCGGGTCGGGGGACGAACCCTCGTCGTCGTAGCCCCACTTGTAGGCGAAGTTGCGGTTGAGGTCGACGCCGTCGCCGGGTGCGACGCGCCCGTCGCCGTCGTTGTCGCGCAGGTTCTTGCGCCACTGGCGGTTCGCCGGGTCGGCGTGGGTGAAGTCGTAGCCGTCGGGGTTGGCGGAGAGCACGAACCACAGCTCGGTGGTGTCGACGATCCTCGTGATCCGCGGGTCCTCGCCGTAGTGGTCGAGGTAGTGGTGCATCAGCCGCCGGGTCATCTCGGGGGTGATCCACTCGCGGGCGTGCTGGTTGGACAGGTAGAGCGTGGCGGGCTTGCCGCCGTCCCGGATCTTCCGGGCGTCCTTGCTCAGCTTGAGGGCGAGGATGTCCTGTCCTCGGACCGTCTTGCCGAGGGAGACGACCTTGGTGAGCGCCGGGTGGGCCCGGGCGGTGTCCAGGATCTCCTGCTTGAGGCCGTTCTCGCCGCCGTACGGGCGGAAGACGCCGTCGCCGGCGGCGGCGACCCGCCGCTCGGCCCGGTCGGTGAGGGTGTGCTCGGTGAGCTCGACGCCCTGCCGGCGCAGGGCGCCGGCCTGCTCGCCGGTGAGGTGGAGCTCCAGGGTGGCGGTGCCCCGCGCGGGCACCTGCTCGGTCAGCTCGTGGGCGTCGGTGCCGGCCTCCAGGAGGAGCGGCACCTGTTCCCTGGTGACCTTCGCGTGCCACACGGAGAGGTGGGCGAGGTCGTCGTCGGCGGGGTGGTTCTGCGCTCCGGCGACGGGTGCCGCCGCCAGACCCGCGATCAGCAGTGAAGCCGCGGCGAGGATCGATCTCGCTCTGCGTCTCATGAGCCCCCCTTGCTGTCGTCTGCCACGAAAGTGAACGGACGCCAGGCTCGTGGGGGTTCACGGGCGCGTCAAGGGTGCCTCCGGCGTGGCCGGAAAAGATGCTGCCGATGCCTCAGCGGGGCACCGGCAGCGGTGAGTTGGATCGGCGGTCGAGCGGAGGCGGGGCTTCCGTCGGCCCGCCTCGGCGAACGGTCAGCCGACGAGGCTGTCGTCGAGCTCCTCCGTCAGGTTGGACTCGGTGCCGGGGATGCCCAGGTCCTGGGCCCGCTTGTCGGCCATGGCGAGCAGGCGGCGGATCCGGCCGGCGACCGCGTCCTTGGTGAGCGGCGGGTCGGCGAGGGCGCCCAGCTCCTCCAGGGATGCCTGCTTGTGCTCCATGCGCAGCCGGCCGGCGGCCGCGAGGTGCTCGGGCACCTCCTCGCCCAGGATCTCCAGGGCCCGCTGCACCCGGGCGCCCGCGGCGACCGCGGCGCGGGCCGAGCGGCGCAGGTTGGCGTCGTCGAAGTTGGCCAGGCGGTTGGCGGTGGCGCGGACCTCGCGCCGCATCCGCCGCTCCTCCCAGGCCAGCACCGACTCGTGCGCGCCGAGCCGGGTCAGCAGGGCGCCGATGGCGTCGCCGTCGCGGACGACGACCCGGTCCACGCCCCGGACCTCGCGGGCCTTGGCGGCGATGGAGAGCCGGCGGGCGGCGCCGACCAGGGCGAGCGCGGCCTCGGGGCCCGGGCAGGTGACCTCCAGGGAGGAGGAGCGGCCCGGCTCGGTCAGCGAGCCGTGCGCCAGGAAGGCGCCGCGCCAGGCCGCCTCGGCGTCACAGGTGGCCCCGGAGACCACCTGCGGGGGCAGGCCCCGGATGGGCCGGCCCCGGCCGTCCACCAGACCGGTCTGGCGGGCGAGCTGGTCGCCGCCCGCGACCACGCGCACGACGAAGCGCGAGCCGCGGCGCAGTCCGCCGGGAGCCATCACGATCAGCTCGGAGCTGTGCCCGAAGATCTCCAGGACGTCCCGCTTGAGCCGGCGGGCCGCCATCGCGGTGTCCAGCTCCGCCTCGATCACGATCCGGCCGCTCACCAGGTGCAGCCCGCCCGCGAACCGCAGGATCGACGAGACCTCGGCCTTCCTGCAGCAGGTCCGGGTGACGGGGAGCCGGGAGATCTCGTCCTTCACCGCTGCCGTCATCGCCATGGGCCGATCCTTCCATGCATCCGAAAAATACGGTCGTACGCGGCGGCCAACAGCTCCGGGTCGTGCTTCGGAGCACCGTCGGGCCGGGCCACCGGCGCCAGCTCGACCGCGGCGCCGAGCCGCTTGGCGGCTTCGGCGAGGGGTTCTCGCGCTGACGCGTCGGGCACGGCGGCCTCGTCGGCCAGCACCACGTCCAGGGCGAGTTTAGGGGCGTGTCGTGCCAAAACCTCCAAATGACGCTGCGGGGAGAAGCCCTCGGTTTCTCCGGGCTGCGGCGCGAGGTTCAGCGAGAGCACCCGGCGGGCCTTGGTCTCCATGAGCGCGTCGAGCAGCTCGGGCACCAGCAGGTGCGGGATGACGGAGGAGAACCAGGAGCCCGGGCCGAGCACGACCCAGTCCGCGTCGAGGACGGCGGCGACCGCCTCGGGCACGGCCGGCGGGTCGTGCGGCACCAGGTGCACGGACTGCACCTCGCCGGGGGTGAGCGCCACGGTGGCCTGGCCGCGGACGGTGTCCACGTCCTGCGGGCGGGCCGGGTCGTGGCCCTTGACCAGGGCCTGGAGCTCCAGCGGCACGGCGGACATGGGCAGCACCCGGCCGTGCGCGCCGAGCAGCTTGCCGACCAGGTCCAGGGCCTGTACGGGGTCGCCGCCGAGCTGCTCCCACAGCGCGACGATCAGCAGGTTGCCGACGGCGTGGCCGCCCATCTCGCCCTTGGACTGGAAGCGGTGCTGGATCACCCTGGCCCAGGTCTGGCCCCAGTCGTCGTCGCCGCAGAGCGCGGCGAGCGCCTTGCGGAGGTCTCCGGGGGGCAGCACGCCCAGCTCCTCGCGGAGCCGGCCGCTGGAGCCCCCGTCGTCGGCGACGGTGACCACGGCGGTCAGGTCGCCGGTGATGCGGCGCAGGGCGGCGAGGGAGGCCGACAGGCCCATGCCGCCGCCCAGCGCGACGACCTTGGGCTGGGCGCCGCGCCTGCGGAGCGTACGCCGCACCGCGAGGGTGGACGTGCGCCGGCGGTACGGCTTCACTCGCGCCCCATGTCCCGGTGCACGACGACGGTCTCCACGCCCTCCGAGGCGAGGCGGGCGGCCAGCTTCTCGGCGGTGGCCACGGAACGGTGCTTGCCGCCCGTGCAGCCGACGGCGATCGTCACGTACCGCTTGCCCTCGCGGCGGTAGCCGGCGGCGATGAGCTGGAGCAGCTCGGTGTAGCGGTCCAGGAACTCCTTGGCGCCGGGCTGGTTGTAGACGTAGGCGGCGACCTCCTCGTTCAGACCGGTGAAGGGGCGCAGCTCCGGGACCCAGTGCGGGTTGGGCAGGAAGCGCATGTCGACGACGAGGTCGGCGTCGACGGGCAGGCCGTACTTGAAGCCGAAGGACATGACGGTGGCCCGCAGCTCGGGCTCCTCGTCGCCGGCGAACTGGGCGTCCATCTTGGCGCGCAGCTCGTGCACGTTGAGGCTGGAGGTGTCGATCACCAGGTCGGCGTCGCCGCGCAGCTCGCGCAGCAGGTCGCGCTCGGCGGCGATGCCGTCGACGATGCGGCCGTCGCCCTGGAGGGGGTGCGGGCGGCGGACCGACTCGAAGCGCCGGACCAGGGCCTCGTCGGAGGACTCCAGGAAGACGATCCGGCGGGTGACCTGCTTGGCGTCGAGGTCGGCGAGGGAGTCCTTGAGGTTGTCGAAGAACTGCCGGCCGCGGACGTCGACGACCACGGCGATCCGGGCGACGTTGCCCTGGGAGCGGGCGCCGAGCTCCACCATGGTGGGGATGAGCGCGGGCGGCAGGTTGTCGACGACGAACCAGCCGAGGTCCTCCAGACACTTCGCGGCGGTGGAGCGGCCGGCGCCGGACATGCCGGAGATGATCACCAGCTCGGGGATGGGCGCGTCGCCGTTGGTGTCGGCGGCGGGCTCGGTGGTGCCCGTGTCCATGTCCGGTGCTCCGTCTTCGTGCTCGTGGTGCGGTTCGCTCGGGTCGTGCGCGTGGTGCTCTTCGTGCGTGGTCATGCCGTGGTGCCCCCGTCGTCTTCCATGATCTCTCCTGTTGCCGTGTTCACGGCGGGCGCGGCCGGGGCCGCCTGCGCGAGGGCCACCGCCACGGCCTCGGCCGTCTTGCGGCCCATGCCGGGGACCTCGCAGATCTGCTCGATTGTCGCCTGCCGGAGCCGTTTGACCGAGCCGAAATGCTTGATGAGCGCCTGCTTGCGGGTCGCGCCGAGGCCGGGGACGTCGTCCAGGGGGCTGGTGCGGATGCGCTTGTTCCGCTTGGACCGCTGGTAGCGGATGGCGAAGTCGTGAGCCGTGTCACGGATCCGCTGGAGGAGGTAGAGGCCCTCGCTGGAGCGGGGCAGCACGACCGGGTCGTCGTCGCCGGGCAGCCAGACCTCCTCCAGGCGCTTGGCGAGACCGCAGACGGCGATGTCGTCGATGCCGAGCTCGTCCAGGGCGCGGCGGGCGGCGGCCACCTGGGGCTGTCCGCCGTCGACGACGACGAGCTGGGGCGGGTACGCGAAGCGCTTGGGCCGGCCCTCCTCGTCCCGGCCCTCGGGCCCGGCGTCCGCCGGCACCTCACCGTCGCCGTCCAGCCATTCGCCGGTCTTCTCCTTCTCGGCGAGATAGCGCTTGAAGCGGCGGCTGATCACCTCGTGCATGGACCGGACGTCGTCCTGGCCCTCGAAGCCCTTGATCTGGAAGCGGCGGTACTCGCTCTTGCGCGGCAGGCCGTCCTCGAAGACGACCATGGAGGCGACCACGTCCTCGCCCTGGAGGTGCGAGATGTCGAAGCACTCGATGCGCAGCGGCGCGGAGTCCAGGTCCAGGGCCTCGGCGATCTCCTCCAGCGCCCGGGAGCGGGTGGTCAGGTCGCTGGCCCGCTTGGTCTTGTGCAGGACGAGGGCCTGCTGGGCGTTGCGGGCGACCGTCTCCATCAGGGCCTTCTTGTCGCCGCGCTGCGGGATCCGCAGGGAGACCTGGGAGCCCCGGCGGCCGGAGAGCCACTGGGTGACGGCGGCGGCGTCCTCGGGCAGGGCGGGGACGAGGACCTCCTTGGGGACCGCGTCACCGCTCTCCTCCCCGTACAACTGCTGGAGGGCGTGCTCGACGAGGCCGGCGGCGTCGACGGCCTCGACCTTGTCGGTGACCCAGCCGCGCTGGCCGCGGACGCGTCCGCCGCGGACGTGGAAGATCTGGACGGCGGCCTCCAGCTCGTCCTCGGCCAGCGCGATCAGGTCGGCGTCGGTGGCGTCGGCGAGGACCACCGCGTTCTTCTCCATGGCCCTGCGCAGGGCCGCTATGTCGTCGCGCAGCCGGGCGGCCTTCTCGTACTCCATGTCCTCGGCCGCGATCGTCATCTGCTTCTCGAGCCGGCGGATGTACGTGCCGGTGCGGCCGGCCATGAAGTCGCAGAACTCCTCGGCCAGTTCGCGGTGCTCCTCGGGGTCGGTCCGGCCGACGCAGGGCGCCGAGCACTTGCCGATGTAGCCGAGGAGGCAGGGGCGGCCGGCGGAGGCCGCGTTGCGGAACACCCCGGCGGAGCAGGTCCGCACGGGGAACACCCGCAGCATCAGGTCCACGGTCTCGCGGATGGCCCACGCGTGCGCGTACGGCCCGAAATAGCGCACGCCCTTCTTCTTGTGGCCGCGCATGACCTGGACGCGGGGGAACTCCTCGTTCAGCGTGACCGCGAGGTACGGGTAGCTCTTGTCGTCCCGGTACTTGACGTTGAACCGGGGGTCGAACTCCTTGATCCAGGAGTATTCGAGCTGCAGCGCCTCGACCTCGGTCGACACGACGGTCCACTCGACCGAGGCGGCCGTGGTCACCATCGTCGCCGTGCGCGGGTGGAGGCTCGCCAGCGGCTGGAAGTAGTTGGCCAGCCGCTGACGCAGGGACTTCGCCTTCCCGACGTAGATCACCCGGCGGTGCTCGTCACGGAATTTGTAGACCCCCGGCGAGTCGGGGATCTGTCCCGGCTTGGGGCGGTAGCTGGAGGGGTCGGCCATGCTCCCACCCTACTGGCGGCCACCGACACTCCGACCGCACGCGCCCGCTGCCCGGCCCCGCGGAACGGGGCCGGGCGAAGGCCCGCCGGGGCGGGCGGGCACGGAGTCCGGCGGGCCGGGCGGGCGCGGGCCGGGACGCGGGCCGGGGACGGCCCCCGGCCCGCGCCCGGACGGTCAGGGCGCCGTCGGCCGGGAGCCGGCCCCCCGGCGCCGCAGGGCCCTGCCCGCGCCAAGGGCGAGGGCGAGCAGGGCGCCCGCGGCCGCCGCGGCGGAGGCGGTGGTCACGGCCGGGTCGGTGGCGGGCTCGCGCGGGGCGGCGGTCGTCGGGGCGTAGCCGCCGGCCGCGCCCTTGGCCGCGTAGGCGGAGCCGGGGAGCTTGTCCCCGTAGGCCCGTGCCACCCGCTCGCGGTACGCGGCGAGGGTGGTGCCGTTCCCGCCGACGGCCCGCACCGCGTCCTCGTCGAGCGGCAGCACCTTCGCGCCCTTGTGCACGTACCACGCGTCGATCTGCGGCTCGCGGAAGACCGTCCCGCCGGGCAGCGCCCGCCGCCCCTGCTCGGTGTAGCGCAGCTCGTCGTCGCCGGTGGCGATGTTCACCACCTGCCAGCCGCCGCCCGCGCCGCGCACCGTCCACAGCGAGGCCGTCCGGCCGTCCGCGGCGACCGCCTTGCTGGCGTGGAACGCGACCCGGGCCACCGGCGCCCCCGGCTTCCCCGCGACGAAGTCCGGGGAGAGGAGGAGCACCGGCACGGACCCGCCCTCGATGCGGGGTTGCGCCGCCGCCGTGCGGGCGGGGGCGCCGTCCCGGGCGAAGAAGCGGGCGACCGTGTCGAGGGTCCGCGGCGCGGCCGCCGCCTGCTCGGGCGTCGCGGCCGTGGGCAGCGCCTCGGCGGCGTCGGCCGGGACCGTCCCGAGGCCGACGAGGACGGCGGCGGCCAGCAGGCCGGTCACCGCACCGGCACCGAGGGCGCGGGGACGTATCCGTACGTCGCTCATCGTCGTCACGCCCCGATCCGGTAGAGCGAGTGGGTCCAGGAGAAGGAGCTGTTGTTCACGTACCAGGAGTGCGAGGCCCAGTTGTAGCGGTCGCTCGACGGCCACGGGTCGCCCCAGTACACCCAGTTGTTCGCGTCGTCGTAGCCGTAGACGACGTGCATGTGCCCGCCGCCGCTCGACCACTGGATCCTCGTCTCGACGGGCCGGTCGGCGTTGATCTCGGTCTGCACGGTCGAATAGCGCAGCCAGCCGTCCACGTACGAGCCGGGGTTGACGCCCGCCCAGCGCAGTCCGGTCTGGACGTTGCCGAGGGTGGCCTGCCAGTTGGGGCAGTCGTAGCCCTGCTGCCGGTTGAAGGCGGCGTTGCAGAACTGGTTCTGGCTGTAGTTCCGGCCGAACCAGGTGGCGATGGTGTTGCCGCCCGCCGCCCAGCACCAGTTGGTCTTCTGCTGGGCCTGCATGCTGATGTTCAGCCGCTTGTACGCCAGGGTGGAGACGTCCTCGCCGGTCGGCGCGGCGGTCGCCGGCGCGGCGGGGACGAGGGACAGGGCGGCGGCCGCGGCGAGTGCCGCGAGGACCGGCCTTCTTCTGCGCATCGCGTTCCTCCCGATGGGGGGATGTGGGGAGTTGGAGGAGAGGAGCGCGTCCGGACGCTGGTCTGGAGCATCGGGCGTTGTCCTGATCCGGTCAACACGCTTCAATGCGGGGTGACGGCGGGCTGTGAACGGTGTGACCCGGATGTGAACGGCCGTCCCCGGTCCACCTGCCCGCCCGCCGGGGCGGCAGCCTGCTCCCCCTCCCCCACCGTGAACGTTCACTGAGGAGTCCTCGTGGGTCACACCGAGGCCGATCTGGCGCAACTGCTGCACACGGGTCCGTTCCATCTCGCCCTGCGCACGGCGCTCGCGGTGCGCGGGCTGCCCCTCCAGCGCGTCCAGCACCATCTGGCCCACCGCGGTGTGAAGGTCGGCGTGACCTCCTTGAGCTACTGGCAGCAGGGCGCCCGCCGGCCGCAGCGGCCCGAGTCGATGAAGGCGGTACGGGCCCTCGAGGAGGTGCTCCAACTGCCGGGGAACTCGCTGATCCGGCTGCTCGCCGAGGACTCCGCGGCCCGCGCCGACACCGAGCGCCCGGCGACCCGCTCGTACCGCTCGCTCATCGAGGCATCGGGCGTGGTGGAGCGGCTGCTCGCCGAGCTGGAGTGCCCGGCGGACGGCGGGCTGCACACGGTCGGCCATCACGAGCGGGTGCGGATCGGCGCGGGCCGCGAGCTGCTCGGGCGGGACTCCCAGCAGGTGGTGCGGGCGCACCGGGACGGCGTCGACCGCTATCTGGCGATCCACCGGGGCGATCCGGGCTGCGACCCGGACCGGGTGGAGGTGCGGGCGGCGGAGAACTGCCGGACGGGTCGGGTGCGGCGGCACGCCGGGACGGGCGTGCTCGTCGCCGAACTGCTCTTCGACACCCGGCTGAGGGCCGGGGACACGTATGTCTTCTCGTACGGCTTCGAGGACGGTACGGGCGGTGCGAGCCGGGAGTACGTGCGCGGGTTCAGCTTCGCCGGCGGGCAGTACGTGCTCCAGGTCCGCTTCGACGAGGCGGCGCTGCCGGTACGGTGCCGGCGCTTCGCGCAGGCGTCGACGGGTGCGCCGCGCGGCGGCCGGGCCGAGCTGACGCTGTCCGGGCGGCACCGCGCGGTGCATCTGGTGGAGCAGGGGGTGCGCCCGGGAATCCTGGGGATCGAGTGGGACTGGGCGTAGGCGCTCCCCGCTCCCCGTCCTCGCTCCGGTCAGGCGGTGGGGCCCGCGATCAGCCTGCCGTTCTCGACGCGGACGGGGACCTCGGGGAGCGGCACGGTCGCCGGGCCCTGGAGGGCCTTGCCGGTGGTGACGTCGAAGCGGCTGCCGTGGCAGGGGCAGTTGCCCTCGTTGTCCTCGATCTTGTCCAGGACGCAGCCGGCGTGGGTGCACTGGGCGCTGAACGCCTTGTACCGGCCCTGGGCCGGGCAGTGCACCAGGAGCCGCTGCTCGCGGTAGAGCTTGGCGCCGCCGACGGGGATCTCGTCGGGTGCGCCGAGGGCGACCGGGGCGGTGGGGGTCGGGTTCTCGGCGTGGCCGAGCTTGGACTCGGTGGAGCAGGCGGCGACGCCCAGCCCGGCGGCCCCGGCGAGGGCGGCGCCTTTCAGCACGGTGCGGCGGGTGGACTGGCCGGACATGAGGGCTCCACGGTGAGGATCGGGACGTCAGGGACCGATCCGACGATACCGGCGGGCCGTGGCCGTCCCCGTGCGGGGGCCTGCTTCGGGCTGTCGTGACCGGTGGGGCATGGGTTACGTTCCGGTGCGTGATCGTCGTCGCCGGTGAGTCCCTGATCGACCTGGTCCCCGACGGGGCCGCGGGCCCCCTGGCCCCGCTGCTGCCCCGGCCGGGCGGCGGCCCGTACAACACGGCGGTGGCGCTGGGGCGGATCGGCGCGGACGTCGCCTTCTGCTCGCGGATCTCGACGGACGCGTTCGGCGAGGTGCTGGTCGCGGGGCTGCGCGCGGCGGGGGTGGCGACGGGTCTGCTCCAGCGGGGCCCCGAGCCGACGACGCTGGCGGTGGCGTCGGTGGGGCCGGACGGTTCGGCGCGTTACGGCTTCTATGTGGAGGGCACGGCGGACCGGCTCTTCGCGCTGCCGGAGCGGCTGCCGGACGGGGTGCGGGCGATGGCCTTCGGGACCTGTTCGCTGGTGCTGGAGCCGGGGGCGAGCGCGTACGAGGCGCTGCTGCGGCGTTCCTCGCGGGAGGGCGTCCTCACCCTCCTGGACCCGAACGTCCGGCCCGGCCTGATCCCGGACCCGGTGGCGTACCGCGAGCGGTTCGAGGGCTGGCTGCCGTACGTCTCGCTGCTGAAGCTGTCCGAGGAGGACGCGGCCTGGCTGGGCGGGTCGCCGGCCGGGTGGCTGGAGCGGGGCCCGGCGGCGGTCGTCCTGACCCGGGGCGGCGGGGGGCTGACCGTCTTCACGCGCGGGTACGAGGTGTCCGTCCCGGCCGTGCGGGTGCGGGTGGTCGACACGATCGGCGCGGGCGACACCGTGAACGCGGCGCTGCTGCACGGTCTCGGCGGGCGTCCGCCGGGCTCGCTCGGCCGGGAGGACTGGCGGGAGCTGCTGTCCTTCGCGGCGCGGGCGGCGGCGGTGACCTGTACGCGGGCGGGTGCGGAGCCTCCGTACGGGCGGGAGCTGGGCGACGCGTGAGGGGCGCCCCCGCGCGGGGGCGCCCCTCAGGAGCCGGTCGGGCGACCGTGACCGTCAGGTCTTGCGGGCCCGGGCGGTCGTCTTCTTGGCGGCCGTCTTCTTCGCGGGCGCGGCCTTCTTGGCGGCGGCCTTGGCGGCCGTGGCGCCGGCGGCGGTCTTCTTCGCCGGTGCCTTCCTGGCGCTCCGCGCGGCCGGGACGGTCGCCGAGGCGTCGCTGACGCGGCCGCCCAGGATCTCGCGGAGGAACTTGCCGGTGTGGCTGGCCGGGACGGAGGCGACCTCCTCGGGCGTGCCCTCGGCGACGACCAGGCCGCCGCCGCTGCCGCCCTCGGGGCCCATGTCGATGACCCAGTCCGCCGTCTTGATGACGTCCAGGTTGTGCTCGATGACGATCACCGAGTTGCCCTTGTCGACCAGTCCGGACAGGACCTTGATCAGCTTCGAGATGTCCTCGAAGTGGAGGCCCGTGGTCGGCTCGTCCAGGACGTAGACCGTGCGGCCCGTGGAGCGCTTCTGGAGCTCGGAGGCGAGCTTGACGCGCTGGGCCTCGCCGCCGGAGAGGGTCGGCGCGGACTGGCCGAGGCGGACGTAGCCCAGGCCGACCTCGGTGAGGGTCCGCAGATGGCGGGAGATGGTCGGGACGGCCTCGAAGAAGTCCAGGGCCTCCTCGATGGGCATGTCCAGGACCTCGGCGATGGACTTGCCCTTGTAGTGGACCTCCAGGGTCTCCCGGTTGTATCGGGCGCCGTGGCAGACCTCGCACGGGACGTAGACGTCCGGGAGGAAGTTCATCTCGATCTTGATGGTGCCGTCGCCGGAGCAGTTCTCGCAGCGGCCGCCCTTGACGTTGAAGGAGAAGCGGCCGGGCAGATAGCCCCGGACCTTCGCCTCCATGGTCTCCGCGAACAGCTTGCGGACGTGGTCGAAGACGCCGGTGTAGGTCGCCGGGTTCGAGCGCGGGGTGCGGCCGATCGGGGACTGGTCGACGTGCACGACCTTGTCGACGAGATCGTCGCCCTCTACCCGGGTGTGACGCCCGGGCACCGACTTGGCGCCGTTCAGCTCGCGCGCCAGGTGGGTGTAGAGGATGTCGTTGACCAGGGTCGACTTGCCGGAGCCGGAGACACCGGTGACGGCGGTGAGGACGCCCAGCGGGAAGGAGACGTCGATGTCCCGCAGGTTGTTCTCGCGGGCGCCGTGCACGGTGAGGCGGCGGGCCGGGTCGACGGGGCGCCGGATCTCCGGCGTGCCGATGGCCTTGCGGCCGGACAGATACTGCCCGGTCATCGACTCCGTGTTGGCGAGGAGCTCCTTCAAGGGGCCGGAGTGGACGACCTTGCCGCCGTGCTCGCCGGCGCCGGGGCCGATGTCGACCACCCAGTCGGCGACCTTGATGGTGTCCTCGTCGTGCTCGACGACGATGAGCGTGTTGCCCATGTCGCGCAGCCGCACCAGGGTCTCGATGAGCCGGTGGTTGTCGCGCTGGTGGAGACCGATGGACGGCTCGTCGAGCACGTAGAGCACGCCGACCAGGCCGGAGCCGATCTGGGTGGCGAGCCGGATGCGCTGGGCCTCGCCGCCGGACAGCGTGCCCGCGGCCCGGTTGAGCGACAGGTAGTCGAGGCCGACGTCGACGAGGAAGCGCAGCCGCTCGTTGACCTCCTTGAGGACCCGCTCGGCGATCTTCTTGTCGCGGGCGGTGAGGGTGAGCCGGCCGAGGAAGTCGGCGCAGTCGCTGATCGACATGGCGGAGACCTCGGCGATGGACTTGTCCATCACCGTGACCGCCAGCACGATCGGCTTCAGGCGCGTGCCCTCACAGGTGGGGCAGGGCACCTCGCGCATGTAGCCCTCGAAGCGCTCGCGGCTGGAGTCGCTCTCGGCCTCGCTGTGCCGCCGCTTCACGAAGGAGACGGCGCCTTCGAAGGCGGGGGTGGTGTAGGCGCGCTCGCGGCCGTACCGGTTGCGGTAGCGGACCTCGACCTGGGTCTTGTGCCCGTACATGAGGGCCTTCTTGGCCCGCTGCGGCAGCCCGGCGTACGGGATGTCGGTGCGGAAGCCGAGGGCCTGGGAGAGGCCGCCGATGAGCCGGCCGAAGTACTCCTTGGTGTGGCCGTGCGACCAGGGGTGGATGGCGCCCTCGTCGAGGGACTTCTCCTCGTCGGGCACGACGAGCTCCGGGTCGACCTCCATGCGGGTGCCGATGCCGGTGCAGTCGGGGCAGGCGCCGAAGGGCGAGTTGAAGGAGAAGGAGCGCGGCTCCAGCTCCTCGAAGGACAGGTCGTCGTACGGGCAGTAGAGGTGCTCCGAGTACATCCGCTCGCGCTCGGGGTCGTCCTCGGGGAGGTCGACGAAGTCGAGCACGACCATGCCGCCGGACAGGCCGAGCGCGGTCTCGACGGAGTCGGTGAGCCGCCGCTTGGCGCTCTCCTTCACGGTGAGGCGGTCGACGACCACCTCGATCGTGTGCTTCTCCTGCTTCTTCAGGACGGGCGGCTCGCTGAGCTGGATCGTCTGCCCGTCGACCCGGGCGCGGCTGTAGCCCTTGGTCTGGAGGTCGGCGAACAGGTCGACGAACTCGCCCTTGCGCTCGCGCACCAGCGG
This sequence comes from Streptomyces sp. NPDC006339, assembly GCF_040612775.1. Lineage (NCBI taxonomy): Bacteria > Bacillati > Actinomycetota > Actinomycetes > Kitasatosporales > Streptomycetaceae > Streptomyces > Streptomyces sp. NPDC006339. The sequence continues at coordinate 174,023 of NZ_JBEXQW010000004.1, forward strand.
CGACAGGACCTGGAAGCGGCTGCCCTCGGGCAGCTCCAGGACCTTGTCGACGATGGCCTGCGGCGACTGGCGGGAGATCGGCCGGCGGCACTCGGGACAGTGCGGCTTGCCGATGCGGGCGAAGAGCAGACGGAGGTAGTCGTAGACCTCGGTGATGGTGCCGACCGTCGAGCGCGGGTTGCGCGAGGTCGACTTCTGGTCGATGGAGACGGCGGGCGACAGACCTTCGATGAAGTCGACGTCCGGCTTGTCCATCTGGCCGAGGAACTGACGGGCGTAGGAGGAGAGCGACTCGACGTACCGGCGCTGCCCCTCGGCGAAGATCGTGTCGAACGCGAGGGAGGACTTGCCCGACCCGGAGAGCCCGGTGAAGACGATGAGGGAGTCACGGGGGAGGTCGAGCGAGACGTTCTTGAGATTGTGCTCGCGAGCGCCACGGACGATGAGACGGTCGGCCACGCCGGTCCGCACCTTTCTTGAGAGAGCGGATGTGCCTGACACACCCAACAACCAAGGATGCCGGATGCTTCCTCCGAGCGTATAGCACGCACATTCGATTTCCGGACGCCCGCCGCCCGCTTCACCCGAACGAGTGGCGGCCGCGGGGCTCCGCCCCTGGTCGGAGGGGGCGCCGCCCTGGCCGGACCGGTCCCGTACCCCCTAGGGTCGGCGGCATGATCGACCATCTCCGTGACATCGCCTCCGTGCGCGAGGCGACCGACCGGCTCCTCGAAGCCGTCTCCTCCTGGGACAACGCGGCACTGGCCGAGCCGTCACGGCTGCCGGGCTGGACCCGCGGCCATGTCCTAGCCCACCTCGCCCGCAACGCCGACGCCCTCGTGAACGTCCTCCAGGGCCTGCCGATGTACAAGGACGCCGAGAGCCGCGAGGCCGACATCGAGCGGGACGCCGGCCGGCCGGTCGAGGCCCAGCTCGCCGACCTGCGCGTCACCGCCGACCGCTTCGAGGAGGTGTGCCGCGAGCCCGCCGACTGGGACCGCACCGTGGAGCTGCGCAACGGCGTCACCGACCGGGCCGCCCGGGTGCCCTTCCGCCGCTGGGTCGAGGTCGCGCTGCACCACGTCGACCTGGACGCCGGCTACGAGCTCGAGGACCTTCCGGAGGAGTTCCTCACCCGGGAGATCGAGTTCCTCGCCGACCGCTGGTCCGGCCGCCCCGACGTCCCCCCGGTGACCCTGCGCCCCGAGCGCGCCGAGGACCACCCGGGCTGGCGCACCGGCGGCACCGAGGGCGAGCCGGTGGTCCTCCGGGGCACCGCGGCCGAACTGCTCGGCTGGCTGTCCGGCCGCGGCGACAAGGGCGCCCGCCTCACCGTGGTCTCCGGCGGCGGAGTCCCGGAGCTCCCGCCGCTGTGACCCCGCCGCTGTGAGCGCGGTCGCCGCCGCCGTTGTCGGTCCCCGGCGATAGTCTGAGGCCATGACGTACAGCGGAGCGGTGAAGGTCGGCGGGCCCGCCGACGTGCACGAGCTGAGCGACCTGATGATCTCCAAGGTCGCGGTCGGCCCGATGGACAACAACGCGTATCTGCTGCGCTGCCGGGCGACCGGTGAGCAACTGCTGATCGACGCGGCCGCGGACGCCCACACGCTCCTCACGCTGATCGGTGACGACGGCATCGCGTCCGTCGTCACCACCCACCGGCACGGCGACCACTGGCAGGCCCTGGCCGAGGTGGTCGCCGCCACCGGTGCCCGCACCTACGCGGGGGCGTACGACGCGGAGGGCATCCCCGTGGGGACCGACGAGCTGGTGGAGGACGGCGACGTCATCCGGGTCGGCCGGGTCGAGCTCACCGCCCGCCACATGGTCGGACACACCCCCGGCTCGATCGTCCTGATCTACGACGACCCGCACGGCCACCCGCACGTCTTCACCGGCGACTGCCTCTTCCCCGGCGGGGTGGGCAACACCCGCAAGGACCCGGAAGCCTTCGCGAGCCTCCTCCACGACGTCGAGACCAAGCTCTTCGACGTGCTGCCGGACGAGACCTGGATCTATCCGGGCCACGGCCGGGACACCACGCTCGGTGACGAGCGCCCGCACCTGCCGGAGTGGCGCGAGCGCGGCTGGTGACCCCCGGGCGCCCCCGCACGCCCCCGTAACCGGGACGGCGGCCGGGTAGTTGGCGCGACATGCACCAGCACCACAGTCACGCTCCGTCGAGTCACCCTCCGTCGGATCGTCCTCCGTCCGGTCGCCCGCCGTCGATGGCGAGGATCGCCGCGGCCTCCCTCGCCGGCACCGCCATCGAGTTCTTCGACTTCTTCGTCTACGGGACCGCCGCCGCGCTCGTGCTCGGCCCGCTCTTCTTCCCGACCTTCTCCCCCGTCGCCGGGACCCTCGCCGCCTTCGGCACCTTCGCCGTCGGCTTCCTGTCCCGGCCGCTCGGCTCGATCGTCTTCGGCCACGTCGGCGACCGGTACGGGCGGCGCCCGGTGCTCTTCGCCTCGCTGCTGCTCACCGGCTGCGCCACGGTCGCGGTCGGCTGCGTCCCCACGTACGAGACGATCGGCGTCTCGGCGCCCGCACTGCTGCTCGTCCTCCGCTTCCTCCAGGGGCTCGGCCTCGGCGGGGAGTGGGGCGGGGCGGTGCTCCTGACCGCCGAGCACGCGCCGGAGCGGCGGCGGGCCCTGTGGGCGAGCTTCCCGCAGATCGGCCCCTCGGTCGGCTTCCTCCTGGCCAACGGGGTGATGCTGGCGCTGACGGCCGGGCTGAGCGACGCGGATTTCCGCTCCTGGGGCTGGCGGGTGCCGTTCTGGGCGGCGGGGCTGCTCGCCGCCGCCGGGCTCGCGCTGCGCTCCTCACTCGCGGAGACCCCGCAGTTCGAGCGGCTGGCCGCCGAGGGGCGGCAGGCGAACGCGCCGCTGGCCGAGGTGGTGCGCGGGCACTGGCGGCTCGTGCTGCTCACGGCGGGAGCCCTGGCCGTCGGCTACGCCGTCTTCTACACGGTCTCCACCTGGGCGTTGTCCTACGGCACCGAGCGGCTCGGCGTGTCCAGCTCGGTGATGCTGACCTGTGTGATGGCCGCGGTGGCGATCAAGGGGGTGCTGACGCCGTTCCTCGCGATGCTCGCCGACCGCTTCGGCCGCCGGACGATGTGCCTGGCCGGCTGCGCGGCCTCGGCGCTGTGGATGTTCCCGATGGTGGCGCTGCTGCACACCGCGCGGCCGCTGCTGATGTTCCTCGGTTTCCTCGGCTCGCTGCTGGCCTTCATGACCATGTTCGCGGTGGTCGCCGCGTATCTGCCGGAGCTGTACGAGCCGAGGGTGCGCTGCACGGGCGCGGCCGTCGGTTACAACCTGGCGGGGGTGCTCGGCGGTGCGCTCACCCCGATCGTGGCGACGGCCCTCTCGGACGGCGGCTCGGGCCCGCCGTGGGGCGTGGCGGCCTATCTGACGGTGGTGGCGCTGGTGAGCCTGGTCTGCTTCGCGCTGCTCCCGGAGACCCTGCCGGCCGGTACGGAGAAGCGGGAGCCGGAGGGCGTGCCCGCGTAGAGAGGCATACGGCAGGGGCCGGTGCGGGCGGCGGTGAGCCGCCCGCACCGGCCCCTGCGGGTGTCCGGCGAGGTCGGGTCCGGGGTCAGGACCCGACGCTGTCCTTCTCGATCTCGCCGGCCGGGGTCCCGCCGCTCTCGGCGGCCTCGCGCTCCGCCTGCTTCTTCGAGGCGATCAGGCTGGTGATCGTGGTGACGACCAGGACGCCGCAGATGACCGCGAGGGAGAACGGGATGGAGATCTCGGGCACGTGCACCCCGGACTCGTGCAGGGCGTGGAGCACCAGCTTCACGCCGATGAAGCCGAGGATCACCGACAGGCCGTAGCTGAGGTGGACCAGCTTCTTGAGCAGGCCGCCGATGAGGAAGTAGAGCTGGCGCAGGCCCATGAGGGCGAAGGCGTTGGCGGTGAAGACGATGTACGGGTCCTGGGTGAGGCCGAAGATCGCCGGGATGGAGTCGAGCGCGAACAGCACGTCGGTGGTGCCGATCGCCAGCATGACGACCATGAGCGGGGTCAGCACCCGCTTGCCGTTGTTGCGGATGAAGAGCTTGGTGCCGTGGTAGCGGTCGGCGACGCCGAACTTCTTCTCGATGGACTTGAGGAGACGGTTCTCCTCGAACTCCTCTTCCTCCTCGTCGGCGCGCGCCTCCTGGATGAGCTTCCAGGCGGTGTAGATCAGGAAGGCGCCGAAGAGGTAGAAGACCCACGAGAAGCTGGCGATGATCGCGGCACCCGCGGCGATGAAGATGGCGCGGAGCACCAGGGCGATCAGCACACCGATGAGCAGCACCCGCTGCTGGAGGTGGGAGGGCACCGAGAACTTCGCCATGATCAGGACGAAGACGAAGAGGTTGTCGACGCTGAGCGACTTCTCGGTGATGAATCCGGCGAAGAACTCGCCGGATGCCTGGCCGTTGCCGAACACCAGCAGGCCGAGGCCGAACAGCACGGCCAGGACGATCCAGACGACCGTCCAGATTCCGGCTTCCTTGACCGACACGTCATGGGGCTTGCGCCCGATGAAGAAGTCGGCCGCGATCAGGGCGCACAGACCGAGAATGGTCAGCACCCACAGGGTCATCGAAACGTCCACTGCGCCTCCGGCGTCGTACGGCTGTCCACACAGCCTCGTCGTTGCCGGAGGTCTCTTCCACCCGGGACGGCCCGGGCCGACGCCCCGGGCTCAGGTGTCCGACCTGTCCGTACTGACGGGTGCGCCGCGCATGGGGAGTACTCCCCTCCGCACCAAGAACACTACCCGAAGAACCAAGGAAAGGTAAAGAAATAGGTAAAGAGACTCCAAGAGCGCAGGTCAGGACGGGGACGGCCGCCCTTGCCGCCGGGCCTCCGCGATCTGCGCGAGCACCTGCCGCAGCACACCGCTGCCCACCGGGAAGGCCGGCGGCTCGTACGTCCAGGCATGGCCGACCCACGGGTCGGCGAGGTGGTCGTCGGGGACCGGCGTGAGCCGCGTCAGCGAGCGCCACAGCGGATCGAGCACCGGCCCGTACGCGGCCGCGTCCGCCCGGTCGGCGACGATCAGGAGGTGGGTGCCGACCGCCGGACCCTCGTCGGCGAGATAGCGAAGCCGGGTGACGGCGCGGTCGTCGAAGCCGTGCGGGAAGTCGTGCACGATCAGCAGGTGCTCGGCGGTGTCCAGGCCCGGCGGCAGGTCGTCGGAGGCCCCGCCCCGCAGCGCCATCTGCAACAGGTCGACCCGCTCGGTGAGCCCCTTCAGGACGGCCGAGACGCCGGCCGCCCCGGCCGCCGGCGGAGCCTGGAGGACGCCCGCCTCGACGAGCGGCGCGAACGCGCTCGCGCCCGCTCCCGCCGCGTCGATCACCTGCACGTGGAAGCGGTGCACCGGGTGCACGGCGAGCAGCCGCACCGCGTGCGCCACGGCGGCGTCCAGGGCCAGCCCGCGCAGCTCGGAGGTGTCGAGCAGCGCCGCCGCCTCGGAGTGGCCGCGCCCGCTGTCCACCCAGAGCCCCCGGGCCAGCGGCAGCCGGGCCAGGAAGGGGATGCGCAGCCCGGTCCGCTCGGGCAGGTGGAGGTCGCCCAGGCGGACCGCCATCGGCGCCTCCGTGGGGACCCGGTAGCCCTGCCAGACGGGGCTGTCCCAGCGGGCGTAGGCGGCGGGCAGCGCGGGCTCGACCACCTCGGACTCGGCGGTGAGCTGGGCCAGGTCGCGGTCCAGTGCCTCCTGCGCGCGGGCGGTGAGCTCGTCGTGCTTCGCCTTGGCCGCGGCCCGGGCGGCGTCCCCCGCCCCGCCGATCCGGCTGCGGGGGTCCGACAGGACCCGGTCGAGCTCCTGGTCGAGGCGGGACTCGGCGAACTGGCAGGCGCTGCGGTACGCGGCGGTGGTGCGGGCCAGGTCCTCGAACATGCCCCACACCTGGTTGTAGAGCCGCTCGTCCATGGACCAGCCGCTCGCGTCGCCGGCGACAGGGGCCGGAGCCGCGGCGGGCGCGGGGTCCTGGGGCGGCGGGGGCGTCTCGGGGGCGGCGGGGCGGCGGCTCGGGTGGGTGTAGTCGATGGGCCCGCCGCCCGCGGCCGGGGCGGGCTGCCGGGCCCGGTCGGCGTCCGGGACGCGCGGGGGCGGGGCGGCGACCGAGCGGGACAGTCCCCGGGCGACGGCCTCCATGATGCCGCCCGCGAGTTCGGCGGGGCGCGTGAGGCCCTGGTCGGCGAGGAGGGCGGCGAGCCCGCCCTCGTACCCCTGGCCCACGGCCCGGACCTTCCAGGCGCCCTGGCGGCGGTAGAGCTCCAGGGCCACGACGGCGGACTCCCGGTCGAGTCCGGTGATCGTGTAGTCGGCGATGCCCGTGCCGTCCGGCGCCGTGACCGTGACGACGGGGGCGGCGCCGGCCCCGAACCGGACCGGGCCGTCCCCGCCGACGGGCAGGGCGAGGAGGACGGAGACCCGGTGGACCGTGTCCCGTATCGCCTCCAGGTCGACCGCGAGCCGGTGCCGGACGGCGGCCTGCCGGGGCACCTCGACCCCGGGCAGCGCGGCGGAGCCGGGGTGGGCGACGGCCTCGGCGCCGGGGATGCGGCCCCGGTCGTCGCCGAGGGTGACGGCGGCGACGACCGGATGACCGGCCGAGACCCGGATCTCCAGGCGCGTGTGGGGCAGGGGGTGGTTCTGCCCCCGGACCAGCTCGGCGGTCATGGGCTTGTCGTCTCTCCGTGCGTACGAACCGGGACCGGGAAGGTGCTTACAGCACCGGGAAGATCGAGGGCATCAGGTCCTGGAACGTGCGGCCGTTGGCCGGGTTGCCCAGGGCCGTCATCTGCCAGCCGGAGCCGGCCCGGTGCACCTTGGCCATGATCTGCGCCGTGTACTGGCCGCCGCCGTCGAGGGTGTAGCGGGCGAGCTCCTGGCCGTTGGTCTCGTCCACGAGGCGGCAGAACGCGTTCTGCACCTCCTGGAAGGTCTGGCCGGTGAAGGAGTTCACCGTGAAGACGATCTGGTCGATGTGGACCGGGACCCGCTGGAGGTCGACCAGGATCGACTCGTCGTCGCCGCCCTGTCCGGCGCCGCCGACCAGGTTGTCGCCGGTGTGGCGCACGGAGCCGTCGTCGCTGACCAGGTGGCGGAAGAAGACCACGTCCACCGGCTGCTTGTCGGCGAAGAGGACGGCGGACGCGTCGAGGTCGACCTCACGGGTGCGCGAACCGAACAGTCCGCGACGGGGCGCCGCCTTCCAGCCCAGGCCCATCCGCACGGAGGTCAGGCTCCCCCCGTCCTTCTTCTCCAGGTTGATGGCCTGTCCCTTGGTCATGTTGACCGTCACGCGCTGCCCCTCTCATCGGTGTGAGCAGCACCCTACGCAGGGGCACTGACACCGTGCCCGGAGAGGCCCGGTTTTGTGTCGGTCTTGCAACACACCGGGCCGTCGCGGGCCGTCGGCGGCGGCGGTCAGGCCAGGCCCGCCTCCTTCATCTGGCGCAGCTCCTTCTTCAGCTCCGACACCTCGTCGCGGAGCCGGGCGGCGACCTCGAACTGGAGCTCGGCGGCGGCCGCCTTCATGCGGTCCGTCATCTCCTCGATGATCCCGGCCAGTTCGGTCGCCGGACGGTCGCCGAGCTCGACGGTGGAGCCGGCCTTCGCGCGCTTGCCCTTGGGGGCGTGGGCGGCGAGCGAGGGCACCGGGGCCTTGGCGCCCTTGCCGTCCTTCGCGCTGCGGTAGCCGGTTCCGAGGAGCTGCTCGGTGTCGACCTCCTCGCGCGCGATGGTCGCGACGATGTCGTTGATCTTCTTGCGCAGCGGCTGCGGGTCGATCCCGTGCGCCGTGTTGTAGGCGACCTGCTTCTCGCGGCGGCGGTTGGTCTCGTCGATGGCCTGCGCCATCGCCGGGGTGATGGTGTCGGCGTACATGTGGACCTGGCCCGACACGTTACGGGCGGCGCGGCCGATGGTCTGGATGAGGGAGGTGCCGGAGCGCAGGAAGCCCTGCTTGTCGGCGTCGAGGATGGCGACCAGGGACACCTCGGGCAGATCGAGGCCCTCGCGGAGCAGGTTGATGCCGACCAGGACGTCGTACTCGCCGGCCCGCAGCTCGCGCAGCAGCTCGATGCGGCGCAGGGTGTCGACGTCGCTGTGGAGGTAGCGCACCTGGATGCCGAGTTCGAGGAAGTAGTCGGTGAGGTCCTCGGCCATCTTCTTGGTGAGGGTGGTGACCAGGACCCGCTCGTCGCGCTCGGTGCGCAGGCGGATCTCGTGCACCAGGTCGTCGATCTGGCCCTCGGTCGGCTTGACGACGACCTCGGGGTCGACGAGTCCGGTGGGGCGGATGATCTGCTCGACGAAGCCGTCCGAGCGGGACAGCTCGTAGGTGCCGGGGGTGGCGGAGAGATAGACGGTCTGGCCGATGCGCTCCTGGAACTCCTCCCACTTCAGCGGGCGGTTGTCGAGCGCGGAGGGCAGCCGGAAGCCGTGGTCGACGAGGGTGCGCTTGCGGGAGGCGTCGCCCTCGTACATGGCGCCGATCTGCGGGACGGTGACGTGCGACTCGTCGATGACGAGGAGGAAGTCCTCGGGGAAGTAGTCGAGGAGGGTGTTGGGCGGGGAGCCGGGCTCGCGGCCGTCGAAGTGCATCGAGTAGTTCTCGATGCCGGAGCAGGAGCCGATCTGCCGCATCATCTCGATGTCGTACGTGGTCCGCATGCGCAGCCGCTGGGCCTCCAGCATCTTGCCCTGCTTCTCGAGCTCCTTCAGCCGCTGCTCCAGCTCGCGCTCGATGTCGTTGACGGCCCGCTCCATGCGCTCGGGTCCGGCGACGTAGTGGCTGGCGGGGAAGACGTAGAGCTGCCGGTCGTCGCTGATGACCTCGCCGGTGAGGGGGTGGAGCGTGGAGAGCGCCTCGATCTCGTCGCCGAACATCTCGATGCGGACGGCGAGCTCCTCGTAGACCGGGAAGATCTCGATGGTGTCGCCGCGGACGCGGAAGGTGCCGCGGGTGAACGCCAGGTCGTTGCGGGTGTACTGGATGTCCACGAAGCGGCGCAGCAACTGGTCGCGGTCGATCTCGTCGCCGACCTTGAGGGAGACCATCCGGTCGACGTACTCCTGCGGGGTGCCGAGGCCGTAGATGCAGGAGACGGAGGCGACCACGACGACGTCGCGGCGGGTCAGCAGCGAGTTGGTGGCGGAGTGGCGCAGCCGCTCGACCTCCTCGTTGATGGAGGAGTCCTTCTCGATGTAGGTGTCGGACTGAGGGACGTACGCCTCGGGCTGGTAGTAGTCGTAGTACGAGACGAAGTACTCGACCGCGTTGTTCGGCAGGAGCTCGCGGAACTCGTTCGCGAGCTGGGCGGCCAGTGTCTTGTTCGGCGCCATCACCAGGGTGGGGCGCTGAAGCTTCTCGATCATCCAGGCGGTGGTCGCCGACTTGCCGGTGCCGGTGGCGCCGAGCAGCACGACGTCCTTCTCGCCGGCGCGGATGCGCCGGTCGAGCTCGGCGATGGCCGCCGGCTGGTCACCGCTGGGCTGGTAGGGGCTGACGACCTCGAAGGGCGCCACCGTACGTTCGATCTTGGAAACGGGCCGCATGCAACCACCGTACGACCCGGCACCGACAGTCGGGGGGTGATCGGCCCCCGGCTCCCGGTCGGGGCGGGGGCCGGTGGCGGGTCGTCGGTCGCGGTCCGGCCGCCGGTCACCAGTCCTGGGAGCGGTACGTGTCGCGGTGCACGCCCTTGCGGCCGGAGCGGGTGGCGGGGCGTGCCGACCAGTTCGCGGGCTCGCCGTAGGCCGGGGCCCGGCGCTGGGTGGGCAGGCCGGGGAGGCCGTGGCCGTGGGCGCCGCGGGCGGCGGGCCGCTGCCAGTCGGGCTCGCCCATGACGAGCAGCGGGTCGAACATGACCACGACGGCGGCGAGCAGCAGGAAGACGGCCGGTCCGATCAGCATGGGCAGCAGCAGGGAGGTGGCGGTGTCGCCGCCGCCGGGGGTGGGCGTGCCGTGCACGGTGACGTCGACGGCCGCCATGGCGGTGTAGTGCATGCCGCTGACCGCGAGTCCCATCACGATGCTCGCGCCGAGGCTGGCCAGGAAGCCGTGCACGGAGACGGCGGCCCAGAGGGAGGCGGTGGCGGCCACGACGGCGATGACGACGGACAGGGCGACGGTGAGGGAGTTGTACTGGATCTCGCCGTGCAGGCGCACGCCGGCCATGCCCAGATAGTGCATGGTCGCGACGCCGAGGCCGGTGATGGTGCCGCCGGTGACCAGGGTGAGCGGGGTCGCGCCCCGGTAGCCGACGATGAAGATGCCGATGCCGACCATGACGATGGCGACGCCGAGGCTGGCGAAGGTGAGGGGCCGGTCGTAGCTGATCGGCGCCTGTCGGACCGAGAAGCCCATCATGGCGATGAAGTGCATGGTCCAGATGCCGGTGCCGATGGAGGTGGCGCCGAGCGCCAGCCAGCCCGCCTTGAAGGTGTCCTGGTGGCGCAGCGACCTGGTGGTGCAGCGCAGTCCGAGTGCCCCGCCGAGGCAGGCCATGAGGAAGGCGGCCACCGGGGTGACCAGTCCGTAGCTGAATCCGTCGACCGTGCCCTGCATGAGCGTCCGTCCTCCACCCCTGGTGCAACGTCGTCCGAAAACAGTCGGTACCGCTGAGTAGTGCTCTCGGATTATGGCGCTCGGCGGTGCCCGTCGGCCATGCCGTCCGGGAATTGGTCTGCCCCTTTGTCGGTGGCGGGTCGTACGGTGATCGGCATGGAGCACGAGAAGCCGGTGGCGGAGCGGACGGCGGGACGGGTGGAGTGGGCGGTGGTGCCCAGCGGCATCGGTCCCCTGCTGCTCGCCGCGACGGACCGGGGCCTGGTGAGCGTGAGCTTCCACGCCGGGGAGCGGGTGCGGGACCGTGTCCTGGGGAGGCTCGCGGGGGCGCTCGGCGGCGAGCTCGTGGAGAGCGGATCGGGCCGGCTCGCCGAGCCGATACGGCAGGTAGGGGCCTATTTCGGCGGGAGTCTGCGGAGCTTCGGCGTCAAGCTGGACTGGTCGCTGGTGACCGGATTCAACCGCCGGGTGCTGCGGGAGCTGGCGGACACGGTCCCGTACGGGACGGTGGTGGGGTACGGGGAGCTGGCCCGCCGGGTGGGGCAGCCGGCGGCGGCGCAGGCGGTCGGCGCGGCGATGGGATCCAATCCGCTGCCGTTGGTGGTGCCGTGCCATCGGGTGGTCGAGAGCGACGGCGGGATCGGGGGCTTCGGCGGCGGGCTGGAGACCAAGCGGAGGCTGCTCGCCCTGGAGGGCGTGCTGCCGGAGCCGCTGTTCTGACCCGTCCGGCCGACCGGGGCGGGCGGAAGGACGACCGGGGCAGGGCCGGGGCAGGGCCGGGCGGGCGGCGCCCTGACCGGCCACCGGGCGGGGCCTCCGGCATTCCCCGCTCCAGGGACGGCTGGCACTATGCGTAAGTGACCAACGCCCCTGACACTCCTGACGCGCTCGTGGCGGCCGAGATACCCGCGGCCGTCTCCCCCGCCCGGCTCCCGGCCCTGCGGCGCCGTATCCAGGCGGTGCTGATCGCCACCCAGATCCTCGGCGGGCTCGGCAGCGCCATCGGGTTCGCGCTCGCCGCGGTGCTGGCCACGGAGGTCAGCGGTACGGAGGCGCTGTCGGGGCTCGCCTCGACGGCCGCGGTCGCGGGGCCCGCCCTGCTGGCGATGCCGCTGGCCGCCCTGATGGCCCGGCGCGGGCGGCGGGCCGGGCTGGTCCTGGCGTACCTCGTCGGGGCCGTCGGCGCGGGGGTCGCCGTCCTCGGCGCCACCGTCGGTGACTTCCCGCTGCTTCTGGCGGGCCTGGTCGGTTTCGGGGCCGGTTCCTCGGCCAACCTCGCCGCCCGCTTCGCCGCCGCGGACCTCGCCGAGCCGGACCGGCGGGCCAGGGCCATCTCCACGGTGGTGTGGGCCACCACCATCGGCGCCGTCCTCGGTCCCAACATCGCCGCCCCGGCCGGCGCGAGCGTGGCCGGTCTCGGCATCCCTCCGGCGGCCGGGCCGTTCGTCTGGGCCGCGGGCGTGTTCGTGGCCGCCGCCGTCATGGTGGCGCTGCTGCTCCGCCCGGACCCGCTGCTGACCGCCCGGGTGCTGGCCGGCCCCGAGGAGGCGGAGGCGGCCGCCGGCCGGTCCCTGAGGGCCGGGCTGCGGGCGGTACGGGAGTCCTCCCGGGCCCGGCTCGCCCTGGTGACCGTGGCCGGCTCGCACACCGCGATGGTGTCGATCATGTCGATGACCCCGGTGGCGCTCACCCACCACGGGGCGGACATCCGGTTGATCGGCCTGGTGATCAGCGTGCACATCGCGGGCATGTACGCCTTCTCACCCGTCATGGGCTGGCTCTCCGACCGACTGGGGCGGCTCACGGTGATCGGCCTCGCCGTGGCACTGATCGCGGTGGCGGCCCTGCTGGCCGGTACGGCCGGCCCGAGCCACGGTCAGGTCGCCCTCGGCCTCTTCGTCCTGGGCCTGGGCTGGTCGGCGGGGCTGGTCGCGGGCTCGGCGCTCCTGACCGACTCCGTCCCCCAGGCGGCGAGGGCCGCCGCCCAGGGGCTCTCCGACTTCACCATGAACACCTGCGCCGGCGTGGGCGGGCTCGCGGCCGGGCTGATCGTCTCCCAGGCGGGATACGGCTGGCTGAACGCCGTCGGGGCGTGCCTGCTGGTGCCGATGACGTTGCTGGCGGTGCGGGGCGTGGTGCGGCGGGGCTGAGCCGGGGGATCTTGGATCCAATATCCGATATCCGATATCCAGCGTGCGGATCCCGGATCCTGGATCCCGGATCCGATATCCAGCCACGTCCGTCATCGCGGCACCGCCGGGGACGTCGCCCCCACCGCCACCCGGCGCGGGGCGCCCGTGCCGTCGGCCGGCACGCTCCACAGCGCGCCCTCGTGGGCGTAGGAGAGGGTGCCGGGGCCGGTCCAGGCCGCCTGGTCGTCGACCGACCGGGTCTCGGCGACTGGATGGTCGCGCAGGGTGGCGAGGTCGAGGACGTGCAGCCGCCAGGGGGCCCGGGGGTCCTGGGAGACCTTCTTCTTGTAGGCGATGCGGGTGCCGTCCGGGGAGAGCGACGGACATTCGACGTTCTCCTTCAGCGCACGCGCCGACCATGCCCGCAGGTCGCCCTCGACGAGATACGTCCGCCCCTGGGTGGCGACGGTGGCGTAGAAGCGGTTGTCGTCGCGGGCGAAACTGACGCCCCAGTAGTTGACGTCGGGCGCGTGGTGGCGGCGCCCGTTCAGGGTGAGCGGGATCTGCTCGATGTTCTTGATCAGGTAGCCGGTGCGCAGGTCGAGGATCGAGGTCCGGGTGGAGAACGCGGAGGTGGCGTAGGAGTCACCGGTCGCGAAGGTGGTCCAGGCGAGCACCCGTCCGGAGGCGGAGACCCGGGCGCGGTTGGGGATGCCGGGCAGGCTCATCCTGCGCAGTTCGCGCAGCCGCCGGTCCAGGACGAGGACGTACGAGCGGGCCGGCACCCCGGGGCGTCGCTGGAGGCAGAGCGCGGTGTCCCCGGCGGCGTGGAAGCGGTCGCAGCGCGGCCCGAGCGCGACGCGACCACCCGGCGCGGACGGGTCCTGGCGGGCGACGCGCCCGCTCGCGGTGTCGCGGAACCAGAACGCGCCCGGCGGCCCGTCGAGGGTGAAGCCCTCGTCGGCGGCGGCCGCCGTCGCGCCGGGGCGGTCGGCGACGGCCCGCACGGTGTACGCGGTGGCGCCGCCGGCGAGCAGCAGGACGCCGAGGACGAGCGCCCACAGGCGGCGCCGGGCCGGGCCGTTCGCCGCGGTGCCTGGGGTCATGACGGTTCCCTTTCACGAGACGACGCGGGCAGATCGGCGCTCTGGGCCGGCCCGGCGGGTCCGGCGGGTACGGCGGGTGCGGCCGGTACGACGGGTCCGACGGGTCCGACGGGCTGGGGCATGCCGACGGGCTCGGACCGGCCGGTGGGCTGGGGCGGACCGGTGGGCGGGACGGGGTCGGTGGCGGCGCCCCCGTGTTCTCCGGAGGGGTCCGCCGGCCCTCCCGCCCGCAGCAGACGCACGGCGCAGCACAGCGCCGTCGCGAGCCCGGCGGCGGCGAGCGCGAGCGCGGTCGTCGGCCCCCAGAGGGTCCACGCGGCGCCGAAGCCGGCCGCGGCGGCCACCTTGGCGAGGGCCTGTGCCGTCTGGACGAGGGCGAGCCCGCTCGCCCTCCGCGCGGGGGGCAGCAGGGGGCCGGCGAGCGCCATCAGGACGCCGTCCGTGGCCGCGTAGAAGACGCCGAGCAGCACCGGGACCCCCACGAGGAGGACGGGGCCCGGCAGCGGCGCGAGGAGCAGTCCCAGGGCCAGGAGCAGGGCCCCGTGCCCGTACAGGAAGGGGCGCCCGCGGCCGACGCGGTCGGCGAGCCGGCCGGCCGGGACGGCGAGCAGCAGATAGGCGGCGGAGGCGCCGAGCGGCAGGAAGGGGAACCAGGTGGCGGCCAGGTCGGTCCGGTGCTGGAGCAGCAGGTAGAGGAAGGCGTCGCCGACGGTGACCGCGCCGAGGAGGGCGGCGCCGAGCGTGACCCGGCGTACGGCGGGCAGCCGGAGCGGGGTGGTGAGTTCGCGCCAGGTGGTGCGCGGGCGTGCGCCCCGGTGACCGTGCGCGCTGCCGGCCGGCGCGTCCGGCGTCCTTCGTCCGCCGGGGACGAGGACGACGAGGAGCAGGACGCCGAGCAGTCCCGTGCAGAAGCTGACGACGAAGACGGCGTCGTACGCGTCGGCGGTGGCCCACAGCAGCGCGAAGGCGGCCAGGGGGCCGAGGAGCGCGCCGGTGGTGTCCATGGCGCGGTGGACGCCGAAGGCGCGGCCGAGGCCGTCGGGCGGGCTGTCGAGCGTGATGAGGGCGTCGCGCGGGGCGGTTCTGATGCCCTTGCCGAGCCGGTCGGCGGCGAGGGCGGTGGCGATCCAGCCGGTCGCGCCGCCCGCGAGGAGCAGGCCGAGCCGGGAGCAGGCGGACAGGGCGTAGCCGAGGCCGGCGACCCTCTTGTGGTGGCCGCCGCGGTCGGCGGCGTGGCCGCCGACGAGCCGTACGAGGGCGGTGGCGCCGGTGAACAGCCCGTCCAGGAAGCCGAACTGGAGCGGGGTGAGGCCGAGGCCGAGCACCAGGTAGAGCGGCAGGACGGCGGTGACCATCTCGGAGGACACGTCGGTGACGAGGCTGACCGTGCCGAGGGCGAGGACGGTGCCGGAGACGCGCCGCCGCGCCCCGGAGGGGGCGGGCGGCACGCTGCGGCGACCGGTGGTCGCGAGGTACATCAGTGGCAGGTGTAGGTCGGGCCGGCGTCCTTGACCTGGCCGTCGGTGCCGACGTACTGCCAGGTGTAGGTGGTGTCGGTGAAGTCCAGCTTCAGCACCCCGTACGGACCGCTGATCCGCTTCTGGCTGTTGGGCTGGACGGTCTCGATGGGATACGGCTCGGCGCCGCCCATGCCGCCGACGATCTCGACGATGCCGTCGGGGGTGGCCCGGCCGTCCGGGTCCTGCGGGGCGAAGCGCTCGTAGTGGTGGTCGTGTCCGTTGAGGACGAGGTCGGCCTTGGCCGCGTAGAGGATCCGCCAGACGGCCTTGGAGACGGGGTCGTTGCCGTGCCCGCCGGAGGAGTAGAGCGGGTGGTGGAAGTAGGCGGCGACGCAGCCCTTGGTGGTGCGGGCGAGGTCGTCCTTGAGCCACTGGATCTGGGCGGGGTCGTCGAAGGAGTTGGAGTCGAGGGCGATGAAGTGCCAGTTGCCCTCGTCGTAGCTGTAGTAGGGCTTGCCGGCGGGGTAGGCGAGGGCGCCGAAGTACGCCTTGTAGCCGGCGAGCGGGCCGGCCGGGTCGTAGGTCTCGTGGTTGCCGGGCGCGGGCCGCGTCTTGGCCTTGAAGGCGCCCCACGTCTTGTCGTAGTAGTTCCGGAAGTCGGAGAGCCGGGCGTCGTCGTACTGGTTGTCGCCCATCGTCAGATAGAACTTCGGGTTGATCCGCTGGGCCTGGGCCGCGGTCTTCGGGTGGGCGCAGGAGCTGCTGGACGCGGTGCACTGCGCGGCGATGTCACCCGCGGCGACGACGGTGAAGGCGCCGGTGGTGGGCGGCGGGGTGGTGCCGTCGGCGATTCCGTACACCTCTACTTCGTAGAGGGAGTAGCCGTACGAGGTGCCGCGGGCGGTTCCGTAGACGCGGAGGTGGCGGCCCTTGCCGGTGAGACCGGTCCAGTCGTCGGTGCCGCCGTTGCCGGCGGTCTCGGTGGCGAGGGTGGTCCAGGTGGTTCCGTCGGCGGAGATCTCGATGCGGTACGCCTTGCCGTAGGCGACCTCCCAGGAGAGGCGGACGCGGGAGACGGAGGCCGTCGTGCCGAGGTCGACGCGGAGCCACTGGGGGTCGGAACCCTCCACGCTGCCCCAGCGGGTGGTGGGGTCGCCGTCGAACGCCTTGTCGGGCGTGAGGACGGAGTCCTCGTTCGAGGACGAGGTGGCGGGCTTGCCGCGGGAGAGCAGCGGGTCGGCGGCGTCGGCGCGGCCGGGGGCGGCGAGCAGCAGGCCGCCAGTGAGGAGCACGACGGCGGCGAGGAGGAGGGTGAGGGCGGGGGTGAGGACGGGGCGGTGCGGTGGGGCTGAGGTGTTCAGGCGCATACCTGGGACTCCCTTGCCTGGGAACGGTGAGAGCTGGGCACCGGTGCGGGCAGCGCGGCCGGCCCGCCGGCGTCCGGCGCCGGAGGGCGTGGCGCGGTGCGGCGGCCGGGTCAGAGCTCTCGCTGAGCGCGTCACGCCCGTCCCCCGAGGACGTCGGGGAACGGGCGCCGCGCCAAGCCGCCGCCCGGGATGCTAGCTGATAGGAAAGTTTCCTACCAGACTGCGAACGCGGCTCTTCCGCAAGGGAGTCGGGGCCGGGAGACTTCAGAGGCTGATGTGGTACGCCTTGCGCAGCGTCTCGTGCACCGTCCACGTGGTGCGGTCGCCCTCGCGCAGCACGCAGGCGTCGCCGGGGCCGATCTCCAGGGTCTCGCCACCCTCGACCTCGACGGTCGCCCGGCCGCTGACGACGACGAAGAGCTCGTTCGCCTCGGTGTCGGTGACCACGCCCGGCGTGATCTGCCAGATGCCCCGGATCTGCTTGCCGTCGGCCGACTCCCACAGGACCTTGCCGGTCACCTCCGGGCTGCCGGAGACGATCTGACCGGGATCGAGCGGCTCGGGCTCGAGGTCGGCGTCGGGGATGTGGACGGCGAAGGAAGGCTGCGCGTGTGTGGCGTCTGTGGCGTGTGTGGTCATGGGCGGTGACTGTAGCGGGGCCTCGGGGGCGGGCACGGGGCCGGGACCGCGTGGAGCCGGGCCTCGGGGGCAGGCACGGGGCCGGGACCCTGCGGAGCCGGACCGAGGCCGTACGGGGGCCCGGCGCGGCGTCCGAGGCCGAAAACCCCGGACCCGCCGGGCGTCGGACGCGGAGGTCTCCGCTGGTCGGAGGCGGCGCCTTTGGTGGGCCCAATGTTGGTCCCGGAGATTGCGCCGCGCCCCCTGACAGGCGGGGCGCGACGGCGTCACACTCCCCCCGAGCCCCCCGCTCTCCGCTCCTCCCTCCCTCCCCCCTTCCCGCTCCTCCCCCCACTCCGGACAGGAGAGTGCGATGACCCCCACCCATGTCCGCGTCACCGTCCTCGGCGCCGCCGCGCTGCTGGCCGCCGCCGCGACCGTCCCCGCCGCTTCGGCGACGCCCGCGGCCCGAACCGCCCCGTCCGGGGAACCGGCGCCCACGGCCGGGAGCGCGCCCGGCGCCGCGTACAAGGCGGCCCACGACACCCTGGGACCGCAGCGCCTGACGCCCGAACAGCGCCGGCGCGCCGACGCCAAGCAGGCCGAGGCGGCCAGAACGTACGAACGGGTGCGCGCGCTCGGCGCCTCCGGCGCCCTCGCCGGGTACAAGCTGTCCGGCGGCATCCACCAGTCGCAGAAGACCTCCTACTGGTGCGGCCCGGCCACCCTGGTGATCACCCAGTCCGCCCGCGACGAGGTCGGCGGCCGTTCACAGCAGGACGCGGCGACCCTGCTCAAGACGACCACGAACGGCACCGCCTGGTACGGGATCGACATCAACGTGCCCAGCCCCACCGGCTACCCCATGGCCGACGCCCTCAACCACCGCCTCCCGGGAGCCGGGTACGTACCGAAGGCGCTGCCCTACACCCCGACCGCCACCGACAAGACCAATTTCAAGCAGCACATCACCCACAACACGGACAACGACTTCGCGATCGCGGGCAACGCCTGGGAGGTGCCGGGCGGCCCGCACCTCGTGGGCCATCCCAACATCGAGATCTTCCACTGGGTGGCGATCGACGGCTACAACACCGACACCGCCGCCGGGCAGGTCAACTACCTCGACCCGGTGGGCGGCGTGAGCACGAGCGTCATCTCGTGGGCGGGCTCCGTGCCGAAGTCCGCGCACATCTCCTCCGACACGATCACCACCATCATGGGCGGCCGTGGCTACGTCTGGTAGGCACCTGCGCTGCCTCCTCCTGGCGGGCGCCCTGCTCATGGGGTGCTCGCCGGGAGACGGCGGGGCCGCGCCCATGGTGACCGCAAGCGGCACCCCTGCGGGCCCCGCGGGCACTTCCCCGACCACTCCCCCGGGCGCGCCGGCGGAAACGCGGCCCTCGGGCATCCCTTCGAGCAGCGCGCCGGACGCCGGGCGGGCGCGGGCGGCGGCCTGCGAGGTGCCGCTGCCGGCCGCCTGGCGGCGCGCGTTGGCCGCCGGCGTCTACCGGCCACCGGCCGGAGAGCGCCCGGTGCTCACGGACACGGGCCCGGGATGGACCGCGCTCCAGCTCACCGGTGCGCAAGGGCGCCGTGCGGTGCTCGTCCGCCGCGGGGAGACGTCACCGCGGACGCTGCTCCGGTTCGCCGACCCGGTCGAACACCAGTTGCTCGCCGCCGACTTCGACGGCCGCCGCTGGGCCGCCTTCGCCGTCCTGGAGGGCCGGACGCTCGACAGCCCGTGGAGCCTGTACGTGTGGGACGCGGTGACCGGCGGGACCCGGCGCCTCGCCCGCGCCGACCGGCCGGGCCCGCTGCCCCGCCCCATCGTCCACGACGGCACGGTGCTGTGGGCGCAGGGCACGGGCGCGGGGAAGGCGACCGTGTACGCCGCCCCGGCCGGCGGCGGCCACGCGCGCGCGTGGCGCACGGGGGTCCTGGACACGCCGTTCGCGGCGGGCGGCCTGCTGGTGTGGCGGGAGGCGGCGGGCGACCGGACCCGGCCGGCGGCGGTCTCCCTGAGGGACGGGCGGCCGGCGGCGCTGCCGCCGCCGATCGCGGCCCTGCGCGACATCCGCGCCCTCGTCTCCGACGGCACGACCTGGGCGTGGGTGGCGGGCGAGACCGAGCCCCGGCTGATGGTCTGGCGCACGGGCGAGACCCGCCCGTCGGCCGCCGTGACCGCCTCCCCCGCCGCCGACGGCATGGATCAACTGCGGGTCGCGGGGCGCCTGGTCGCCTGGCGCACGCCGGAGACCTCGTACGCCCTGGACCTCGGCTCGGACGCGTACACCGCGATCACCCCGGCGTACGGCTACGCGGCGGCCTCCGGGAACGCCCTGGCGGTCGCGTACAGCGTCGGGAACGCCAAGTCGGCCGGTGCGCGCCCCGTGATCCAGGTGGTGGACGCGGCCCGGCTGCCGGGGCTGCCGCGCTGTGGCTGATGTCGGCCTTCGAGGTTTGCGGGAGGTGCGGCCGCGCCAGAGATCCACCATGCCCACACATGTGTCCGAAGAGGTACGGGAGGCGCTCCACGAGGGGCGTCCCGTCGTCGCGCTGGAGTCGACGATCATCGCGCACGGCCTGCCGCGCCCGCGCAACCTCGCGGTCGCCCGGGAGCTGGAGGCCCTGGTGCGGGACGGCGGGGCGGTGCCCGCCACCATCGCGGTCGTCGACGGCACCGTACGGATCGGTCTGGACGAGGCCGGTCTCTCCCGGATCGCGGAGGACCCGTCGGTGCGCAAGCTCGGCCACCGCGATCTGGCGCCGGCGCTCGCGGCCGGGGCGACGGGGGCGACGACGGTCTCGGCGACGGCGGCGCTCGCCGACTCCGCCGGTATACGGGTGTTCGCGACCGGCGGGCTCGGCGGGGTCCACCGGGAGTGGGCACAGACCCAGGACGAGTCGGCGGACCTGCGGCTGCTGGCCCAGGTCGGCGTGACCGTGGTGTGCGCGGGGGTGAAGTCGATCCTCGACGTGCCCGCGACGCTGCAGCGTCTGGAGACCCTCGGCGTGACCGTCGTCGGCTACGGCACGGACAGCTTCCCCGGCTTCTACCTCACCTCCTCCGGCGAGGACGTCGACTGGACGGTGGACACCCCGCAGGGCGTGGCGCGGGTGATGCGCGCCCAGGACGAGCTCGGCGGCCCGCGCTCGGCGCTGATCGTCGCCCATCCGGTCGCGCCGGAGCGGCAGCTCGATCCGGACCTGCACGACCGGGTCCTCGCGGAGGGGCTCGCGGCGGCGCGCGAGAAGGGCGTCACGGGGCAGGCCGTGACGCCGTTCCTGCTGGAATATCTGACGACGCACACGGAAGGGGCGTCCCTGGAGGCCAACCTCGCCGCGGTGCGGGGGAACGTGCGGCTCGCCGCCCGCATCGCGTCGGCCTACCTCGACCGGCCGTGACCGGGTCCGGCGCGCTCCTGGTGGTGGGGGACGTCGTCACCGACGTGGTCGCCCGGCACCGCACCCCGCTCGCCCCCGCGACGGACACGGCGGCGGAGATCCGCACCCTGCCCGGCGGCGCCGGGGCGAACGTGGCCTGCTGGGCGGCGGGTTCGGGATGCGCGGACGTACGGCTCCTCGCGCGCGTGGGCACCGATTCCGCGGCCTGGCACGACCGGGCGCTGCGCCGGTCGGGCGTACGGCCGCTGCTGGTCCCGGATCCGGAGGCGCCCACGGCGTCGGTGATCGCGCTCGTCGGCGCGGACGCGGAACGCACCTTCCTGACGGACAGCGGGGCGGCCCTGCGGCTCTCCCCCGCCGACTGGACGCCGGCGCTGCTCGACGGGGTCGCCCGGGTGCACCTGTCCGGCTATCTGTTCTTCGCCTCGCCCGGTCGGGAGACGGCCGGGCGGGTGCTGCGGGACGCGGCCGCGGCGGGCGTGCCGGTGAGCGTGGACCCGGCGTCGGCCGGTTTCCTCGCGGAGCAGGGCACGGAGTCCTTCCTCGACGCCGTGGACGGCGCGGAGTGCCTGCTGCCGAACGCCGACGAGGCCCGGCTGCTGACCGGCCGCGCGGACCCGGCCGAGGCCGCGGCGGCCCTCAGCCGGCGCTTCCCGCTGGTCGCGGTCACCCTGGGCGCCGCCGGGGCCGTCCTCGCCACCGGCGGGCGGGTGACGGCGCGCGTGCCGGCGCCCCCGGCCGACCCGGTCGACTCCACCGGCGCCGGCGACGCCTTCACCGGTGCCTTCCTCGCCTCCCTGCTGGCCGGCGCGGACCCGGTCGAGGGGGCCGTGTCCGGGTGCCGGGCGGGCGCCCGGGCCGTGACGCGGATGGGCGGCCGTCCCTGAGACGGCGGCACGGGGCCGCGCCCGCTAGCCGGTGAAGCCCGTCCAGGCCGGGCGACGGGGGTCGTCGGCGCGGACGACGGCGTCCGCGACGCCGGCGGGGCCGACCTCCTCCTCGTAGCGCGCGAAGGCGGGCAGGGTCCACGGCTGCTCGGTGCGGCGGGCGAGCGCGCCGGCGGACAGGCGCAGGTGCACCTTCAGGTCGAAGGGGAACCAGTGGCCGAGCAGGAAGGGCCCGTGGAGCACGAGGACGCCGCCGGGCGGCAGCGGTACGGCGGGGCTGCGGGTGGCGCGGTCGGTGACCGGGTCCCACAGGTCGGGCAGCACCCGCCCGCTGCCGCCCGGCTCCAGCGGGCCGAACACCTCCCGCCACAGCGCTCCGGTGTCGTACCAGTCGCTGTAGTACGCGTCGGGGTCCTGCTTGCCGTGTTCGAAGCGCAGCGACGCCGGCCTCAGGAAGCCGCCGTTCGCGACGACCAGCACGGAGCGCCCGCGCAGCCGCAGCGCCTCGGCGACCCGTTCGGCGAACTCCCCGCCGGGCGCGGCGGGGGCGCCGTCGACGCCCACCTTCAGCCACGTGCTGCCGTCCGCGGGCTCGGCACCGTCGACGCGGTCGGCCACGGCGTCGGTCAGCCGCTCCCAACTGATCGCTTCGAATCGCATCCGTCCCATCCTGCCGCATGGATCCCGGAGACCGGATCCTGGAGATCGGATCCTGGAGCCGGGATCCGATATCCAGGTCGGGGATATCGGATCCGGGATAGGGGGTCCTGGATATTGGATCCAATATCCAGGATCCAAGATCCTGGATCCTGGATCCTGGATCCGGCGCCTCGCGTTTGACCTTGCCACTGGCGGCAGGGTTCGACGATCGCCGCATGAACAACCGGACTCAGCAGCAGAACACCCGCGTCGACAGCACGGACCGAGTGGTCGTCGTCACCGGCGCCGGTACCGGTATCGGCCGGGCCACGGCGCGGGCCTTCGCCCGGGAAGGGGCGACGGTCGTCGCCGTCGGACGCCGGCGGGGGCCGCTCGACGAGACGGCGGAGGGCTTTCCGGGGATCCGGCCGCTGGTCGCGGACATCACGGCCCCGGGCGCGCCCGAGGACATCGTGCGCACGACGGTCGGGAACCACGGGCGCCTCGACGTGCTCGTCAACAACGCCGGCATCGCGACCGGCGGCCCGCTCGGCACACTCGGCCGCGAGACGATCGGCCCGCTCCTGGAGACGAATCTCGTCGCCCCCGTCCTGCTCACCCAGGCCGCGCTCGACGCGCTGACGACGGCCCGCGGGGTGGTCGTGAACGTCACGACCACGGTCGGGCAGCGCGGCTGGCCGAACAACTCCGTGTATCCGGCGACCAAGAGCGCCCTGGAGACGCTGACCCGCTGCTGGGCGCTGGAGCTGGCCCCGCGCGGTGTGCGGGTGGTGGCGGTCGCGCCCGGCGCGATCGACACGCCCATCGCCGACCACACCGGCCTGACGCCGGAGCAGCGCCGGGCGGTGCGCGCGTGGCAGATCGCGCACACGCCGCTGGGCCGGATCGGTCGCCCGGAGGAGGTCGCCTGGGCCGTCACGGCGCTGGCCTCGCCGGACGCCGCCTTCCTGACGGGCACGGTGCTGCCCGTCGACGGAGGCGCCCTGGTGTCGTGATACGACTGCCCGGGGAGGTGGCGCCCGTGCGCATCGGTGAACTGGCCCGGAGGACCGGGACGACGGCTCGCGCCTTGCGTCATTACGAGGAGTCGGGGCTCATCTCCTCGGTGCGCGCGGCCAATGGATACCGGGTGTACGACGAGGGCGCCGTGGTCCGTGTATCCAATATCCGATATCTGCTGGACGCCGGGCTGACCCTGGAGGACGTGGCGGCGTTCGAGCCCTGCCTCGACGGGGACATGCCCGCGACGCCACCCTCCCCGCGCGGGCTCGCGATCGCGTGGGACCGGCTCGCCGTGCTGGACGCGCGGATCGCGGCGCAGACGGCGGCGAGGGACCGGCTCGCGGCCGCCCTGACCTCCCACGCCGCCGCCCCGGATCAGCCCGCCGCGCCCCTCGCGCACACCACCGCCGCGCCGACGACCGGCTCCTCCGCCGACCACGCCCCTTCTCCGGGGAGCCGCGAGGTCGCCTAGACCGCGGCGGTTTCGTGGAGTTCGGCGCGGCCGGAGGCGACGGCCTCGGGCAGGGTCAGCTCCCCGCCGGCCAGGGCCCGGCAGGTCGGCGTGTCGGTGCGCAGGAACACCTGGGCGTCGTTGGCCGGCCCGTCCCCGTACTCGACCTGGCCGTCGTCCCCCGTCCGTACGTGGAACACCCCCTCGTCCAGGGTCACCTGGACGACCCGCTCCCCCAGCTCCGCCAGGGCGGTGAGCAGCGGGATCGCGAACCAGTGGGCGCGCACCGCGTCGGTGGGCCGGGGCTCGTCGAGGGCGGGCGCGCCCCAGGCGGCGAGGGCGCGCAGGACGGGCAGCAGCTCGCGGCCACGGCCGGTGAGTTCGTAGACGGACGCGGAGGCGGGTGGCGGCAGCCGGCGGCGGGTGACGAGTCCGGCGCCCTCCATGTCCTTGAGCCGGCCCGCGAGCATGTCGGTGCTGACGCCCGGGAGGTCGGCGTGCAGATCGGTGTAGCGGCGCGGCCCGGCGAGGAGTTCACGGACGATCAGCAGGGTCCACCGGTCGCCGACGGCATCGAGGGCGCGGGCTGCGGCGCAGTACTGGTCATAGCTTCGACGGCGAGGCTGGCGTGGCATGCGACGCAGTCTAGACATGTTGTTGGACTTTCCAAGCTCGAACTTGGTAAAACCAAGCATCAACACTTCTGGGGAGGTCGGCACATGGAGTTCCGGCAGTCGAGCAAGCTGAGCGAGGTCTGCTACGAGATCCGCGGCCCGGTCATCGAGCAGGCCAACGCCCTGGAGGAGGCGGGCCACAGCGTCCTGCGCCTCAACACCGGCAACCCCGCGCTCTTCGGGTTCGAGGCCCCCGAGGAGATCGTCCAGGACATGATCCGGATGCTTCCCAAGGCGCACGGCTACACCGACTCCCGGGGCATCCTGTCCGCCCGCCGCGCCGTCGTCCAGCGCTACCAGTCCATGGGCCTGACGGAGGTGGACGTCGACGACGTCTATCTCGGCAACGGCGTCTCCGAGCTCATCTCCATGGCCACCCAGGCCCTCCTGGAGGACGGCGACGAGGTCCTCATCCCGGCCCCCGACTACCCCCTCTGGACGGCCGTCACCACCCTCGCGGGCGGCAAGCCCGTGCACTACCTGTGCGACGAGTCCGCCGACTGGTACCCCGACCTCGACGACATGGCCTCGAAGATCACCGACCGGACCCGGGCCGTCGTCGTCATCAACCCCAACAACCCGACCGGCGCGGTCTATCCGAAGGAGATCGTCGAGGGCATCCTCGACCTCGCCCGCCGCCACGGCCTCATGGTCTTCTCCGACGAGATCTACGACCAGATCGTCTACGACGAGGCCGTCCACCACCCCACCGCCTCCCTCGCCCCCGACCTGCTCGTCCTCACCTTCGGCGGTCTGTCGAAGACGTACCGGGTGGCCGGGTTTCGCTCCGGCTGGCTCGTCGTCACCGGCCCGCGCGAGCACGCCAAGAGCTATCTGGAGGGCCTGACCATGCTGGCCTCCATGCGGCTGTGCCCCAACGCGCCCGCCCAGTACGCCATCCAGGCCGCGCTCGGCGGCCGGCAGTCGATCCACGAGCTCACCGCCCCCGGCGGACGGCTGCGCGAACAGCGCGACCGGGCCTGGGAGAAGCTCAACGAGATTCCCGGTGTCTCCTGCGTCAAACCGAAGGGCGCGCTCTACGCCTTCCCGCGCCTCGACCCGGCCGTGCACGCGATCCACGACGACGAGAAGTTCGTCCTCGACCTTCTCCTGCGGGAGAAGATCCAGGTGGTGCAGGGCACCGGATTCAACTGGCACCGCCCGGACCACTTCCGCATCCTGACCCTGCCCTACGCGGACGACCTGGACGCCGCGATCAGCCGCATCGGCCGCTTCCTGAGCAGCTACCGCCAGTAGCCGGCCCCGCTGAACTCGCCCCCTGCTGCGATGATCTGACGGCATCGCAGGATGCCGATCAGAACGAGGAACGAGGATCAGCAAGAGGAGAGGAGTCGATCCGCCATGGATGCGGCGCTGATAGCCGTGGCCGGAACCCTGCTGGGCGTGGTGGCCACCCACTGGTTCCAGGGCCGGACCGCCGAGCGCACCGCCGCGCTCGCCAGGACCGAGCAGTTGCGCCAGGAACGGATCGCGACCTACAGCGCCTTCGCCGGCGCGGTGGTCGACTACCGGCTCGGCCAGAACGACCGCTGGTACCGCGCCCGGGAGGAACCGGGTTCCGAGGAGGCCGAGCAGTCGCGGTACGCCTCGTACCGACAGCGCACCGCCGCCCGACAGGCGCTGTTCCGGGTCCAGTTGATCTGTGACGACCCCGAAGTCCGCCGGCTCGCCGATGCCGCCTTCGAGGCGACCCACTGCATGCACGAAGCGACGGACGAGGCCGACCGGGCCCGGCGCTCGGCCTCCTCGAAGGAGGCACTCGCCGACTTCGTGGCGGCCGCCGCGCCCAGCGTGCGCTGACGAGCCGCTCGGGGATGCGCGCGCGGGCGTACGGGTAGAACACCCTCGTGGATCTCGTCGCCCCGGTCGTGGTCGAGCCGCTCCGGCGGCGCCGCTGCTCGGAGTGCCGCCAGGGTCCGCTGGAGCGGATGATCGTCGAGTTCAACGCACCGGTGTGCCTCGACTGCGCCGATCTCGGCCACCTCGTCTTCCTGCCCCGCGGCGACACCGCCCTCACCCGGCGCGCCCGCGAGGGCAGTGGCCTGTGGGCGGTGGTCGTCCGGCACAACCGGCGCCGGACGCGGTACGAGCGCCAGGGCCTGCTCGTCGAGGAGGCGGCGCTGGCCAGGGCGGAGGCGGCCTGTCTCGCGGACGCCGAGGCGCGGGCGCGGCGCCGGGCCCGCGACGCGGCGCGCCGGGCCGAGCGGGACGCCGAGGTCACGGCGGCCCTGGAGGCGGAGATCCTGCGCCTGTTCCCGGGCTGCCCGCCCGAGCGGGCCGCCCGGATCGCCGCGCACGCCTCGGCGAAGGGCAGCGGGCGGGTGGGGCGCACGGCCGCCGGCCGGTCCCTGGAGCGGGGCGCGGTCACCGCCGCGGTGCGCGCCGCCGTACGCCATGTCGACACCGACTACGACGCGCTGCTCATGTCGGGCGTGCCCCGTCACCAGGCGCGGACGAGAGTGGCACCGGCCATCGAGGCGGTGCTCCTGGCCTGGCGCGCGGACTGAGGGGGCCCGGCCCCGGTCACGGGGCCGGGGATGCGGGGGGTGGCCACCGGGCGCGGGGCCGGAGGTGCGGGCGCGGTCACCGGGCGCGAGGGCCGAGCGGCGCGACCGGACGAACGGGGCGGCGGCCGTCGGCGGACGGTCGTCGTCGGCGGTCGTGGCCGGGCCGGCGGCGCTGGGCGCCGCCCCCTGGGTCGGCAGGGGGACGGCTCCGTTCCGTCCGTCGGTCAGACCTCGCCGCCCGCGCGGCGGGCCCGGCGGTACAGGATCGCACCGCCGAGGAGCAGCGCGGCGCTGGCCGAAGCGGCGTAGCCGACGCTGTCGGATCCGGTGCTGGCGAGCGAGACCGAGCTGGACTGCGGGGCGGGCGCGGGGGCGTCGTCGCCGCTCGGGGCGGGCGGGATGTTGCGCACCGGGGTCTGCGGGCGCGGGGTGGGGGTCTCCGGGTGCTCGCACTCCTCCTCGGACTCGTTGACCGAGGAGTTGCCGGTGGCCGGGTTGCCGATGCCGACGACGTTGACCGAGTTGCCGCTGACGTTGACGGGGAGGTCGATCGGGAGCTGGATGCCGTTGCCGGAGAGCACGCCCGGGGAGCCCTCGGTGCGGCTCTCCGCGGTGGCGCCACCGCCGTTGGAGGCCCCTCCGTCGCGCGAACCGCGGTCCGCGGAACCGCCGTGGGCGGTGCCCGGCACGTCCTTGTGCGTCGGGCCGCCGTTCCCGGAACCGTGGCCGTCGGAGCGGTTGGCGCAGTTGTTGCCGGCCGCCGGGTTGAGCAGTCCGACGACGTTGACGGTGTTCCCGCAGACGTTCACGGGGACGTGCACCGGTAGCTGCACCGTGTTGCCGGAGCCGACCCCCGGCGAACCGACGGTGGTGCCCTCCGCCGCTGAGTCGGCGTGGGCGGCGCCCGCCGAGAGCGCGAGCGCGCCACCGGTGACCAACAGAGTGGCCAGACCACTTCGGCGAATCTGCCTCATGGCTTCCTGCCTTCCGGATGTCTTCACGGGCACTCGCCCGTACCCGAAATAACGCCGTCCGTGAGGAGCGCGGATCCGGCCGTCGGCGTGTTTCACTCCATCGAGGGAGTGTGGCGCGGCGGATCATGTCCCGACGTCGGGCGTGTGCGGTGGGTTACCGTGACGCGGGAGGCGGGTGAGGTGACGGTGGGGCAGGAGCGGCTGCGGGTACCGGTCGGTCGGGACGCGGCGCGCTGGCGCACCCGGGAACCCGCGCGCACGGTGCTGTTCGTCGTCCACAACGTCACCTCGGCGACCCGGCTGCTCGACGTACTGCCGCTCTTCGACGACGCCCTGGACGTGCAGACGCTCGCGACCTGCACGGGATCGTCCCCGTTCCTGGCCGGCGTTCCCGAGCTCCTCGACGCGGCCGGGCTGCCGGTGGTCCCGTGGGAGCAGGCGAAGGAACTGGCCGCGCGCGGAGCGGTCGACCTCGCGGTCGCCGCGAGCTACGGCGGGGAACTCCATGCGTTCCAGGGGAAGTTGGCCATCCTCTCACATGGCATTGGATACAATAAAAGGCTGGCGACACCGGACACCGGACACCGGACACCGGACACCGGACGCGGGGAGTGGGAGCCGGGAGGCGAGGACGGGATCGCGCCCGTGTTCGGTACGGATCCGGCGTGGGTGCTCCACGAGGGCAGGCCGCTCGCGGCGGCGACCGTGCTGTCCCATCCCGAACAGCTCGACCGGCTGCGCCGCGACTGCCCCGAGGCCGCCGCGACCGCCGTCCTCGCCGGTGACCCCTGCTTCGACCGGATGCTCGCGCTGCACCGCCGACGGCCCGCGCTGCGCCGTGCGTTCGGCGCGGGCGACGGGCGCCGGCTCGTCGTCCTGAACTCCACCTGGGGCCGCGCCTCGCTCCTCGGCTCCGACACCTTTCCCGTTCTGCTGCGGGAGTTGACGGAGACCTTCCCGGTCGACGAGTACCGGCTGTGCGCGGTGCTGCACCCCAACATCTGGTACGGCCACGGGCCCGGACAGGTGCGCGCCTGGCTGCGCCGGGCCGCCGACGCGGGGCTCACCCCGGTCGATCCCCTGGGGCCCTGGCGGCAGGCGGTCGCGGCGGCCGACTGCGTCATCGGCGACCACGGTTCCGTCACCTACTACGCGGCCGCCCTCGGAGTCCCCGTTCTGTTGGGGGCGTTCGCGCAGCGGGACCTGGACCCCGCGTCGCCGGTCGCCGCGCTCGGGCGGGCGGCCCCTCGACTGCGCCCGGACGCGCCGCTGCGCCCGCAGGTGGACGCGGTGATCGACGGCCATGTGCCGGGACGCTACGACGCGTTCGCGGCGGCGGCGACGTCCGACCCGGGTGCCTCGGCCGGGCTGCTGCGGTCGCTCTTCCACTCCATGCTGGACCTGCCCGAGCCCGTACGGCCGGCCCGCCCGCGGCCCCTGCTGCCCGAGGACACCGGCACACCGCACCTCACCGTGCCCGTCCGGGTCCTCACCACGGTCCGGGTGCCGGCGGAGGGGCTGCCCGAGATCGCCGTCATCCGGTTCGCCGACCCCGCCGCGGAACCGGACGCGCCCGAGGCCGAGGACGCGCACACGGCGGTGGACGCCTGGACCGGCGACGAGGGGCGGCTGTCCCTCGCCGACGTGGTGCTGGACGACGGAAGGAGCGGCGAGGCGGCGGGCCCGCGCGCGGCGGAGCTGCTCATGGAGCACCCGTACGCCGGCCTCGCCGCCGTACGGACCGGCCGCGGGCGCTGTCTGATCCGCGGCCGGGAGGGCACGGTCCTCGAACTGGCCGCGCTCCCCCGCCCCGACGGCTTCGCCGATCCCTGCGACCCGTTCGCGTACGCCTCCGCCGCGTACGCCTGGTGGACCG
This sequence comes from Streptomyces sp. NPDC006339, assembly GCF_040612775.1. Taxonomy (NCBI): domain Bacteria; kingdom Bacillati; phylum Actinomycetota; class Actinomycetes; order Kitasatosporales; family Streptomycetaceae; genus Streptomyces; species Streptomyces sp. NPDC006339. Next base: position 203,751 of record NZ_JBEXQW010000004.1, read on the forward strand.
GCGGCCGGCCGCTCGCGGCGCTCGTCGACGCGGGCGTCATGACGGTGGTGACGGGAGCCGTCCGCCACCAAGTCACGGTGCGGGCTGCCCCGGCGGGCTGACGGCGCCCTCTGCGGCACGGTCCCGGTCGGCCTGGTCACGGTCCGCCTGGTCCCGGTCCGCCTGGTCCCGTTCGGCGCGCAGGGTGGCCGCCGTGGGAGAGCCGAGGCGCTCGTACCGCTCGATCGCCTCCGTCAGGAAGCGCTCGCGCTCCTCGGGGGTGGCCGCGGCCCGGGCGCGGAGGGCCGCGATGGCCGCCTCCTGGACCGGGACCCGCTCCAGGGACATCCGCCGGGCCGCCTCCGCGAGGAGGTCGGCGGCGCGCGCGGGGTCACCGGCGGCGAGCGCCGCCTCGCCGAGGCTGGTGAGGACCCGGGCCTCGTTGTACGGGTCGGGAACCGGGAGTGCGGCCATCAGCCGCCCGGCCCGTTGCAGCGCGGCGGCGGCGTCGGCGTGGCGGCCCTGGCCGGAGAGGGCGCGGCCCAGGTGGTGGGCGAGGAGGGCGCGGGCGCGGGGGTCCTCGGCGAGGTCCTGTGCGGCCCGGAAGTGGTCCGCGGCCTCCTCGTACCGGCCCTGGGCGAGCCGTACCAGACCGAGGGACTCGACCGCGGTCGCCTCTCCCCTGCGGTGTCCGCAGCGCCGGTCGGCCTCCGCCGCGGCGCTGAACGCCTGCTCGGCCTCGTCGTGCCGGCCGAGACCGAGCAGGGCGAAGCCGAGCTGGGCGTGCATCCGGCCCTCCGCCTCGGGGGTCGCGGGGCAGCGGGCGGCGGCGCGGACGCCGAGCCGGTGGGTGGCGAGCCAGTCCTGGTGGTAGCCCTGCCGGAAGAACAGGCTCCACAGGGCCTCGCACAACTGCCAGGTGAGGTCGTCGAGTCCGTACTCGTCGGCGGCCCGCACCGCCTCGACGAGGTTCTCGCGCTCGGCGAGCTGCCAGTCGGTGGCCTGGTCGGCGGTCCTGGGGTCGGTGGTCCTGGGGTCGTCGGGCAGGCGGTCGTAGGCGGGGCCGAGGTGCCAGCGGCCGGGCATGACGCGGGCGTCCGCGGCGGCGGCCGCGGCCAGGTGGTGGCGAAGCAGCCTTCCGACGGCGGCGGCCGAGCGGGCGTGTCCGTCGGTCCGGAGGGCGAGGCGCTCCGCGTGGGCGCGCAGCAGGTCGTGGTGGCGGTAGCGGCCGGGTGCGTGCTCCTCCACGAGGTGGAGGGAGGCGAGTTCCTCCAGCAGGGCGGCGGCGCGCTCCTCGGGGACCTCGGCGAGCGCGGCAGCGGCCGGGGCGGTGAGTCCGGCCGTCCAGGGGCGCAGTCCGCCGAGGCGGTAGAGGCGTGCGGCGTCGGGGCCGAGGTCGCCGTAGGAGGTGTCGGCGGCGGCGCTGACGGGGTCGCGCTCCGGGCCGTCCGGACCACCGGGGGCGCCGGGGCCGTCGTGCGCTGCCGCTGAGGCCATGTCCTGCTCCAACTGCCGCCAGGTGAGGTGGGTGCGTACGGCGAGGCGTTCGCCGGCCATGCAGAGGGCGAGCGGGAGTCCGCCGCAGCGGCGGGCGACGGCCTCGGCGCCGTCGGAACCGGCCTCGCCGGTGGTGGCGGCGGTGGGCCGGCCGGCGAGCCGGGTGAGGAGCAGGGCGGCGTCGGCGGGGCCGAGCGGGGGGAGGGCGAGGTGGTGGGCGCCGACGGCGCTGCCGAGGCCGGCGAGCCGGCGGCGGCTGGTGACGAGGGTGAGCGAGCCGGGTCCGGTGGGCAGCAGCGGGAGCACCTGGGCGACCGAGTGCGCGTTGTCGAGGACGGTGAGGAGGCGGCGGTCGGCGGTGAGGCTGCGGAACCAGTCGATCTGATCCTGCTCGTCGGCCGGTACGTACTGCGGGGCGACGCCGAGGGCGCGCAGGAAGCGGACGAGGACGGTGGAGGGGGTGGCCGCCGTGGCCGTGGCGTCGCCGTGCAGGTCGGCGTGGAGCTGGCCGCCGTCGTAGCGGTCCTTGAGGCGGGCGGCGAAGTGGAGCGCGGTGGCCGACTTCCCGATGCCGCCCGTCCCGGTGAGGACGACCACGCGGGGCGCCGGGTCGTCGTCCCCGCCTTCCAGCAGGGCGGTGAGCCGGTCGAGTTCGGTGTGCCGGTCGGTGAAGTGGCGGGTGGGCGCGGGAAGTAACCGGGGCGGTGGACTGCCGGGGAGGATCGCCGGCACGACGGCGTGCTCCACGGTGAGGGTGGCGATGTGACCTGCCTGCACGACCGTTCCGTGCACCGCGCCGCCGACCTCGTTGCGCACGGCGGGGTTCACGGCCGTCGTCCGTCCGCACCGCCGTCGCCGCTCAGGTGGTTCGTCATCCGGCCGACCGTGCCGACCTGGAAGGCGATCCCGTGGACGTCGCCGGACAGGGTGTTGTTGATCACCGTGCCGGGCTGTGGCTGAGGTTCCGTACCCAACTCGTCGAGGATGGCGCGCAGTTCGTCGGCGGACCGGGGGTCGGCGAGCAGGCTGCGGCGCATGCGGGCGCGCCATTCGACGCGGGCTTCGTCCCTGGCCGTGTCCACGGCGTCCTGGTCGCCGGTCCGTTCGGCGCGCAGCAGGTCGTCGCGGGCCGCGTCGAGGTCGGCGCCGACGGCTTCCGCGTCGGTGCCGGAGCGGGCGGCGAAGAACGCCGCGATCCTGGTCCGCGCCCGCTCCCAGCCCTCGCCGACCATCTGCTGGACGAGGGCGGTCGCCCCCGCCGACGCCAGTGCCACCAACTCGGCTTCCATCGGTCCCCCTTCGAAGCGTCGTTCGTCGTCCTCAGCCTATCGGTCACCGTCCCAGCAGGTCGGTGATCACTCCGACGGGGTCGGCGTCGGGGGTGCCGCGCGGCCACCAGTCCTCGCGGTCGGTGTCCGACTCGTATCCGTACCAGAGTCCGTCACGTCCGAAGCGGAGCTGGAGGGACCGGGTGGACAGCCGGTTGCGCCAAGGGCGGAAGGCGGGGAGGTCGGCGGCGAGCAGGGCGGGTCGGGCGCGGTCGAAGGGGCCGGCGGGCGGGTCCCAGGGCTCCTCCAGGACCGCGAGTCCGGCGATGCCGCCCTGGCGCCAGGCGGCGACGGCGCGGGCCAGGTCGGTGGGGGTGCGGTCGAGGGCGTAGGCAAGGTCCCGGTAGAGGGCGCGGGTGGAGGCGGTGAGACCGGAGCCGGGGTGGGCTGCGGCCAGCCGGACGGCGTCCTGCCAGGGGGTGAGGTCGGCGACCGGGTCGTGTCCGGTGGTGAGGAAGGTGTGGGCGCGGGCGGCGGCCTCGGTGGCGAGGAGGTCCAGGGCCAGGGGGTCGGGCGCGTCGGGGTCGGCCGGGAAGACGGCGGGGCGGCCGGGGTGCGCGGGCGCGGGGAGCGGCGCGGGCAGCGGCGGCAGGTGGTGGCCGGTGGTCGGGGCGAGCACGGTGCGGGCCGGCACGGTGGGCAGGGCGGGTGCGGTGGTGGCGCTCTCGGCGGCGGAGCGGGCCGCGTTGCGCCGGGTGAGGGCGGCGAGGAGCTCCTGCTCGCCGCGGCCGCGCATGAGGAAGAGGACGAAGGGGTCCTCGTCGAGGAGGCGGGCGGACTGGTAGCAGAGCGCGGCGGCGTGCTTGCAGGGGTAGCCGTCGTCGGGGCAGGAGCAGTCGGGGACGAGGTCGCCGGGAGCGGGCAGCAGTCCGGTGACGGCCTCCAGGGCGTGCGGGACGTCCTTGTCGAGGAGGGCGGCGATGTGCTCGGGGCGGGCGGCGGCCTCGTCGAGGAACCGTTCCCAGTCGTCGTCGCCGAGGGTCCGCAGCCGGATCTCGGTGCGGTACGGGCGGGGCCTGCTGCCGTGGACGTAGGCGACGACCCGGCCGGGGGTGACGGTGATCGCGTCGACGTGGCCGCGCTGGGCGTACGCCTTGCCGCGGGCGAGCCGGGCGGCGTCGAGGGCGGTGTCCTCCAGGGCGTCCACCCAGGCGTTGCCCCACCAGGTGGCGGCGAACCGGCCGTCGGGGGCCTCGTGCGGGGCGAGGGCCGGGAAGGTCCTGCGCCGGTCGTCGTGCCGGGGCAGGGTGGCGGGGCGGGCGGCGCCGGCGCGCAGCCGGGAGGAGGACCGGGGGCGGCCGGGAGGGGTGCCGGGGAGGCGGGGGCCGTCGGGGCTCATGCGGGCCTCCTCAGGGACACCAGGTCGGCCAGTTCGCGGTCGGTGAGTTCGGTGAGGGCGGCCTCGCCGGAGCCGAGGACGGCGTCGGCGAGGGCCTTCTTGGCGCGCAGCATCTCGGCGATGCTGTCCTCGACCGTGCCTTCGGCGATCAGCCGGTGGACCTGGACCGGCTGGGTCTGTCCGATGCGGTAGGCGCGGTCGGTGGCCTGGTCCTCGACGGCCGGGTTCCACCAGCGGTCGTAGTGGACGACGTGGCCGGCCCGGGTGAGGTTGAGGCCGGTGCCCGCGGCCTTCAGGGAGAGCAGGAAGACGGGGACCTCGCCGGCCTGGAAGCGGTCGACCATGCGCTCGCGCTCGGCGACGGGCGTGCCGCCGTGCAGGAGCTGGGCGGGGATGCCGCGGCCGGCCAGGTGGTCGGCGAGGAGCCGCGCCATCGACACGTACTGGGTGAAGACGAGGACGGAGCCGTCCTCGGCCAGGATCGTGTCGAGGAGTTCGTCGAGCAGGGCGAGCTTGCCGGAGCGGCCGGCGAGCCGGACCGTGCCGGGCCTGCCGCCGGGCCCGTGCGCAGGCTGCTCCTTGAGGTACTGGGCGGGGTGGTTGCAGATCTGCTTGAGCGAGGTCAGCAGCTTCATGATCAGCCCGCGCCTGGCCATGCCCTCGGCGCCCTCGATCTGCGCCATGGTCTCGCGCACCACGGCCTCGTAGAGCGTGGCCTGCTCGCGGGTGAGGGCGACGGGGTGGTCGGACTCGGTCTTGGGCGGCAGCTCGGGGACGATGCCGGGGTCGGACTTGCGGCGGCGCAGGAGGAACGGCCGGACCAGCCGGGCCAGGCGCTCGACCGCCTCCTCGTTGTCGATCTCCTCGCTGTTCTCCACGGCGCGGGCGTGCCGGGAGCGGAATGCCTTGAGGGGGCCGAGGAGTCCGGGGGTGGTCCAGTCGAGCAGCGCCCACAGCTCGGAGAGGTTGTTCTCCACGGGGGTGCCGGTGAGGGCGATCCTGGCGGGTGCGGGGACGGTGCGGAGCGCCTTGGCGGTCGCCGAGAAGGGGTTCTTGACGTGCTGGGCCTCGTCGGCGACGACCATGCCCCATTCCTGCTCGGCGAGCTGGGGGGCGCTGGTGCGCAGGGTGCCGTAGGTGGTGAGGACGAAGCCGCCGTCGAGTCCTTCGAGGGTGCGGTCGGCGCCGTGGAAGCGGCGGACGGGCACTCCGGGCGCGAAGCGGCGGATCTCCCGCTGCCAGTTGCCGAGGAGCGAGGCGGGGCAGACGACGAGGGTGGGTGCGCGGCGGGCGCGGCGCAGGTGGAGGGCGATGAGGGTGACGGTCTTGCCGAGGCCCATGTCGTCGGCGAGGCAGCCGCCGAGGCCGAGGGAGGTCATCAGGTCGAGCCAGGCGAGGCCGCGCAATTGGTAGTCGCGCAGGGTGGCGTCGAGGCCGGGTGGCTGCGGGACGTCCTCGGGTCCGGCGAGGAGCCGGTCGCGGAGGGCGGCGAGGGCGCCGACGGGGACGGCGGGGACGGTCTCGCCGTCGATGTCCGCGGTGCCGGTGAGGGCGACGGCGAGCGCGTCGACCGGTTCGAGGAGGCCGAGCTCGCGCTTGCGGGCCTTGCGGACGAGGTCGGGATCGACGACCACCCACTGGTCGCGCAGGCGGACGACCGGGCGGTGGGCCTCGGCGAGCGCGTCCATCTCCCGTTCGGTGAGGGGGTCGCCGTCGAGGGCGAGCTGCCAGTTGAAGCGGAGGAGTTCCTCGCTGTCGAAGAAGGCGGTGCCGTCGGTGGCGGAGCCGGGCGCGGAGCGGGCCGGCCGGACGACGGCGGAGGCGCTGAGGGAGCGGGCGAGGTCCCGGGGCCAGTGCACGGCGACCCCCGCGTCGGCCAGGCGGGCGGCGGCGGGGCCGAGGAGCTCGTAGAGCTCGTCCTCGGACACGGCGAGCACGTCGGGCACGTCCCGCTCCAGGAGGCGGCCGAGCGGTGGCCAGACGCGGGCGGCCCGGCGCAGGGCGAGGACGGCGTCGATCCTGGCGCGGGGCCCGAAGTGCTCGTCGCCGTCCCCGGCCCAGAGGGCGGCGGCGTCGATGACGAGGGTGGGGTCGGCGAGGCTGTGCACCTGGAGGAGGGCCGCGGCGGCCTGCCGCTCCTCGCCGGTGCCGTCGTCCGAGGTGTCGAACAGCTCGTATCCGGACAGGTCGAGGCGGAGCGAGACGCGCACGCCCGCGTCCATGCCGGCGGCGGCCTCGGCGGCCCAGGCTCGGGCGCGGGGCAGGTGTCGGGGCTCGCGCGCGGCGAAGGGCGCGCCGACCGCGTGCGGCGCCGCGGGTGTCCGGGGCAGCGTGTCGGCGACGGCGTCCAGGAAGGCCCGGACCAGTGCCTCGGGCTCGGGCAGGTGGAGCGGGACGCGGCCGGGGACGGGCGTGGCGTGGGCCTCGTACGGCATGGCGGCGGCGACGGCCCGGAGGTGGGCGATGTCGTCGGCGTCGAGCGGCCCGGCTCGCCAGGCGTCGTGGTCGTCGGCGGTGAGCCCGGGCAGCAGGCGGCCGCGGGCGACGAGGTGCAGGGCGTGAAGGGCGGCGGCGCCCCAGCAGGCGGCCGCGGGGTGCGCGGCCGGGTGGTGGCGGGCGGCGACCAGGTGGGGCAGGGCCTCGCCGACGGGCATCAGAACGGCGGGCACGGTCCGGCCGCGCACCCCCGCGCCGTGGCGGCGCACGACGGTGATCTCACCGCGCTCGGCGGAGCCGGACGGAAGCTCACCCGCCGCCGGGTCGGTCCCGTCGGGCGACCAGAAGGCGACCCGGCCCTCCCGGGGCAGGGCGGCGGGCAGGAAGACGGCGGCACGGCCGATCAGGGCGCTGGTCACGGCGATGCTCACCTCCCGGTCCGCGACGGTTTCCGACTGGACCTCCGACCTTACGGGTGGGGTCTGACAACGGACCTCCGCGGCGCTTCCCCCGGGCGGCCCAACCGGACATGACACCCGCTGCGGGGAGGCGGCAGGGTGGCGGGGAACAGGCTTCGGCCGCCCGCGCCCGACAGACGAGGATCCCGCCATGTCCCTTCACCGGCGTCTCACCATCGCCACCGGGGCCGCCCTGCTCTCGCTCGCCGTCGCGGGCTGCTCGGACCTGGGGCGCACCGCGGTGGGCACGATCTCGTACGAGACGGGGCCCCGGGCCGGGCAGGAGGCCGGACACGAGGCCGGGCAGGAGGCCGAGCCGGAGGGGGCGCACACGGCGGAGCCGGCGGCCGCGGCGCTGGTGACCAGCCCCTCGGTGAAGGGCTGCCACAAGCTGGCCCCGGAGGGCGCGAGCCGGGTGGAGAACGGCACGCTGGTGGACATGCGGCTGTACGCGACGCCGGACTGCCGGGGCGGGGAGTACACGTATCTGCCGAGCAACAGCGGCGACGAGATCGTGCCGGGGACACCGCCCTGGCGCAGCTACAGCTTCGTGCACTGACGGACGTCGTCCACGGACCGGCGTCAGCGGCCGGCCGGCGCGGGCCGGGCCAGCGCCCAGGTGCCGTCGTCGGTGGGATAGCGGTCGACGACGAGTCCGGCCTCGGCGAGATGGCCTTCGAAGGCATCCCTGGTCAGCCGCCGGGACAGGAAGGTCTGGGTCCAGCGCGCGTCCGGGAAGAGGTATTCGGCGAAGACGCGGTCGACGCCGTCGCCGATCGGCTCCGAGGACACGATGCGGACGGTGCATCCGGCGGGGTCCCGGCGTTCGCGGGGCACGTCGTCGTGGTAGTCCGCTCCCTCGCGCTGGACGAGGACGAGCCCGTCGTCCTTCACGTGCCGCCGGCAGGTCTCCAGAAGGGCCTGACGGGTCCGGTGGTCGGCCGTGTGCACCAGGAACGAGCCGAGGACGACCGCGTCGAACCGGCGGGGCAGCCGTAGCGTCTCGATGGAGCTGTGCACGGTCGGGACGCCCGGCGCCCGCTCGGCGAGGGCCACCAGCATCTCCGCGGACTCGTCCACGGCCGTGACGGCGAAGCCGCGTTCCACGAGCGGGACGGTCACCCGGCCGGCGCCGCTGCCCAGTTCGAGCAGTGTGGCGCCGGCGGGTACGGCCGCTCCGATCATGTCCGGTTCGCTGCCGACGGACAGACGCCGGTAGAGCTCCACGGCGCAGCCGTCCGGGGTGATCGGCCCCGGTCCGGTCCCCTGGTGCCCGTTCCGCATCGGGTTCTCCCGCCTGCCCGTGTCGCTGTCTGCGTCCATGCCTCTCGCGTCCTCTCCCTCCAGGGTCCGACCGTCCGCCGACGCATCCGTCGGACCTCGGCCGCCCTTTCGGATCGTGGGGTGTGGGTGGATGCTGGAAGTGTTCTCGGGGTCCTCTCACCCGGGAGAGGCGACGTGATGCGTACGGGGAGTGAACCCGCGACCGCGCGCAGTGCGCTGCGGTTGCGGTTCTGGCTGAGCCTGTGGGGCGTGCTGTGGGGCGCCTTCGGGACGGCGGCGTTCTCGCTGGTCGGGCGCCCGGGGTGGGCGGCGGCGTGCGGCGTGCTGTTCGTGGTGGCGGCCGTCGACCTGATCGTGGTGTCCCGGCACATCCGGCAGGGGCCTCACTGGCAGCCGGGGCGTGACATCCCGCCGTACGAGCCCGATCGCGGCGGCCGCGGGCGCCGCTGAGCCTCCCGGGCCCGGGGCTACTCGGGCGTCGGGTCGAAGCGGGCCGCTTCCAGATACTCCGGCTTCGGGTCGAGCGCGGCGGCGAGGCGGAAATGGCGGGTGGCCTGCTCGGGGCGGCCGGAGCGCTGGTAGGTCCGGGCGAGGGCGAAGTGCGCGAACGCGTTGTCCGGCTCGCGCTCCAGGACCAGCTCGAACTCGAGCTCGGCGGGTCTGAGTTGGGCGGCGGCGAAGAAGGCACGGGCACGCAGCAGCCGCGCGGCCGTGTTCTCGGGGTGGGCGGCGATCACCGAGTCCAGCAGCTTGACCGCACCGCGCGGGTCCCGCGCGGCCAGCAACTGCTCGGCGGCGCGGAAGTCGATGACGTGGGTCTCCGGGTTCCTCTCGGCCACAGTGGTCTTCCTTCCCTCGCTCCGGCGGTTCAACAGTGGGCACGGCGGCCGTATTCCACGGGGCCCGACCGGTGCGCCGATCCTCGCGAAGGTCATCTCTACCCCGCCGGGGGGCCTTTGCGACGCGCCGTGCCCCGACCGTTCGCGGATCGGACCGTCGGAGCCGTCGGAGCCGTCGGACCCGTCGGAGCCGCCGACCCCGTCAAGGCCCTGTCAGTGCCTCCGCCGGGGCTCGGTCACCGGGAGTCCGCGGCCCGCTGCCGGAGTTCGTCCCAGAGCTTGCGCACCTGCGGCTCCAGCGCCTCCAGCGGGCCGTCGTTGTCGACGAGGACGTCGGCGACGGCGCGGCGCTGCGCGCGGGTGGCCTGGGCGGCCATGCGGGCACGCGCCTCGGGCTCGGTCATGCCGCGCAGTCGGACGAGGCGGTCGAGCTGGGTCTCCGGGGAGGCGTCCACGACGACGACCAGGTCGTACAGGGGCGCCAGTCCGTTCTCGGTGAGCAGCGGGACATCGTGGACGACCACGTCGTCGGGGCCGGCCTCGGCCTCCAGCTCGGCGGAGCGGGCGCCGACGAGCGGATGGACGATGCCGTTCAGGGCGGCGAGCCGCTCGGGGTCGGCGAAGACGATCGCGCCGAGCTTCGGCCGGTCCAGGGCGCCCCGGGCGTCAAGGATCTCCGGCCCGAACTCCGCGACGACGGCCGCGAGCCCGGGGGTGCCGGGCTCCACGACCTCGCGGGCGATCCGGTCGGCGTCGATCAGTACGGCTCCGTACGAGACGAGCAGCCGGGACACTTCGCTCTTGCCGGCACCGATTCCGCCGGTCAGGCCCACTTTCAGCATGAGCGGCAGCTTAGAGCCCGCCGGCGGGCGGCTAGACGTCGCCCTCGCGCTCGGCGAGGAAGCGCTCGAACTCGCGGCCCAGCTCGTCGGCGGAGGGCAGGTCGACGGGTTCGGCGACCAGACTGCCGCGGGTCTCGGCGCCGGCCATCGCGTCGTACTGGTGCTCCAGGCCCTGGACGAGCGCGACCAGTTCCTCGTCGCCCTCGCCGATCTGGCGGTCGATCTCGGTCTGGGTGCGGCGCGCCTCGGTGCGCAGGGCGTGGGCGACGCCGGGCAGGACGAGGCCGGTGGCGGCGGTGACGGCCTCGAGCGCGGTGAGGGCGGCGTCCGGGTACGGCGAGCGGGCGACGTAGTGCGGGACGTGGGCGGCGACGCCGAGGGTGTCGTAACCCGCCTCGGTGAGCCGGAATTCGATGAGGGACTCGGCGCTGCCGGGCACCTGCGCCTCGTCGAAGGGGCTGCGGTGGCCGGGCATGAGGTCGGTGCGGCTGCCGTGCGGGGTGAGTCCGACGGGGCGGGTGTGCGGGACGCCCATCGGGATGCCGTGGAAGTTGACGGCGAGCCGGACGCCGAGGCGGTCGACGATCTGGCGCACGGCGGCGGCGAACCGCTCCCATTCGACGTCGGGCTCGGGGCCGGACAGCACCAGGAAGGGCGCCCCGGTGGCGTCCTGGACGATGCGGACCTCGATGACGGGCGTCTCGTACGACGTCCAGCGGTCGCGGCGGAAGGTCAGCAGGGGCCGGCGGGCGCGGTAGTCCACGAGCCGGTCGTGGTCGAAGCGGGCGACCACCTGGTGGGGCAGGGTGTCGAGCACGCGGTCGATGATCTGCTCGCCGGTCTCCCCGGCGTCGATGTAACCGTCGAAGTGGTAGAGCATGACCAGTCCGGCCGACTCCTGAGCCAGGGCCATGTCGACCACGGCCAGGCCCTTCTGGTCCCATTCGTACAAACCCTGGGGATCAAGCACGATTTCCGCTCCTCCTCGCGTTCTCCCTGGACAACGCGGTCCGGCCCGGCACCATTCCCGCCGGGCGGATTTCCCGTGCCGGCCCGGCGTTCCGTCACGGCACCTCGGCCCACTGGTCCAGACCTTGACATGCCCACAGCGTCTCCCTACCGTCACGGGACAGCACCGCGTTCAGCATCTCGTTCCTCGTACACATACGAGAACACCCTTGAGAACCTCTGGCATCGACCGAACCTCTGGCATCGAGCGGAAGGCATCCCCCATGCGCACCCGAACGCTGCTCGTCCCCCTGCTCCCGGCGCTCCTCGCCCTCCCCCTCGCCACGGCCGCGCCGGCCTCGGCGGCCACCATCGAGGTGTCCACCGCGACCCAACTGAAGACGGCCCTCACCAACGCCCGCCCCGGCGACACCATCCGCCTCGCGGACGGCACCTACACCGGCAACTTCAAGGCCACGGTCGCGGGCACCTCCACGGCACGCATCACGCTCACCGGCTCGCCCCGGGCCGTCCTCAAGGCGGGCGGCGGCTACGGGCTGCACCTGAACGGCGCCTCCTACTGGACGGTCCAGGGCGTCACCGTGACCGGCGGCCAGAAGGGGATCATGACCGACTACGCCAACGGCGTCGTCATCGACGGGGTGACCGTGCACGACCTCGACATGGAGGGCGTGCACTTCCGCAACTCCAGCAAGAACGCGGTCATCAAGAACTCGCGGATCTACGACACCGGCAACGACGGCCGGGGCATGGGCGAGGGCGTCTACGTCGGCACGGCCAACACGCTCTCCGACCGCAGCGACCACGCGCAGATCCTGAACAACGTCATCGGCCCGGACGTCGGCGGCGAGAACATCGACATCAAGGAGGGCACGACCGGCGCGCGGATCATCGGCAACAGCTTCGACGGCAGCGGCCTGACGGGCGTGCACTACGACGACTCCTGGGTGGACGTGAAGGGGAACAACGTCCTGGTGGAGAACAACACCGGCCGCGGCACCACCAACAACGGCTACGAGACCCACACCCAGCAGAGCGGCTGGGGCTGCGGCACGGTCTTCCGCGGCAACCGCTCCGACCTCACCGGCGCGACGGGCGCCAAGCGGCTGGCCGTCTACGTGACCAACCAGAGCGGGTCCTGCACGACCACGGTCTACAGCTCGAACACGGTGACGGGCGGCTACGGGCTGACGAACATCGCCGTCACTTCCTGACGCGACGCGACGCGGGGACGGTCCGGCGGCCCGGTGGTCCGGCGGCCCTGCGGTTCGGTGGTCCCGTGGAAACGACCGAGGCCCGCCTCCCCGAAGGGAGGCGGGCCTCGACGCTAGCTACGGAAGCTCAGCGGTGAGCGTTTCAGCTCTGGCCGCCGGCCAGCTTCTCACGCAGGGCGGCAAGCGCCTCGTCCGACGCCAGGGCGCCGGAGTTGTCGTCCGACTCCGAGGAGTAGGAGCCACCGGACACGCCCGCCGGGGCACCGGCCGGAGCGGCGGCGCCACCCTCGGCAGCGGCGGCCTCGTCGGCCTCGCGGGACTTGATGACCTGAGCCTGGTGCTGCTCGAAGCGCTGCTGCGCCTCGGCGTACTGGGTCTCCCACGCCTCGCGCTGGGCCTCGTAGCCCGGCAGCCAGTCGTTGGTCTCGGGGTCGAAGCCCTCGGGGTAGATGTAGTTGCCCTGGTCGTCGTAGGACGCGGCCATGCCGTACAGGGTCGGGTCGAACTCGACCGAGGCCGGGTCGGCACCGAAGGACTCGTTGGCCTGCTTCAGCGAGAGGCTGATGCGACGACGCTCGAGGTCGATGTCGATGACCTTGACGAAGATCTCGTCGTTGACCTGGACGACCTGCTCCGGGATCTCCACGTGGCGCTCGGCCAGCTCGGAGATGTGGACCAGACCCTCGATGCCCTCGTCCACGCGGACGAACGCACCGAACGGAACCAGCTTCGTGACCTTACCCGGGACGACCTGGCCGATCTGGTGGGTACGGGCGAACTGCTGCCACGGGTCCTCCTGGGTCGCCTTCAGCGACAGGGAGACGCGCTCGCGGTCCATGTCCACGTCGAGAACCTCGACGGTGACCTCCTGGCCGACCTCGACAACCTCGGACGGGTGGTCGATGTGCTTCCAGGACAGCTCGGAGACGTGCACGAGGCCGTCGACGCCGCCCAGGTCCACGAAGGCACCGAAGTTGACGATCGAGGACACGACGCCGGAGCGGACCTGACCCTTCTGCAGGGTCGTGAGGAAGGTCTGGCGGACCTCGGACTGGGTCTGCTCGAGCCAGGCACGGCGGGACAGGACCACGTTGTTGCGGTTCTTGTCCAGCTCGATGATCTTCGCCTCGAGCTCCTTGCCCACGTAGGGCTGGAGGTCGCGGACGCGACGCATCTCGACCAGGGAGGCCGGGAGGAAGCCGCGGAGGCCGATGTCGAGGATGAGACCACCCTTGACGACCTCGATGACGGTACCGGTGACGATGCCGTCCTCTTCCTTGATCTTCTCGATGGTGCCCCAGGCACGCTCGTACTGGGCGCGCTTCTTCGAGAGGATCAGGCGGCCTTCCTTGTCCTCCTTCTGGAGAACCAGGGCCTCGATCTCGTCGCCGACCTTGACGACCTCGTTCGGGTCGACGTCGTGCTTGATCGAGAGCTCGCGGCTCGGGATGACACCTTCGGTCTTGTAACCGATGTCGAGCAGGACCTCGTCCCGGTCGACCTTCACGATGACGCCGTCGACGATGTCGCCGTCGTTGAAGTACTTGATCGTCTCGTCGATCGCGGCGAGGAAGGCTTCCTCGTTACCGATGTCGTTGACCGCAACCTGCGGGGTGGTGGCGGTGGTCTCGGTGCTGCTCGTCATGTGGGAAAGGGCTCCGGTTACGGACAGAAAGTCGTAGGTACTGCTACGCCGTGAGCCCGTATCGCACTGAAGAAGCCGGACAGCCAATGAAGCGCCTTCCCGCGAAAGCGGGGGACGCCTCGAAAACCGAGGGGACATACAACAGGTGCGAGCGCGGCCTGCTCCGTCTGAGGCGCGCAGGCCCGCAGCGCAACCTTTAGCATACGGGGGCGGCCGGACAGGGTCAATGCGCGAAGCGCGCACCGGGGGCGGATCGCCGCATACCCGGCACAACTCGTGTCGCCCCAGGCCGTCCTGGCCGCGGAAAACCGCCCGCGCTCTCGCGCGGCGGCTCTGAGCGCAAACTACATCGACGGGCGAGATGAACCAAGACTACGGACAGGAAGACGGCCCCGGGGAAGAGGCGGAGGCGACCCGGCGTGACGCGGGGGAAACGGAGAGCAGCCGGGCCAGCCGGGGCTGGTGGGACCGCAACGCCGACGAGTACCAGACCGAGCACGGGGCGTTCCTCGGCGACGACCGGTTCGTCTGGGGGCCGGAGGGCCTGGACGAGGCGGACGCCGGGCTGCTCGGACCGGCCGGCTCGCTGAAGGGTCTCGACGTCCTGGAGATCGGAGCGGGCGCGGCGCAGTGCTCGCGCTGGCTGGCCGCCCAGGGCGCCCGGCCGGTCGCCCTCGACCTCTCGCACCGGCAGCTCCAGCACGCGCTGCGGATCGGCGGGGACGTGCCGCTGGTGGAGGCGGACGCGGGGGCGCTGCCCTTCCGGGACGGTTCGTTCGACCTGGCCTGCTCGGCGTACGGCGCGGTGCCGTTCGTCGCGGATCCGGTCCGGGTCTTCCGCGAGGTGCACCGCGTGCTGCGGCCGGGCGGCCGGTGGGTGTTCTCGGTGACGCACCCGATCCGCTGGGCGTTCCCGGACGAGCCGGGGCCCGAGGGGCTCTCGGTCGCGGCCTCCTATTTCGACCGCACGCCGTACGTCGAGCAGGACGAGCAAGGGCGGGCGGTGTACGTCGAGCACCACCGGACCATCGGCGACCGGGTGCGGGACGTGGTGGCGGGCGGCTTCCGGCTGCTCGACCTGGTGGAGCCGGAGTGGCCGGAGTGGAACAGCCAGGAGTGGGGCGGCTGGTCCCCGCTGCGGGGGAATCTGATCCCGGGTACGGCGATCTTCGTGTGCGAGCGCGTCGACAGATAGGGGACAGGCGTCCGATCCCGTTAGTCGTATGAATCGGCGGTCCTGTGGATGACGGGGCGCACGGGGTCGGTCCGGCGTACGAGACTTGCCGCGTGATCCGAAACGACGCACTCGACCGCCTTCCCGTCCGCCATGCCGTCCCCGAGCTGCTGACCGCGCTCGACGAGCGCGGCACGGCCGTGCTGTACGCCCCGCCCGGGACCGGCAAGACCACGCTGGTCCCGCTCGCGCTCGCGGGACTCATAGGGGACGGGCCGGAGCGGCGGGTGCTGGTGGCCGAGCCGCGCCGGATGGCGGTGCGCGCGGCGGCGCGGCGGATGGCGTGGCTGCTCGGCGAGGAGGTCGGCGGGTCCGTCGGCTTCTCCGTGCGGGGCGAGCGGCGGGCCGGCCCCGCGACCAGGGTCGAGGTGGTGACGACGGGCGTCCTGCTCCAGCGGCTCCAGCGTGATCCGGAGCTCGCGGGGGTGGACGTGGTCCTGCTGGACGAGTGCCACGAGCGGCACCTGGACGCCGACACGGCGCTGGCGTTCCTGGTGGACGTGCGGGCCACGCTGCGTCCCGAGCTGAAGCTGATCGCCGCGTCGGCCACGAGCGACGCGGAGGCGTGGGCGCAGCTCCTGACGGTCCTGGACGGGAGCGGGCCCGCTCCCGTCGTGTGGGCCGAGGGAGAGGTGCACGGGTACGCGGTGCACTACGCGGCGCCGCCCGCCGGGATCCGGCCGGCGCACGGCACGTGGGTGGATCCGGCGCTGCTGCGCCATGTGGCGGCGACGGTGCGGATCGCGATGGAGCGGCACGAGGGCGACGTGCTGTGCTTCCTGCCCGGCACCGGGGAGATCGCGCGGACGGCGGGGCTCCTGGCGGATCTGGACGCCGAGGTGCTGTCGCTGCACGGGCGGGCTCCGGCGGCGGTGCAGGACGCGGTGCTGCGGGGGCCCGGGCCGGACGGGCGGCGGCGGGTGGTCCTGTCGACCTCGGTGGCGGAGTCGAGCCTGACGGTGCCGGGCGTGCGGATCGTGGTGGACTCGGGGCTCGCCCGGGAGCCGCGGATGGATCACGCGCGGGGGCTGGGCTCGCTGGCCACGGTGCCGGTGTCGATCGCGGCGGCGACCCAGCGGGCGGGCCGCTCGGGCCGTGAGGCCCACGGCACGGTGTACCGCTGCTGGTCCGAGGCGGAGGACGGGAACCGGGCCCGTTTCCCCTCCCCCGAGATCCGGATCGCCGACCTGGCGGACTTCGCCCTGCGGGTCGCGTGCTGGGGCGATCCGACGGCGGCCGGCCTTGCGCTGCTCGACGCGCCTCCCGCCGGCGCGATGGCGGCCGCCGGGCAGGTCCTGGCGGCGGTCGGTGCCGTGGACGCGGACGGCAGGGCGACGGAGCGGGGACTGCGGATGTCCCGGCTCGGGCTGCACCCGCGGCTGGCGCGGGCGCTGCTCGACGGGGCCGCCGAGGTGGGTGCCCGGCGGGCTGCCGAGGTGGTGGCGCTGCTGAGCGAGGAGCCGCCCCGGGAGTACGGGGACGATCTGGCGGCGGCCTGGCGTGAGGCGCGGCGGGGCGGCGACGGGTACGCGGCGCGGTGGAAGGCGGAGGCGCGGCGGCTGGAGCGCTCGGCGGCCTCCGGGGCGGGACCGGGCGCGGATGCGGGTGCGGGTGCCGGGACGGTCGAGGCGGCGGGAGCGGCCGGCGGCGAGGAGGGGGTGGCCGGGCTCGTGACGGCGCTCGCCTTCCCGGAGCGGGTGGCGCGGGCCCGGGAGCTGGGCGGCTATCTGATGGTGTCCGGTACGGGTGCCCGGCTGGCCGAGGGGTCGCGGCTGGGGACCGGCGCGTGGCTGGCGGTGGCGGTGGCGGACCGTACGGCGCAGAGCGCCACGGCCCGGGTGCGGCTGGCGGCCGTGGTGGACGAGCGGGTCGCCCGGCGGGCGGCGGGGCATCTGCTGCGGGCGGGCGAGGAGGTCCGCTGGGAGGGCGGGGACGTGGTGGCCCGGTCGGTGGAGCGGCTCGGGGCGGTGGAGCTGACGGTCCGCCCGCTGCGGGACGCCGATCCGGCCCTCGTTCGGGAGGCGCTGCTCGACGGGCTGCGCCGGGAGGGCACCGGGCTGCTGCGCTGGAGCCGGGAGGCCGAGGAGCTGCGGGCACGTCTGGCGTTTCTGCACCGAGAGAGGGGTGAGCCGTGGCCGGACGTGTCGGAGGAGGCGCTGCTCGGGCGGGCCGGGGAGTGGCTGGAGCCGGAGCTGTCCCGGGCGCGGCGGCGGGCGGATCTGGGCCGGATCGACGCCGGTGAGGGGCTGCGGCGGCTGCTGCCGTGGGCGACCGGTGAGGCGGGGCGGCTCGACGAGCTGGCGCCGGAGCGGATCGAGGTGCCGAGCGGTTCACGGATCCGGGTGGAGTACGGCGGGGAGCGGCCGGTGCTCGCGGTGAAGCTCCAGGAGATGTTCGGGCTCGCGGAGACACCGCGGGTGGCGGGGGTTCCGGTGCTGGTGCATCTGCTCTCCCCCGCCGGGCGGCCGGCGGCGGTGACGTCCGATCTGGCCTCGTTCTGGCGGGAGGGTTATCGCGCGGTGCGGGCGGAGCTGCGGGGGCGCTATCCCAGGCACCCGTGGCCGGAGGACCCTTCGACGGCGGAGCCGACCCGGCACACCAGTGCCCGGCTCAGGCGGGAGCGGTGACGGGTGGGGCGGCCGCGGGGCGGCGGGAGCGGGCTTCGAGCCAGAGGGAGAGGCCGAGCAGGAGCAGGGCGAGGGCGGTGAAGCCCCAGGGGAGGTATGAGACGAGCAGCAGCACCATCAGGCGGTTGGACTCGACGAGTTCGACGATGTGGGCGATGTAGTCCTCGCGCATCTTCACGTGGCCGTCGAAGACGGTGACGGTGTCCTGGCCCATGAGGGCCCGGGCGTTGCGGAGCTCCTCCGTGTGGATCTCCTCGCCGTTGACGGGGGCGCCGGTGACGGGGTCGACCCAGAACATGCGCTTGGTGGTGTACCAGCGGGTGAGTCCGGTCTTGGCGAGGACGTCGGGGGTGATGCCCTGGACGGGCATGGTCTTGGGCATGGGCACCTTGGTCCAGGGCACGGTCTGCTCGAAGTAGTAGACCTCCAGGCCGCGGAAGGTGCGGGTGCCCTTGTAGTGGATGGGGGCGGAGGTGCGGGTCTGGGCGTCGAAGTACTGGTAGTCCCGCTTCTCGGTGAGGAAGGGCCACTTGAACTCGATGCCCTCGCGCCGGACCGGGTCGCCGTCGACCATCTCGCCGGTGGCGTGGACCGGGTCCTGGGTGTGGGCGTCGAAGATGTAGCGCTCGGGGATCTTGGAGACCATCGTGCCGTCGGGGCCGATGACGTAGGAGAGGGAGTCCCAGACGACGACGTCCCGGCCGGCGTCGCGCTCGATCTTCCGGGACTCCTCCACATTGCCCTTGAGGGTCTGGACGATCGTGAGTCTCTCGACCTTCTCGGCCTTGAGGGTCGTGTAGTTGAGCAGGGTGGCGGGTTTCGCCTCCAGGACGGTCTCCTGGTACTGGTTCGGCGGGATCTTCGCGAGACGGGGGAAGGCGTACCAGCGCAGGGTCGGGGCCATGGCGGCGAAGAAGACGGCGAAGGAGAGCAGGACGAGGCCGGCGCGTCGGCGCATCGGTCGGCCCCTCACTTCTTGGGGCCGGGATCGGCGGTCAGCAGCGGCTGGGGCGAGGTGGGCCCGTCCGGCGGGAGGTCGACCAGGGAGACGAGCAGCATGAACAGGAGGACGGGGACGAGTCCGATGGCGGCGGCGGCAAGGGCGCGCATGGTCGGCCTCCCGGTGCTCGATCTGATAGGTCGTCAGGGCGGGGGCACCGTAGCAACGCGGCCGTGAGATGAGAACAGCTCGCGCGCGGAACGCGCGACGCCGCCTCGGCGTCCCGGGAGGGACGCGGAGGCGGCGTCGGACACCGGGGGCGCCGGTGTCAGGAGGAGGGGGTGGTCTCCGGCGTGCTCGTGGAGGGCGACGGAGACGGCGAGGACGAGGAGTCCGGGGACGGCGTCGGGGTCGGGGTCGGCTCGGGGGCCGGGGCGGTGACCTTGAGCTGGACGGTCACCGTGCCGCCGCCGGGGGCGGTCAGACGCAGCAGGAAGGTGCCGGTCTTCTCGCCCGCGTACATCGCGGGCAGGGTGAGGAACCCGTCGGCGTCCGTCTTCAGGCCGGTGAGGGTGCGGACGGCGGTGCCGTCGGCGGTCTTGAAGAAGGGGCCGTCGGTGGCGGTCTGCGAGCCGTCCGCCGAGGTGACGAAGGTGGCGGTGAGGGCGACGCCGGCGGCGGCCGCCCCGCCGTGGGTGGCCTTCACCCGGACCCGGTCGGCGAACTGGGCGCCGGTGGTGGCCGCCGGCTCCTTGGCGTCGAGGCGGGTGAGCGTGTCGGCGGCCCGCTCGGTCACGGTCGCGGCGAACGAGACCGCGTTCAGGCTGCGGCCCACCACGGTGACGCCGACGGTGAATCCGCCGGTCCGCTCGCCGGCCTTGATGCTCGGCGCGGCGGCCTTGCCGGTGCTGCCGGTGGTGGCGGTGATCTCCCGCGCGCCGATGCCGAAGCGGGCGTCGGTGTCGCCCGTGATCCGGAAGCGGACCTGGACGCCGGCGACCGGCTTGCCGGCGAGGTCGACGGCCAGGACCGTGGGCCGGGTGGCGAAGGTGCCGCCGGCGGTGGCGGTGAGCGTGCCGGAGCCGGTCTTCTCGATCCGTACGACCTTGGCGGCCGGGGAGGTGGTCGGCGGGTCGGTCGGCTTCGGGGTGACGGGCTTGGAAGGCGTCGGCTTCGGCGTGGGCGTGGGCGTCGGCGTCGGCTTGGCGGGCGTCGTCGCGGGCGGGGTGGTCCGGCCGGGGGTGGTGACCCGGTCGTCGTTGCGCGCGCCGGGGAGCACGCCCGTGCCGTCGGGCACCTGGTGGGTGCCGCGCTTGTAGTACTCGAACCAGGACAGGACCGTGTTCAGGTACTCCCGCGAGCGGTTGTAGCTGAGGATCGCCCGGTCCAGGTCGGCCTTGACGGCGAGGTTGCGGTCGTTGGCGCAGAGGTAGAGGCCGGCGGCCTGGGCCGCGTCGTAGATGTTGTTCGGGTCCTTCTTCCCGTCGCCGTTGGCGTCCTGGCCCCAGGTGGCCCAGGTGGACGGGATGAACTGCATCGGGCCCACCGCGCGGTCGTGGACCTTGTCGCCGTCGTAGGCGCCGTCGTCGGTGTCCGAGATGTTGGCGAAGCCCACACCGTTGAGGGCGGGGCCGAGGATCGCCGAGGTGGTGGTGCCGTTGGCGTCGACCGCACCGCCGCGCGCCTGCCCGGACTCGACCTTGCCGATGCCGGCGAGGAGCTGCCAGGGCAGGTTGCACGAGGGGTCGGTGGAGCGGATCGACTGCTCGGCGCGCTGGTAGGCGGCGAGGACGGTCGCGGGTATGCCGGCCTGGGCGGGGCCGGTGATGAGCGGCGGATCGGCGGGAGCGCCCGGCTTGTTGGGCGTGTTCAGCGGGGGCAGCTCGGTGTAGTACGACGAGTCGCCGGGGCCCGAGCCGTCCGGGGGCGTGGTCGTGTCGCCCGCGCCGATCGGCAGGTCGCCACCGGCGTTGTCCGTGGGCGGCGGGATCGAGCCCGGCCCCTGCGAGGCGGCGAGCGCCGCGACCGCGGCGGCCACGACCGCGCCGCTGGTGGCTCCCCTGCGCAGCCGACGGCCCAAGTGCGCTGCCATACGTGTGGTTCCTCCCCGTGTCCCGCTTCCGCGCTCCCCGCGCGGGTCCGACCTGCCGACCCTATGCCAACTCCGGACCCGCGAACACCGGGCCCTGACCGTGTTTCACGGTTTCGTCACCACTTGGCCGCTCGCGCGTTCGACACGGGGTCGTCCTGAATACTGGGACCACATCGGACGAGGGGGATTTTCCGTGCCGTTCACGCTCAGCCATGCCGCCGCCGTGCTGCCCGCCCTCCGCAGGGACGGGACCGCCCGGGGGCCCTTGGTGGCATCGGCGCTGGTCGCCGGCTCCTTCTCGCCCGACATGACCTATTTCGCGGCCACCGCCGTGCCCGACGCGATGTTCTTCGGAGACGTGACGCACTCCTTCCTCGGGGTCGTCACCGTCGACGTGCTCGTCACGGCGGCGCTGGTGGCCCTGTGGCTGATGGTGCGTGAGCCGCTGGTGGCGCTGCTGCCGCGGCGCCTGCGCGGCCGGGTGTACGCGTTCGTCCGCGGCCGGCCGTGGCGGGAGCGGCGGCCGGTGTCCCTGGCCGTCTGGTTCGCCGTCTCGGCGGCGCTCGGGGCGATGACGCACGTCGTGTGGGACGCCTTCACCCATCTCGACCGCTGGGGCACCCGGTTGATCCCGGTCCTCGGTGAGGTGGTGGGCGGTATGCCCGTCTATCTGTACGCGCAGTACGGGGGTTCGGCGCTCGCTCTGCTGCTGCTCGGCTGGTTCACCGTACGGGCCCTGCGTGCGGCGCCCGCGGAGGAGCCCGCGCCGACGGAGGTCCCGGTCCTCGACCGGCGCGGGCTCCTGCTGGCGGCCGGGGTGATCGGGGCGTGCGTCCTGGCGGCCGCGGCGCACCGCGTGCTGCGCTGGTACGCGTACTGGGGCCGGATCGACTCGCCCCTGGACGTCATCCCGACGTTCTGCTTCGGGGCCGGCTCGGGGCTCTTCCTCGGGGTGGTGCTGTACGGGGCGGGGATGCGGGTGCGGGCGCTCCGGTCGGGGCCCGGACCGGGAGAGGGCCGTCGGCAGGGCCCGGTGGCGGGGCGTGAGCCGGAACGGTCCCGTACGGGCTCACGCTGATCCCGTCCGCCGGGGTGAAGCCGCACCCCCCCTGCCGGGCCCAGGGCTCCTGGGCCCGGCAGGGGTGTGGCTCAGTGCGCCGCCGAGTCCCAGTTCGGGCCGACGCCGACCGAGACGTCCAGCGGGGCGCGCAGGTCGGCGGCGTGGGCCATCTGTTCGCGGACGAGGGCCTCGACCCGGTCGCGCTCGCCGGGGGCGAGCTCCAGGACGATTTCGTCGTGGACCTGGAGCAGCATCCGGGAGGCGAGACCGGCCTCGGTCAGGGCGCGGTCGACCCGCAGCATGGCGACCTTGACGATGTCCGCGGCCGTGCCCTGGATCGGGGCGTTGAGCGCCATCCGCTCGGCGGCCTCGCGGCGCTGGCGGTTGTCGCTGTTGAGGTCCGGGAGGTAGCGGCGGCGGCCGAGCATCGTCTCGGTGTAGCCGGTGGCGCGGGCCTCGTCGACGACCCGGCGCAGATAGTCGCGCACGCCGCCGAAGCGCTCGAAGTAGGTGTCCATCAGTCCGCGTGCCTCGGCCGGCTCGATGCCCAGTTGCTGGGAGAGGCCGAAGGCGGAGAGCCCGTACGCCAGGCCGTACGACATGGCCTTGATCTTGCGGCGCATCTCGGCGTCGACGGCGGACCGCTCGACGTCGAAGACCTGTGAGGCGACCGTGGTGTGCAGGTCCTCGCCGGAGGTGAACGCCTCGATCAGGCCCTCGTCCTCGGAGAGGTGGGCCATCACGCGCAGCTCGATCTGGCTGTAGTCGGCGGTCATCAGGGCCTCGAAGCCCTCGCCGACGACGAAGCCGTGGCGGATGGCGCGGCCCTCGTCGGTGCGCACCGGCACGTTCTGCAGGTTGGGGTCGGTGGAGGACAGCCGGCCGGTGGCGGCGACGGTCTGGCTGAAGGTGGTGTGGATGCGGCCGTCGGCGGCGATGGTCTTGATCAGGCCCTCGACGGTGGAGCGCAGCCGGGCCTGCTCGCGGTGCCGGAGCATGATCACCGGGAGCTCGTGCTCGGTCTGGGCGGCCAGCCAGGCGAGCGCGTCGGCGTCCGTGGTGTAACCGGTCTTGGTCTTCTTCGTCTTCGGCAGGTTGAGCTCGCCGAAGAAGACCTCCTGGAGCTGCTTGGGCGAGCCGAGGTTGAACTCGTGGCCGACGGAGGCGTGGGCCTCCTTCACGGCCTGCTGCACGGCGCCCGCGAACTGCTGCTCCAGGGCCTCCAGGTGGTCGCGGTCGGCGGCGATGCCGTGCCGCTCCAGGCGGGCGAGGAGCGCGGAGGTGGGCAGCTCGACCTCGTGGAGGAGGTCCTTCGCGCCGACCTCGGCGAGCTTCTCCTCGAAGGCGGTGCCGAGGTCGAGGACGGCGCGGGCCTGGCTCATCAGGGCCTCGGCCTCCGCGGTGTCCTCGGCGCCGAAGGCGAGCTGGCCGTCGGCGGCCGCGGCGGGGGCGAGCTCGCGGCCCAGGTACTCGACGGAGAGCGCGTCCAGGGCGAAGGAGCGGCGGCCGGGCTTGACCAGGTAGGCGGCGAGCGCGGTGTCCATGGTGACGCCGGCGACGCTCCAGCCGTGCTCGGGGAAGACCCGCATGGCGCTCTTGGCGTTGTGCAGGACCTTCGGCCGCTCCGGGTCGGAGATCCAGGCGGCCCAGGCCCGCTCGTCCGCCTCGTCGAGCTCGGCGGGGTCGAACCAGGCGGCGGCGCCGTCGCCGGACGCGAGGGCGATCTCGGCGACGCTGCCGGTGCCGAGCGCCCAGCTTTCGAGGGTGGCGACGCCGAGCGGCCGCCCGCCGTGCTCGGCGAGCCAGCCGGCGAGCTCGCCGGAGCCGAGGACGGTGAAGTCGAGGGCGACACCGGGAGCCGGGGCGGGGGCGGTCTCCTCCGCGGCGCCGGGGTCGACGGCGAGGAGCCGCTCGCGCAGCGAGGGGTTGCGGATCTCCAGGGTGTCGAGGACGAGGGCGACGGCCGTGCGGTCGTACGGCTCGCGGGCGAGGTCGGCGACGGTCTTCGGCAGCTCGACGTCGCGGACCATCTCGGTGAGGCGGCGGTTCAGCTTCACCGACTCCAGATGGTCACGGAGGTTCTGGCCTGCCTTGCCCTTGACTTCCTCGGCGCGCTCCACCAGTTCCGCGAAGGAGCCGAACTGGTTGATCCACTTCGCGGCGGTCTTCTCTCCGACGCCGGGGATGCCGGGCAGGTTGTCCGACGGGTCGCCGCGCAGGGCGGCGAAGTCCGGGTACTGGGACGGCGAGAGCCCGTACTTCTCCTGGACCTTCTCCGGGGTGAAGCGGGTCAGCTCGGAGACGCCCTTGGTGGGGTAGAGCACGGTGGTGTGGTCGCTGACCAACTGGAAGGAGTCCCGGTCGCCGGTGACGATCAGGACCTCGAAGCCCTCGGCCTCGGCCTGGGTGGCGAGGGTGGCGATGACGTCGTCCGCCTCGTACCCGTCGACGGCGAAGCGGGGGGCGTGCATGGCGTCGAGGAGCTCGCCGATCAGCTCGACCTGCCCCTTGAACTCGTCGGGGGTCTTGGAGCGGTTCGCCTTGTACTCGGGGAACTCCTCGGAGCGCCAGGTCTTGCGGGACACGTCGAACGCGACGGCGAAGTGCGTGGGCGCCTCGTCGCGGAGCGTGTTCGCCAGCATGGACGCGAAACCGTAGATCGCGTTCGTCGGCTGCCCGGTCGCGGTGGTGAAGTTCTCCGCGGGCAGTGCGAAGAACGCCCGGTACGCCAGGGAGTGCCCGTCCATGAGGAGCAGGCGCGGGCGGTTCTCTTCGGTCATATCGGTCTTCTTCGCTGCTGTCTCGGCCACGGGACGATCCTGCCACGCGCCACTGACATTCCCGTCCACTCGGCCGGGGGTGACCGGCCGTGCACGGGCCGTGCGTGGTCCGTTGTCGGTGCCGCGTGACAGGATCGGAGACGTACGAGTCCTTCATCGCTCAAAGGAGAGCGCGATGGTCAGCAAGCCGCCGGTCGGCGACCCGGTCCAGGACGCGCCGCGGGTCGCGGCGCCGCAGCACGCGGCCGCCGGGCTGCCCGCCGTCGCGCACACGCTGAGGATGGCGCACGAGCAGATGGGGGTGCGGCGGACCGCGCGGACCCTGCTCAAGGTCAACCAGAAGGACGGCTTCGACTGCCCGGGCTGCGCCTGGCCGGAGGCGGACAAGCGGCATGTGGCGGAGTTCTGCGAGAACGGGGCGAAGGCGGTCGCCGAGGAGGCGACGCTGCGCCGGGTGACGCCGGAGTTCTTCGCCGCGCACCCGGTCGCGGACCTGGCGACGCGCAGTGGCTACTGGCTGGGCCAGCAGGGCCGGATCACGCATCCGATGTATCTGCCGGAGGGCGCCGAGCGGTACGAGCCGGTGAGCTGGGAGCGGGCGTTCGCGATCATCGCGGAGGAGCTGACGGCGCTCTCCTCCCCCGACGAGGCCCTCTTCTACACCTCGGGCCGTACGAGCAACGAGGCCGCGTTCCTGCTCCAGTTGTTCGCCCGCGAGTTCGGAACCAACAATCTGCCCGACTGCTCCAACATGTGCCACGAGTCCTCGGGCTCGGCGCTCACGGAGACGCTCGGCGTCGGCAAGGGCAGTGTGTCCCTGGAGGACCTGCACCGCGCGGACCTGATCGTGGTCGCGGGGCAGAACCCGGGCACGAACCATCCGCGGATGCTGTCGGCGCTGGAGAAGGCGAAGGCGGCGGGGGCGCGGATCATCTCGGTGAACCCGCTGCCGGAGGCGGGTCTGGAGCGGTTCAAGAACCCGCAGACGGCGCAGGGCTTGCTGAAGGGCGCGGCGCTCACCGATCTCTTCCTGCAGATCCGCATCGGCGGTGACCAGGCCCTGTTCCGGTTGCTGGGCCGGCTGGTCCTGGAGACGCCGGGCGCGGTGGACGAGGAGTTCGTCGCCGCGTACACGCACGGGTTCGAGGAGTTCGCGGCGGCGGCCCGCGAGGCCGACTGGGACGAGACGCTCGCCGCGACCGGGCTGACCCGCGCCGAGATCGAGAAGGCCCTGGAGATGGTCCTGGCCTCGGAGCGGACGATCGTCTGCTGGGCGATGGGCCTGACCCAGCACAAGCACTCCGTGCCGACCATCCGCGAGGTGGTCAACCTGCTCCTGCTGCGGGGCGCCGTGGGCCGGCCGGGCGCCGGGGTGTGCCCGGTGCGCGGGCACTCCAATGTGCAGGGCGACCGGACGATGGGGATCTTCGAGCGGCCGGCGCCGGCCTTCCTGGACGCCCTCGACAAGGAGTTCGGGATCGTCTCGCCGCGCCACCACGGCTTCGACGTGGTGCGGTCCATCCAGGCGCTGCGCGACGGCGAGGCGAAGGTGTTCTTCGCGATGGGCGGCAATTTCGTCGGGGCGACCCCGGACACGGAGGTCACCGAGGCGGCGATGCGCTCCGCGCGCCTGACCGTCCACGTGTCGACGAAGCTGAACCGCTCGCACGCGGTGACCGGCAGGCGCGCGCTGATCCTGCCGACGCTGGGCCGCACGGACAAGGACGTGCAGAAGAGCGGCCGGCAGGTCGTCACGGTCGAGGACTCGATGGGTCTGGTGCACGCCTCGCGCGGCAACCTGCCGCCGGCGAGCCCGCATCTGCTGTCCGAGCCGGCGATCGTGGCGCGGATGGCGCGGGCGGTCCTCGGCGAGGGGTCGGCGACGCCGTGGGAGGAGTTCGAGGCGGACTACGCGCGGATCCGCGACCGCATCGCGCGGGTGGTCCCCGGTTTCGAGGACTTCAACGCGCGGCTCGCGGCGAACCCGGGCGGTTTCGCGCTGCCGCACGCCCCGCGCGACGAGCGCCGCTTCCCCACGAAGACCGGGAAGGCGAACTTCACGGCGGCGCCGGTCGAGTACCCGAGGGTGCCGGAGGGGCGACTGCTGTTGCAGACCCTGCGCTCGCACGACCAGTACAACACCACGATCTACGGTCTGGACGACCGCTACCGGGGCATCACGGGCGGCCGCCGGGTGGTCCTGGTGCACCCCGAGGACGCGGCGGCGCTCGGCTTCGCGGACGGGGCGTACGCGGATCTGGTGAGCGAGTGGACGGACGGCAGCGAGCGGCGGGCGCCCGGCTTCCGGGTGGTGCACTATCCGACGGCCCGGGGCTGCGCGGCGGCGTACTACCCGGAGACGAACGTGCTGGTGCCGCTGGAGTCGACGGCGGACGTCAGCAACACGCCCGCGAGCAAGTCGGTGATCGTGCGGCTGGTCCCGCGGCCCGCGGAGGGCTGAGCCGGCCGTCGAAAGACGGTGGCCGGTTCCGCACTGCCCGGGAGCGCGGAGGGGTGGGTACCCTCCACTCCCGCGCCGCGGCACCGGCCGTCGGCCGAGGACACCACGGGGGCTGCCTTGTCCACTCCGCCCGCCGGCGGACAGCCGCCGGACCAGAGCCCACCGGCTCCCCGGAATCCTGGGGAGCGGAACCCGCAGGCTCCGGGTGATCCGCCGGATCAGACCCCGCCGGCTCCCCGGAATCCGCCGCCCGCCCCGCACGCCGCGCCTGCCCCGCACGCCCCCACGTCTCCCCCGCTTCCCTCGCGCCCCTCATCGGCCGCGCCCGCGCACGCGTCGGACACGCCACCCGCCGCCCCGGCCACCCCGCCGGCGCCACCCGACCCGCCGACGGCCCCCGCGCCGCCCGCGCCCCCGCACCCCGCGGGCCCGTCCCTGGCGGAGCTCGCGCTGGAGCGGATCGCCCCCGGGTCGCCCGTCCCGCCGTCCCGGCGGGGCCGGGCGCGGGTGATGGTCCGGGGGCTGCTGCTGATCGCCGCCGGACTGCTGGCGCGGCCGGGACCCGTGGCGAGGTGGTGATCCAGGACGGCACCGGGCCGTTCCGCGCGGAGGCGGTGCCCGCCGCGCCTGAGCAGTTCTTCGTCGCCCAGACCCACCCCTACCGGCTCACCCCGTGCCACGAGCCCCGTTTCGCGAAGGACGGCCTCTGCCGGACGGCTCTTCGGGGTGCATGACAGAATCGCCTCACCTAAGCGTTTGCTCAGGCAGTTCAGCCGTACGACGACGAACGGAGCCCCGGCCATGGGTGAGCAGCAGCATGTGAAGTTCCCGCAGGAGGTCATCGACGAGTACGCCTCGCTCGGCGTGGACCTGCCCGCCCTCTTCTCGGCCGGGCACCTGGGGAACCGGATGGGTGTGCAGATCCTGGAAGCCTCCGCGGAGCGGGTGGTCGGGACCATGCCCGTGGAGGGCAACACCCAGCCGTACGGGCTGCTGCACGGCGGCGCCTCGGCGGTGCTCGCCGAGACCCTGGGGTCGATCGGCTCGATGCTGCACGGCGGGGTGTCCCGCATCGCCGTGGGCGTGGACCTGAACTGCACCCACCACCGGGGCGTGCGCAGCGGCCTGGTGACCGGGGTCGCGACGCCCGTGCACCGGGGCCGGTCGACCGCCACGTACGAGATCGTGATCACCGACGAGCAGGACAAGCGGGTCTGCTCGGCCCGGCTGACCTGCATGCTCCGGGAGATCGGCGCGGGCGACGCGGCCAACCTGCCGGAGGCGGGCCGTGTCGAGGGGGCCGCCACCGACGCCGGAGCCTGAGCCGGCGCCTGAGCCTGAGCCGGCGCCCGAGCCCGGGCCGCCCCGGCCCCGAGCCGCCCGAGCCCCGGTACGGACCTTCCGTACCGGGGCTTCGTCGCTCCAACTCCCCGGCGGCCACGACCCCTTGCCGTCCGGCGCGTCAGCCGGTTCACTGGCGACCCTCCCCCCACAGGAGATGACCCGGTCCACCACACACCGAGGGGCTCTTGTTGACCGCCGTACGCACCACCACCATGGCCACCGCCGTGACCGCCGCCGCCTGCGCCGCCGTGATCGCCACCGCGATCCCGTCCGCGGCGATCAACTCGTACAACGCCGCTCCCGCGCCCGAGCGCACCGAGGTCGGCGCCCTGGTCGCGACCTGGGACAACGACGGCGACCCCGCCACGCCCGACCGGGTGGACTGGGTCTGCTCCGGCACCATGATCG
Source organism: Streptomyces sp. NPDC006339 (assembly GCF_040612775.1). Lineage (NCBI taxonomy): Bacteria > Bacillati > Actinomycetota > Actinomycetes > Kitasatosporales > Streptomycetaceae > Streptomyces > Streptomyces sp. NPDC006339. The sequence goes on from NZ_JBEXQW010000004.1 coordinate 232,527, forward strand.
ACGCGGACACCTTCCTCACCGCGGCGCACTGCACCACCGACTGGCCGGAGAACGTGCGTTTCTACGTCTCCCTCGACCAGGACGTGCAGGGCGGGCTCGACCGGGCCGCCGCCGAGCACCCCGGCGACCCGGCGGCCGTCGCCCGCGCCGTGGCGGTCGAGGGGCGGGCGGTCAGTCACCCCGCGTACCCGGGGCCGGCCTCCGACGACCACGACATAGCGGTGGTCGAACTGCCCGCGGCCGAGATCAAGAAGCGCTGGACCTTCACGCCGGCCGCCCTGCCGAAGGCCGGGGCGCTCGGCGCGCTGGGCCCGCAGGGGCTGAACGACACCGACTTCCTCGTCGCCGGTTACGGCACCCAGGAGGCGCGGCGCGGACCGGGCGGTCACACCCACCCGGGCGGCGGGGTGCGCATGAAGGCGCCGGTCTCCTTCAACGCGCTGAACGACGCCTGGGTCCGTCTCGCCATGACGGCGCCGCAGGGCAACGGCGGTGCCTGCTACGGCGATTCGGGCGGCCCGAACTTCGCCACGCTGGGCGGCCGGCTCACCCTGGTGGCGACCACCATCACCGGCGACGGCCCCTGCTACGCCACCAATGTGGTGTACCGGCTGGACACTCCGGGTGCGCGCGACTTCCTGAAGCCGTACGTCCAACTCCCTTGATCCGCACGCCGTTCGCCTCGGCCGGGGCCGCGCTCGCCGCGGCCCTGGCCGGCTGCGTTCTGGCCCTCGGAACCGGATGCGACCGGGCGCCCCGGGATCCGGCGCCGCGGGCGAGCACCCCGGCGGACATCTGCACAAGTCTGGTGTCGTACTGGGTGAAAGAGGCGCTCGAGGGAAGCGTCTGGGCCGGGCTCGACTGGGAGCAGAAGGGCCTGTCGAACGAGCAGTACGCGCTCCATGACGAGGTGCTCGTCGCGGCGCGGGCCGAGGAGCGCCGGGCCGGCCGTGCGTCGGCCTTCGCACTGACCGACCGGGAGACGCGCCGGCGGTGCGAGGCGGCGAAGGGCGCGACGGGCAGTTCGGAGAACTGGCGACCGCCCAGCGGACAGGGTGTCCCGACCAGCGGGTCTCGGCCAACCGCGCCGTAACTCTGCGTGACATCGGCGGCGTCCGGAAAGGCGCCGGAAGCGGAGCGCCCCGCTCTACCCGTTCGTCCGCTGGCACCGGGGCGAGTGTCCGATATCCGGAGAGCCCTCCGAGCGGCCCGTCAGGAGCAAGATCCGCTCAAGCCCCTTAGCGGAACTGCGCGTTCTCACTATGTGAACACTGCGCTACGGACCGATGTGCCCGAGTTTGCCCCCGGCCCGCACACCGGTTCCCCCCGTCGGCATAACAAGACAGTCACATCATCACCTCGGCGCTCCCCGACCTTCCCCACCTGCGCCTAGAGTCACGGCCAGTCACCGCGCCGCCGGGCGCCCTCTCTGCACGGCCTGCTCGACCACGTACGGCCCGGCATCGAAAACGGCACCTCTAGCTACACGCTTCACGGCACCGCCTCAGCTCGAGGGGGCCGCGCCAGGGAAAGGAATCTTCGTGCGACACCGTTCTTTGCTCATCCTGACCAGCGTCCTCACCACAGGAGCGCTCACCCTCACCGCCTGCGGTTCGCGTGACGAGGGCAAGGGTGGCGGCGACAACGCCGGCGGCACCACGACCGTGGTGATCGGCGTGGACGCCCCTCTCACCGGTTCGCTTTCCGCCCTGGGCCAGGGCATCAAGAACTCCGTGGACCTGGCGGTCCAGACCGCCAACAAGGACAAGGTCGTCCCCGGCGTCACCTTCAAGATCGAGGCCCTCGACGACCAGGCCGTCCCGGCCTCCGGCCAGGCCAACGCCACCAAACTGGTCGGCAACAAGGACGTCCTCGGCGTCGTCGGCCCGCTGAACTCCGGCGTCTCCCAGCAGATGCAGGGCGTCTTCGCCGCCGCCAACCTGGCGCAGGTCTCCCCCGCCAACACCAACCCGTCCCTCTCCCAGGGCGACAACTGGGGCAAGGGCGAGTTCAAGCGCCCCTTCAAGACCTACTTCCGCACCGCCGCCACCGACGTGGTCCAGGGCAAGTTCGCCGCCCAGTACCTGTTCAAGGACGCGGGCAAGAAGAAGGTCTTCGTCGTCGACGACAAGCAGACCTACGGCGCCGGCCTCGCGGCGATCTTCTCCGACGAGTTCAAGCGCCTCGGCGGCCAGGTCGTCGGCACCGACCACGTCACCGTGAAGGAGACCGACTTCTCCTCCACCGCCGACAAGGTGAAGGCATCCGGCGCCGACTCCGTCTACTTCGGCGGCCAGTACCCCGAGGGCGGCCTGCTCTCCGACCAGATCAAGAAGACCGGCGCCAAGGTCCCCGTCATGGGCGGCGACGGCATCTACGACCCGGCCTTCATCAGCGCCTCCGCCGAGGCCAACGACGGCGACCTGGCCACCTCCATCGGCTACCCGGTCGAGAAGCTCCCCACCGCCAAGAAGTTCATCGCGGACTACAACGCGGCCGGCTACAAGGACCCCTACGCGGCCTACGGCGGCTACTCCTACGACGCCGGCTGGGCGATCATCCAGGCCGTCAAGGCCGTCGTCGACGCCAACGGCGGCAAGCTGCCGTCCGACGCCCGCGCCAAGGTCACCGAGGCCCTGGGCAAGGTCTCCTTCGACGGTGTGACCGGCAAGGTCTCCTTCGACGAGTACGGCGACACCACCAACAAGCAGCTCACGGTCTACAAGGTCCAGGGCGGCAAGTGGATCGACGTCAAGAGCGACACCTTCAACCAGTAGAACCCGCCCCGGCGCCACGCCACGTGCCCCGGCGCCGGGAGCCCCGCACGACCTGAACCAAGCCGCGCGAGGGCGCAAACAGCGCCCTCGCGCGGAGTCTTATCCGACAAGCTCATCGGAGGCCTGCGGTGCACGAACTGCCGCAACAGCTGGCCAACGGCCTGGCCCTCGGTGCCCTCTATGGCCTCATCGCCATCGGGTACACCATGGTCTACGGCATCGTCCAGCTCATCAACTTCGCCCACGGCGAGATCTTCATGATCGGGGGCTTCGGTGCCCTCACCACCTACACCGCTCTGCCGAGCGGAACGTCCCTGCTGGTGGCGATACCGCTCATGATCGTCGGTGGCGCGATCGCCTCCGTGGCCGTCGCCACCGCCGCCGAGCGCTTCGCCTACCGCCCCCTGCGGAACGCCCCGCGACTCGCCCCCCTCATCACCGCGATCGGCCTGTCCATCGCGCTCCAGCAGCTCGTGTGGCAGTTCTACCCGGACGCCAAGAAGGCCGTCAGCTTCCCCGAGTTCCAGGGTGATGCCTACCAGATCACCGAAAGCCTCCAGATCCAGCGCGCCGACGCCTTCGTGCTCGCCCTCGCCCCCCTGTGCATGCTCGCCCTCGGCCTCTTCGTCTCGAAGAGCCGCAGCGGCCGCGCCATGCAGGCCACCGCACAGGACCCGGACACCGCGAAGCTGATGGGCATCAACACCGACCGCATCATCGTCATGGCCTTCGCCATCGGTGCCGCGTTCGCCGCCGTCGCCGCCGTCGCCTACGGCGTGGACAAGGGCCAGATCAACTTCGAGATGGGCTTCGTCCTCGGCCTCAAGGCATTCACCGCGGCCGTCCTCGGCGGCATCGGCAACATCTACGGCGCCATGATCGGCGGCGTGGTCCTCGGCATCGCCGAATCCCTCTCGATCGCCTACATCGAGGAAATCCCCGGCATGCAGCAGCTCGGCGGCGGTGCCTGGTCCAACGTGTGGGCCTTCGTCCTCCTCATTGTCGTCCTCCTCGTGCGGCCCCAGGGCCTGCTCGGCGAGCGCGTCGCGGACAGGGCGTGAGCACCATGACCGACAACCTCACCAAGACCCCGGCCGCCGCCAAGCCGGCGGGCCTGCTCTGGACGATCGTCGCCGGCTCCGCCGCGGCCGCCGCCAGCACCTTCCTCGCCTGGACCTGGACCACCCTCTTCCCGGGCAACCTCACGGTCTACGGCTACCCCGCCCCGCTCCAGATGCTCACGCTCGTCGGAGCCGTGCTCACCGGCGCCCTCGCGCTCTCCGCACTCGGGATCAAGGGCCTCGGCTGGCTCACCCCGACCGGCGCCCGCCGGCCGCTGTGGATCATGGCCCTGGGCACCTTCGCCACCACCCTGTTCACCGCACTCTCGATCATCGTCGAGCTGGGCGCCCTGGTGGACCTGGAGCCCGGTGCCGGCATCGCCGTACTCGCCGCCGCCGTCCCGGCCGTCGCCGCGTACAAGCTGCCCGACGACACCCGCAAGGCGGCCCCCGCCAAGGAGCTGTCCTCCTGGGCCGAGATCCTCATCATCGTCGCCGTCTTCGCCCTCGGCCTCTACGTGGTCACCTTCGGCATCGACACCGAGGACTCCGAGCCGCAGCTCTTCATCGCGTACCTGATCCTGGTCGGCTTCTCCGCCACCGCGCTCATCAAGTCCGGCCTCAGCGCCCGACTCGCACGGATCACCGCCCGCAACCGCCAGGTCACGGTCACCGCGAGCCTCTTCGCCGCCATCGCCTTCCCCTTCATCCAGCAGAGCGGCGACACGTACACCCTCATCGCGGTCAACATCCTCATCTTCGCGACCGTCGCCCTCGGCCTGAACATCGTCGTCGGCCTCGCCGGCCTGCTCGACCTCGGCTACGTCGCCTTCCTCGGCGTCGGCGCCTACACCGCCGCCCTGGTCTCCGGCGCCACCTCCTCGGCCTTCGACATCCAGTTCCCCTTCTGGGCAGCGGCCCTCACGGGCATGGCCGCCTCGCTGGTCTTCGGCGTCGTCATCGGCGCCCCGACCCTGCGCCTGCGCGGCGACTACCTCGCCATCGTGACCCTCGGCTTCGGAGAGATCTTCCGCATCGCCATGGGCAACCTCGACGGCACCTCCGGCCCGCAGATCACCAACGGCCCCAACGGCATCCCGAACATCCCGCAGCTCGAGTTCTTCGGCTTCAACTTCGGCGAGTCCCACACCGTCCTCGGGGTCGAACTCGGCGCCTACGCCAACTACTACCTGCTCATGATCCTGGTCATGGCGCTGGTCGTCATCGTCTTCGCCCGCGCCGGCAACAGCCGCATCGGCCGCGCCTGGGTCGCGATCCGCGAGGACGAGACCGCCGCCACCGCCATGGGCATCAACGGCTTCCGCGTGAAGCTCGTCGCCTTCGCCCTCGGCGCCGCCCTGGCCGGCCTCGCGGGCACGGTGCAGGCGCACGTCAACACCACGGTGGTCCCGGAGAACTACGTGTTCGCCGGCCCCGTCCCGCCCAACTCCGCCTTCCTGCTCGCGGCCGTCATCCTCGGCGGCATGGGCACGATCAGCGGCCCCATCGTCGGCTCCGCGCTGCTCTTCCTCATCCCCGCCAAGCTGCAGTTCCTCCAGGACTACCAGCTCCTCGGCTTCGGCATCGCCCTCATCCTGCTGATGCGCTTCCGCCCCGAGGGCCTCATCGCCAACAAGCGGGCGCAACTGGAATTCCACGAGAACGACGAACAGCCCGACGTACCGGAACAGCGCCAGTCCGCGGAAGCGACAGCGGAAGCAGACGCGGAAGCGGACGCGCGGCCGGACGCCGGTACGGCCAAGGCAGGGGCGTGAGAGCCATGACGACCACCACCACGGACACCACCACGGGCACCGCCACGGCGGCCACCGTCCTGGACGCGAGCGGGGTGACCATGCGCTTCGGCGGTCTGACCGCCGTCCGCGGAGTCGACCTCACCGTCCGCGAGGGCGAGATCGTCGGCCTGATCGGCCCCAACGGCGCCGGCAAGACCACCTTCTTCAACTGCCTGACCGGTCTGTACGTCCCGACCGAGGGCCAGGTCAGCTACAAGGGCACGGTGCTGCCGCCCAAGCCGCACCTGGTCACCCAGGCCGGCATCGCCCGCACCTTCCAGAACATCCGCCTCTTCTCCAACATGACGGTCCTGGAGAACGTCCTCGTCGGACGGCACACCCGGACCAAGGAGGGCCTCTGGTCCGCGCTGCTGCGCGGCCCCGGCTTCAAGAAGGCGGAGGCCGCCTCCCGCGAACGCGCCATGGAACTCCTGGAGTTCGTCGGCCTCGCCGACAAGGCCGAGTACCTGGCGCGCAACCTGCCGTACGGCGAGCAGCGCAAGCTGGAGATCGCCCGCGCGCTCGCCAGCGACCCCGGTCTGCTGCTGCTCGACGAGCCCACGGCCGGCATGAACCAGAGCGAGACCCGCACCACCGAGGAACTGGTCTTCGCGATCCGCGACCGCGGCATCGCGGTCCTGGTCATCGAGCACGACATGAAGTTCATCTTCAAGCTGTGCGACCGGGTGGCCGTCCTCGTCCAGGGCGAGAAGCTCGTCGAGGGCACCGCCGAGGTCGTCCAGGGCGACGAGCGCGTCGTGGCCGCCTACCTGGGCACGCCCTTCGAGGGCGCGCCCGGCGCGGAGGAGGTCGCCGAGGTCGAGGCCGCGGAGGCCCACGCCGAGGCGGAGACCGCCGAGACCGAGGCGGAGGCGGAGGCGGAGACCGAAGCCGAGACCGAGGCTCCGGCCGACGCCGACGACGCCGACGAGGCGGCTCCGGCCGCCGACGCGGACAGCACCACCGAAGGAGACTCCAAGTGACCGCACTTCTGGAGGTCGAGGACCTCAGGGTCGCCTACGGCAAGATCGAGGCCGTCAAGGGCATCTCCTTCTCCGTCGAGGCGGGCCAGGTCGTCGCCCTGATCGGCACCAACGGCGCCGGCAAGACCACGACCCTGCGGACCCTCTCGGGCCTGCTCAAGCCCACCGCCGGCAAGATCGTCTTCGACGGCCAGGTGCTCAACGGCATCCCGGCCCACAAGGTGGTCTCCCTGGGCCTCGCCCACTCCCCCGAGGGCCGGCACATCTTCCCCCGGCTCACCATCGCCGAGAACCTCCAGCTCGGCGCCTTCCTGCGCAGCGACAAGGACGGCATCGAGCGGGACATCCAGCGGGCCTACGACCTCTTCCCGATCCTGGGCGAGCGTCGCAAGCAGGCCGCGGGCACCCTCTCCGGCGGTGAGCAGCAGATGCTGGCGATGGGCAGGGCACTGATGTCCCAGCCCAAGCTGCTGATGCTGGACGAGCCCTCGATGGGCCTCTCCCCGATCATGATGCAGAAGATCATGGAGACCATCGCCACGCTGAAGTCCGAGGGCATGACGATCCTGCTCATCGAGCAGAACGCGCAGGCCGCGCTGTCGCTCGCGGACCAGGCGTACGTGCTCGAGGTGGGCAAGATCAAGCTGTCCGGCACGGGTCAGGAACTGCTCCACAACGACGACGTGCGCAAGACGTACCTCGGCGAGGAGTAACCCCTCCCCTCCTCATACGGAAGGCCCGCCCCACGATGACGTGAGGCGGGCCTTCTCCGTGCCGTCCGCAGGGGCGGGCTACTGCTCCTTGGCCTTGGCGGCCTTCTTCTCCTCGGCGTCCTCGATGACCGCCTCGGCGACCTGCTGCATCGACATGCGGCGGTCCATGGAGGTCTTCTGGATCCAGCGGAACGCGGCGGGCTCGGTCAGCCCGTACTGCGTCTGGAGGATCGACTTGGCGCGGTCGACGAGCTTGCGGGTCTCCAGGCGCTGGGTGAGGTCGGCGACCTCGTTCTCCAGGGCGCGCAGCTCGGCGAAGCGGGAGACGGCCATCTCGATGGCCGGCACGACGTCGCTCTTGCTGAACGGCTTCACCAGATACGCCATGGCACCGGCGTCCCGGGCGCGCTCGACGAGCTCGCGCTGCGAGAAGGCGGTGAGCATGAGGACCGGGGCGATGGACTCGCCGGCGATCTTCTCGGCCGCCGAGATGCCGTCGAGGACGGGCATCTTCACGTCCAGGATCACCAGGTCCGGCTTGTGCTCCCGGGCCAGCTCGACGGCCGTGGCCCCGTCGCCGGCCTCGCCGACGACGGTGTAGCCCTCCTCCTCCAGCATCTCTTTGAGATCGAGACGGATGAGGGCCTCGTCCTCGGCGATGACGACGCGGGTCGTCAGCGGCGGGACGTGGGACGCGGTGGCGGCGTCGTCGTCTGCGGCGGGCTGGGGCGACTCGGGGGCGGTCACGCGGGCTCCTCGTTATCGGGCAGGTACTGCTACCTGAGCCTACCTAGGTCCTGTATGTTTGAGACACAGCAGGTTGCCACTGACCTTCGTTTCGAAGGAGCCCCGGTAGCCCAGCGGAAGAGGCAGTGGTCTCAAACACCATACAGCGTGGGTTCGAATCCCACCCGGGGCACTTCACCTTAGTTTCCAAGGTCACGATTCGTTGATCGGTCGTCACTCGAACGCGTGAACTACCGCGATCCGTGCCCCGCCGCAGGGGTGGGCGAGCCAGGCTCGATCGCATGTACGACCTCGGGACCCGCAAGCGGGCGCTGGCTCTCGTCGCCCAGGGCCGCAGCCTCAACTCCGTCAGCAAGCAGTTGAACATCTCGCGTCATGCGATACGCGCGTGGCAGGCGCAGCTCGAGCCGAAGCCGCGCGTCTCCGCCCAGACCGCGCCGTGCCCGCGATGCCGGCCGGTGCCGGGCCTCCCCGTCGCCACGGCCGCGTACGCCTACCTCCTCGGTCTCTACCTCGGCGACGGCTGCATCAGCGACCACCCCCGAGGCGGGCACCTTCTCCGCATCGCCTGCGCCGATGCCTGGCCAGGGCTGATCGACGCGTGCCGAGAGGCGGTTCTGGCCGTACGCCCCGAAGGAAGCGTCTGCATCCTCAAGAAGCAGGGGTGTGTCGCCGTCACCAGCTACGGCCGGCACTGGAAATGCCTCTTCCCGCAACACGGGCCGGGAAAGAAGCACGAGCGGCGCATCGTCCTCGAAGCCTGGCAGCAGGAGATCGTCGACGCCCACCCTTGGGACTTCATCCGCGGTCTCGTCCACTCCGACGGGTGTCGGATCACCAACTGGACCACCCGCCTCGTCGGCGGGGAGCGCAAGCGCTACGAGTATCCCCGGTACTTCTTCACCAACACGTCGGACGACATCCGGCGGCTCTACACCGACACCCTCGACACGCTGGGTGTCGAGTGGACGGCGCTCACCCGGGGCGGCGATCCGTTCAACGTGTCCGTGGCCCGCAGAGCCTCCGTCGCTCTGATGGACGCCCACGTCGGCCCCAAGTACTGACGCCGTCCGTCAGCCCGTCACCGGGTCTCCGATGTGGTGCACCCGGACCATGTTCGTGGAGCCCGCCACGCCGGGCGGGGAGCCGGCGGTGATGACGACGGTGTCGCCCTTCCGGCAGCGGCCGATGCGGAGGAGTTCCTCGTCGACCTGGGCGACCATCGCGTCGGTCGAGTCGACGTGCGGGCCGAGGAAGGTCTCGACGCCCCAGGTGAGGTTGAGCTGGGAGCGGGTGGCCGGGTCGGGGGTGAAGGCGAGGAGGGGGATCGGGGAGCGGTAGCGGGAGAGGCGCTTGACGGTGTCGCCGGACTGGGTGAAGGCGACCAGGAACTTGGCGCCGAGGAAGTCGCCGATCTCGGCGGCGGCGCGGGCGACGGCGCCGCCCTGGGTGCGGGGCTTGTTCCGCTCGGTCAGGGGCGGGAGGCCCTTGGCGAGGATGTCCTCCTCGGCGGCTTCGACGATCCGGCTCATGGTGCGCACGGTCTCGATCGGGTATTTGCCGACGCTGGTCTCGCCGGAGAGCATGACGGCGTCGGTGCCGTCGATGACGGCGTTGGCGACGTCGGACGCCTCGGCGCGGGTGGGGCGGGAGTTGTCGATCATCGAGTCGAGCATCTGGGTGGCGACGATGACCGGCTTGGCGTTGCGCTTGGCGAGCTTGACGGCTCGCTTCTGGACGATGGGGACCTGTTCCAGGGGCATTTCGACGCCGAGGTCGCCGCGGGCGACCATGATGCCGTCGAAGGCGGCGACGATGTCGTCGATGTTGTCGACGGCCTGCGGCTTCTCGATCTTGGCGATGACGGGGACGCGGCGGCCCTCCTCGTCCATGATGCGGTGGACGTCCTCGACGTCGCGGCCGCTGCGGACGAAGGAGAGGGCGATGACGTCGGTGCCGGTGCGCAGGGCCCAGCGGAGGTCGTCGACGTCCTTCTCGGAGAGGGCGGGGACGGAGACGGCGACGCCGGGGAGGTTGAGGCCCTTGTTGTCGGAGACGATGCCGCCTTCGACGACGCGGGTGTGGACGCGGGGGCCGTCGACGGAGGTGACCTCCAGGGTGACGCGGCCGTCGTCGACGAGGATGCGCTCGCCGGGGGTGACGTCGTCGGCGAGGCCGGCGTAGGTGGTGCCGCAGTGGTGGCGGTCGCCCTCGGTCGGTTCGGTGGTGATGGTGAACTCGTCGCCGCGTTCAAGGAGTACGGGGCCTTCGCGGAACCGGCCGAGGCGGATCTTCGGGCCTTGAAGGTCGGCGAGGACGCAGACGCTGCGGCCGGTCTCGTCGGCGGCCTTGCGGACGTGCCGGTAGCGCTCCTCGTGGTCGGCGTAGCCGCCGTGGCTGAGGTTGAGGCGGGCCACGTCCATTCCGGCCTCGATCAACGCCTTGATCTGGTCGTATGTTTCGGTGGCGGGCCCAAGGGTACAAACGATTTTTGCTCGGCGCATGAGGCGAGCCTAGGGCTTACCGACCGGTAGCGAAGGGGTCGGGCATGTCGACTCAACAACCTTTCGGTGAAAGGTTGTTGACAAGTCTTGAATCTGTGCGGCGGGCTGCTCCGATGAGCGGTTTACGGGGTCGGGGCCCGGGTGTCTCACAGTGCGGGCGGGCTCATGACGAAGCGTGCGGCGACCTCCGCGGTGACGGTCTGTCGCTGCGGTTCCAGGTCGAGCGGTGCGGGCGCGTCGGCGCTCTCGGCCGCGAAGGCCATGCGCATCCCGCCGCCGGCCGGGGCCGGCATGCCGGGGCCGAGGCCCGTGTCGGAGAGTTCGAGCAGGGCCACGAGTGAGGAGCCGAGGGCGTCGGCGTACTCGCGGGCCCGGCGCACCGCCTCCCCCACGGCCTGGCGGCGTGCCTCCGCGTGGGCCGGGGAGTCGGGGCGCAGGGACCACCAGGGGCCGTCGACCCGGGTCCATTCGAGGTCGGCGAGGCGGGTGACCAGTTCGCCGAGGGCGGTGAAGTCGGTCAGTTCGGCGGTCAGGTGCACCCAGCCCTGGTAGCCGCGCACCCGCTCGCCGCGGCCGTGCCGGGCCGGTTCGGGGGTGACGGAGAGGGCGCCGGTCTCCAGGAGGGCGACGGCATCGCCGTAGGACTTGACCAGGGCGATGGCGTCGGCGTTACGGGCCGTCAGGGCGGCCAGGACGTCGGAGCGGTCGGTGCCCCTGGCGCGGACGGAGACGCCGATCCGGGCGCGCTCCGGCTCCACTTCGAGGCGGCCCTCGCCGCGGACCGTCACCTGGGGGGCCTCGGGGGTCGGGGGGTGCTGTGTCATACCGAACACTTTCCCACTCCGTAACCCGAAAGGGCTGTTGCGACCGTGCCGTCTGAGCCAGAATCTACGCGCGTTGTGCGCCATGGCAGCGCTGAACCAAGGGGAGAGACACATGCCGCTGAACCGCCGGGCCTTCCTGGAGGGCTCCGCCGCCGTCGGAGCCGGAGCCGCCCTCACCGCCGGGCTCGCCGCCCCCGCCGAGGCCCGCGAGGCCCACGCGGCCCGCCCCCGGCCGGCCAAGCGGTACTCCTTCACCGTGATGGGCACCACGGACCTGCACGGGAACGTCTTCAACTGGGACTACTTCACCGACAAGGAGTTCGACGACAAGGCGCACAACGACGTCGGCCTCGCCAAGATCTCCACCCTGGTGAAGCAGGTCCGCGCGGAGAAGGGCGCGTGCAACACCCTTCTCATCGACGCCGGTGACACCATCCAGGGCACCCAGTTGTCGTACTACTACGCCAAGGTCGACCCGATCACCCAGGCGGGCGGCCCGGTCCACCCCATGGCGCAGGCCATGAACGCCATCGGCTACGACGCGGCGGCGCTCGGCAACCACGAGTTCAACTACGGCATCCCGGTGCTGCGGAAGTTCCAGGAGCAGTGCGACTTCCCGCTGCTCGGCGCGAACGCGCTGGACGCGAAGACGCTGCGGCCGGCCTTCCCGCCGTACAGCATGCACCGGCTGCGGACCCCGCACGGGCGTGATGTGAAGGTCGCGGTGCTGGGTCTGACCAACCCGGGCATCGCCATCTGGGACAAGGCCAACGTCGGCGGGAAGATGGTCTTCCCCGGCCTGGAGGAGCAGGCCGCGAAGTGGGTGCCGAAGCTGCGGTCCATGGGCGCCGACGTGGTGATCGTCTCCGCGCACTCCGGTTCCAGCGGCACCTCCTCGTACGGTGACCAGCTCCCGTACGTCGAGAACGCGGCCGGGCTCGTGGCCGAGCAGGTGCCCGGCATCGACGCGATCCTCGTCGGGCACGCGCACACCGAGATCCCCGAGTACCGGGTCACCAACAAGGAGACCGGCAAGGACGTCGTGCTGTCCGAGCCGCTCAAGTGGGGTCAGCGGCTGACCCTCTTCGACGTCGACCTGGTGTGGGAGAAGGGCCGCTGGGTGGTCGAGAAGCTGGGCGCGAGCGTCCTCAACTCCAACACGGTCCCGGAGGACCCGGAGATCACCGGGCTGCTCGCCGACGAGCACAAGAAGGTCGTCGCGTACGTCAACCAGGTCATCGGCACCTCCACCGCCGCCATGACCACGGCCGACGCGCCGTGGAAGGACGAGCCGATCATCGACCTGATCAACGTCGTCCAGGCCGAGACGGTGAAGGCGGCCCTGGCCGGCGGCGCCTACGCGGATCTGCCGGTGCTGTCCCAGGCGTCCTGCTTCTCCCGCACGGCCCGCATCCCGGCCGGCCAGGTCACGATCCGGGACGCCGCCGGGCTCTACCCGTTCGAGAACACCCTGGAGGCCCGTCTGATGACGGGCGCCCAGCTCAAGGACTACCTGGAGTACTCGGCGAAGTACTACGTCCGGACGCCGGCGGGCGCGCCCGTCGACACGGCGAAGCTCACCAACGCGGACGGCACCCCGGACTACAACTACGACGCCGTGTCCGGTCTGACCTACGACATCGACATCGCCAAGCCGGTCGGGCAGCGGATCGTGAACCTGTCCTTCGAGGGCAGGCCGCTCGACCCGGCGGCGCGGTTCGTGCTCGCGGTCAACAACTACCGGGCCAGCGGCGGCGGCGCGTTCCCGCACATCGCGGGCGCCCCGCAGCTCTGGGCGAACTCGGAGGAGATCCGCAACACCCTGATCCAGTGGGTGAAGGCGAAGGGGACGGTCGATCCGGCCGCCTTCGCGTCGGTGGACTGGCGGCTGACCCGGGACGGCGTGCCGGTGTTCTGATCCGTCCGGGGTTCCGATCTGTCCGGGGTTCCGATCCGCCCGGGGTTCCGATCCGTCCGGGGTTCCGATCCGCCCCGCCCCCGTCAGATGTTCTGTGTGAGAGGCGTCAGCTTCCGGTCCTGGGCCGGGATGCTCGGCGCCTCTCGCGCGTCCAGGCCGAAGCTGGTGAAGGCGGTGCGGCGGGGCAGCGGGTAGGGCTCCTTGCCGGTCAGGGTGTTGAGGATGACCGCGCTGCGCCAGGCGGCGAGCCCGAGGTCGGGGGCGCCGACGCCGTGGGTGTGCTTCTCGGCGTTCTGGACGTAGACCGAGCCGGTGACCGAGTCGTCGACGACGAGCCGGTAGGCGGCGTCGATCCTGGGACGGCCCGCGGCGTCGTGGCGCAGATACGGGTCGAGGCCGGCCAGCATGCGGTCCACCGGGCGCTCGCGGTAGCCGGTGGCGAGGACCACGGCGTCGGTGGTGAGCCGGGAGCGGGTGTTCTGCTGGATGTGCTCCAGGTGGAGTTCCACCTGGGTGGTGGCGACGCGTCCGGCGGTGCGGACCCGGACGCCGGGGGTGAGGACGGCGTCGGGCCAGCCGCCGTGGAGGGTGCGGCGGTAGAGCTCGTCGTGGATGGCGGCGATGGTGTCGGCGTCGATGCCCTTGTGCAACTGCCATTGGCGGGGCACGAGTTCGCCGCGGACGTGTTCGGGCAGGGCGTGGAAGTAGCGGGTGTAGTCGGGGGTGAAGTGCTCCAGGCCCAGCTTGGAGTACTCCATCGGGGCGAATGCCTCGGTGCGGGTCAGCCAGTGCAGCTTCTCCGCCCCGGCGGGGCGGGCCCGCAGCAGGTCGAGGAAGACCTCGGCGCCGGACTGGCCGGAGCCGATGACGGTGACGTGCCCGGCGGCGAGCAGGGTGTCGCGGTGGGCGAGGTAGTCGGAGGAGTGGATCACGGGGACGCCGGGGGCGTCGGCGAGCGGGCGCAGCGGTTCGGGGACGTACGGTTCGGTGCCGACGCCGAGGACGACGTTGCGGGTGTAGGAGCGGCCCAGGGCCTCGGCCTCTCCGTCGGCGTCGAGCTGGGTGAAGTCGACCTCGAAGAGGCGGCGTTCGGGGTTCCAGCGGACCGAGTCGACCTGGTGGCCGAAGTGGAGTCCGGGGACGAGGCCGCTGACCCAGCGGCAGTAGGCGTCGTACTCGGCGCGCTGGATGTGGAACTTCTCGGCGAAGTAGAAGGGGAAGAGCCGGTCGCGGGTCTTGAGGTAGTTGAGGAAGGTCCAGGGGCTCGCGGGGTCGGCGAGGGTCACCAGGTCGGCGAGGAAGGGGACCTGGAGGGTGGCGCCCTCGATGAGCAGTCCGGGGTGCCAGTGGAAGGCGGGCCGCTGTTCGTAGAAGGCGGTCGCGAGGCCGCCGGGGACGCCGTGGGCGAGGGCGGCGAGGGAGAGGTTGAACGGGCCGATGCCGACGCCCACCAGGTCGTAGGGGCGGTCGGGGTCGGGGTGGGGGGTGCTGGCGGTGCCGCCGGTGCTGCCGGTCATCGGGGGGTGCTGCCTTCCACGAGGGTGATGATCTCTTCGAGGTCGCCGGGGGTGGCGTGGGGGTTGAGCAGGGTCGCCTTGAGCCACAGCCGGCCGTCGGCGCGGGCGCGGCCGAGGACGGCGCGGCCCTCGGTGAGGAGGGTGCGGCGGAGCTCCGCGACGGTGTGGTCGGGGACGTCGTGGGGCCGGAACAGCACGGTGGTGAGGGTGGGCCGGGCGTACAGCGCCAGGCCGGGTGCCTTCTCCACCAGGTCGGCCAGCTCCCGCGCGAGGCGCATGCAGGCGTCGACGAGGGCGCCGAGTCCGGTGCGGCCGAGGGCCCGGAGGGTGACGGCGGTCTTGACGACGTCGGGGCGGCGGGTGGTGCGCAGGGAGCGGCCGAGGAGGTCGGGGAGTCCGGCCTCGGTGTCGTCGTCCGCGTTGAGGTAGTCGGCGGTGTGGGCGAGGAGGGCGAGGTCGGTGGCGTCCCGTACGGCGAGGAGGCCGGCGGCGGCCGGCTGCCAGCCGAGTTTGTGCAGGTCGACGGTGACGGTACGGGCCCGGTCGAGGCCCGCGAGGAGGGGGCGGTGGGTGTCGCTGAACAGGACGGGGCCGCCGTAGGCCGCGTCCACGTGCAGGTCGGCGCCGTGCGCGGCGCACAGGTCGGCGATCTCGGGGAGCGGGTCGATCAGTCCGGCGTCGGTGGTGCCGGCGGTCGCGGCGACGAGGAGGGGGCCGCGGAGGTCGGTGAGGGCCTCGTCGAGGGCGACGGGGTCCATGGTGCCGTTGGGGGCGGGGACGGTGACCGGCTCGGGCAGCCCGAGGAGCCAGGCGGCGCGGCGGAAGGAGTGGTGGGCGCCGGCCCCGACGACGACCCGGGTGTGGCCGTGTCGCTCCCGGGCGAGGAGGAGGGCGAGCTGGTTGGACTCGGTGCCGCCGGTGGTGACGAGGGCGTCGGGGGCGGGCGCGTCGGGGAAGGTCTCGGCGGCGAGGGCGGCCGTGACGAGGGCTTCGAGCGCGGAGGCGGCCGGGGCCTGGTCCCACGAGTCCAGGGAGGGGTTGAGGGCGGAGGCGGCGAGGTCGGCGGCGGCCGCGAGGGCGAGCGGCGGGGTGTGGAGGTGGGCCGCGCACAGGGGATGCGCGGGGTCGGCGGCGCCGGCGGCCAGCGCGTGCACGACGGTGCGCAGGGCCTCCTCGGCGCCGGTGCCGCGCTCGGGCAGCACCCGCCCGAGCGCGTCCCGCACCTGCCGCCCGACGACCTCCGGCCCACCGGCCGGAAGGGGCCCGCCGCGCGCCGCGGCCCCGTCACGCAGGGCCTCGAGGACGGCCGGCAGGAGACCGCGCAGGGCGGTGGGATCGGCGGCGAGGGGCGGGGGTTCGGCACGCATGGACGACAGGGTGCCGGGGTGGGGGTCGGCGTGTCCGGATCCGGCCGCAGCGTGACCCGAACGAGGGACGGGGCCTTGCGCGGGGCGCGGTCGTGGGGTTCGGCGGGCGGGGGCGGCGAGGCGGCGGCCGGGCCGGGTGGTGCGCCACCGTGCGCGGGGGCCAGGTAGTGAGCTGCCGCGCGGGCCGGGTGGTGAGCGGTCGCCTGCGGTCGGGGGCGGTGGCCGCGTGGCGCGCGGACGGGTGGTGAGCCGCCGCACGCGGCCGGACGGGAGGCCCGGGGCACGCGGGGATCCGAGGCACGCGGGCCCGCCGGGGCTAAGTCGTAGTTCCCTCAGCCCTTTAATCTCTCGGCGATCCAATCGCGAGGGCCTTCCAGGG
>NZ_JBEXQW010000005.1:0-233367 GCF_040612775.1 Streptomyces sp. NPDC006339
GCGATGACGAGCAGCAGGGCGGGCAGGGCGAAGAGGATCAGTGCCCGGCGGCGTCGCACCACCGGAAGGGGTGAATGCACGTAACTTTCGCCCCACGGTCGCGTTCTGTCGCGCTACGAGGCGGTTCGGTCACGCAGGGTCAGGCCGTGGCGGAGGGAGAGCAGGGCGCCGGCCCGACGGGGGATCAATTCCCCGGGTGCACCCAGGGGTTCGGCCGGCACTTGACGCCGTCGATGTCGAGCGACTTGGTCTGCTGCTGCATCACGGGGGCGAGCGCGCCCGGCGTACGGCAGGTCACGTGGCTGTGCCCGAGCCGGTGGCCGACCTCGTGGTTGATGAGCATCTGGCGGTACGCGAGCATGGCCTGCGGCCCGAAGGTCTCGGAGCCGCGCGCCCAGCGGAACGCGTTGATCATCACGCGCTGGGTGGAGGCGGAGTCGCAGGACACGTTGTCGATCGTGGTGTCCAGACCGGACTTGGCACACCAGTCGCCGGTGGTCCCCGGGCTGGCCAGGGTGACGACGAACTCCGGCTCCCCGGAGGAGATCCGCTCGAAGGTCATCGCGCCGTTCCCGGCCCAGCTCCGCCGGTCGTTGAGGGTCTTCTGCACGGCCTGCGCGAACAGCGCCGCGTCGAGGCCGAGCCCCTGCTCGACGTCGACCCGGTAGCGGATCTTGCGGCCCTTGCCCGGCGCCCGGTCGAATCCGGGCACCGCGTCGAACCGGCCGGACCCCTTCATCTCCGGGTCCATCGGGAACTGGCGGGCCATGAGCTGCTCGTACGAGGGCGGTGCGGCGGGCACGGGTTTCGCCGGGGCGGCCCGCTCGTCGGACCGCGACGCGGGGCTCTCCGCGCCGACCCGGTCGGCGGGCCCGTCGGCCGCCTGCGGCCTGGCCCCGCCGCCGCTCTCGCGCTCGACGACCTGGCCGGCGACGACGACCGCGAGGACGGTGGTGATCGCCGCCGCGGCGATACCGGTGAGGGTCCGGCCCGTCCCGCCGGACCGGGCGGGCTTCCGCTCCTCGGACGCCCCGTCGGCCGCCGCCGTACCGCCCGCGTCCCCCGCCTCGCCGGACTCGCCCGGCCGCGGCGCCGAGGGCCCCGGCGCCCGGCGCGGCCCGGGAATGAAGGGCCCGGCGGCCCGCACCGAGGCCGCGCCCTCGTCATGAACCGGATGCCCACCGCGTACGGAGGCCCCGCCGGCGGTGGAGTCGCTCGTCCCCTGATAGCGGGGCGTGCCGTGCACCGGCGTGTCATGCGGCGACGCGGCCGCGCCGGGCGCGGCATGGCGAGGCGTGCCGTGGGGCGGGGTGCCGTTGCCGTACGCCGGTGCGGCCTGGTCCCGGGCGCCGTGGCGGGGGGTGCCGTGGGGCGGGGTGCCCTGGGCAGCGGTGTCGTGGAGCGGAGTCCCGTGGGCGGGGGTGCCGTCCCCGGAAGCGGGTACGCCTTGGCCCCGGGCGCCGTGGCGGGGGGTGCCCTGGGACGGCGTGCCGTGGGCGGGAGTTCCGTAAGAAGGTGCGGCCTGGCCTCGGGCGACCTGGCGCGGCGAGCCCTGCGGCGCGGTCCCGTGGACCGGGGTGCCGTGAGCCGGAGTCCCGGAGAAGGGGGCGCCCTGGTCCGGGGCGCCGTGGCGAGGCGGACGCTGCGTCGGGGTCCCCTGGGCGGGGGTCCCGTATGAAGGCGCGGCCTGGTCCCGGGTGCCGTGGCGCGGGGTGCCCTGAGACGGCGCGGCCTGGGCGGGAGATCCGTAAGCCGGTGCGGCCTGGCCTCGGGCGCCGTGGCGCGGGGTGCCCTGCGGCGGCGTGTCCTGGGCGGGAGATCCGTAAGCCGGTGCGGCCTGGCCTCGGGCGCCGTGGCGCGGGGTGCCCTGCGGCGGCGTGTCCTGGGCAGGAGATCCGTAAGCCGGTGCGGCCTGGCCTCGGGCGCCGTGGCGCGAGGTGCCCTGCGGCGGCGTGTCCTGGGCAGGAGATCCGTAAGCCGGTGCGGCCTGGCCTCGGGTGCCCTGGCGCTGTGCCCCGTAAGCCGATGCGGCCTGGTCCCGGGCGCCCTGGGGCGGGTTCCCGTAGAACGGCGCGCCCTCCGCCGTTGTCCCGTAGACCGGTGTGCCGTGCGTCGGGGTGTCGTAGCCCCCCGGGGCGGCGGGGTCCTGCGGGTCGTACGGGTTCGGGGGCCGGCCGTCCGCTCGCCTGCGGCGTCCCGTCCCCGTGCTCGGTGCCGGGTCGGTGTCGGGCACCGGGGCGGCGGGGCCCTTGCGACTATGTCGTCCCACGGTCCGGCTCAGCTCCCGCCTTCGGCCGCCGGCGCCGCGTGCGCGGCGTCGGCGATCAGCTCTCGTACCGCTGCCGCGACGGTCTCCGGATACTCCATCATCGCGACGTGCCCGGCGTCCGGGAGCGTCAGGAGGCGCGAGCCGCGGAACGCGGCGGCGGCCCGGCGCGCCATCCGGAACGACACGAGCTGGTCCCGCGCGCCGTAGACGAGCAGCGTCGGCGCGAGGACCCGCTCGGCCTGCCGCCACAGCCCGTGCTGGCCGCCCAGCGTGTACGCGTCGACGATGCCGCGCGAGGAGCGCGCCATCGCGTCCCAGAAGTACGGCAGCTCGAGACGCCGCTCCATCTCCTCGACGGCGTGCTGGAACCCCTCGTCGGTGACCCGGCCGGGGTCCCCGTAACAGAGCGCCATGACGCCGCGGACCCGCTGCTCGGGCGTCCAGTCCTTCGTCAGCCGCGCGAAGAGCGGCGCTATCCCGGGCAGCGCAAGCAGGGCGGTCGGCCACGCGGTGCGCTGGGCGCGCAGCTCCGGGAGGGCCGGGGAGACCAGGGTGAGGGTGCGGACCAGGTCGGGCCGCACCGCGGCGACGCGGGTGACGATCGCGCCGCCCAGCGAGTTGCCGAAGAGGTGCACCGGGCCGCGGCCGGCCGCGTCGAGGAAGCGGATGACCGCGCGGGCGTGTCCGGTGACGGAGTAGTTGCCGTCGTCCGGCGGCGGCGAGGCGCCGAAGCCGGGCAGGTCGACCGCCTCGCCGTCGACCACGTCGGCGAGCAGCGGCATCAGGGCCGACCAGTTCTGCGAGGAGCCGCCGAGCCCGTGCACGTACAGGGCGGGCGGGAGTCCCGGCCGGTCACCGGGCCGGCAGCGCACGGTCAGCGTCAGTCCGGGCAGCGTGACGGAACGCAGCCGCTCGCCGTCGGCGACGCGCACGGTGCGGGACCGGGTCGCGGGCGGCGCGGCGGCGGTCCGGGTTTCCGGCAGCTCGGTCGAGGGCATGGCAGCGATATTACGAGACGATCACGCCCGGCCGCGTGTGGGTGGCATCACAGGATCGGGTGCGGCGCGGCGGAGTAACTCCTACGCTCGGAGGTGAGGGTCATCGGACAGGACCCGCGGACCGCTCCCCCGGAAGGAACCGCATGACCGCCGACCCGACCGAGCCGGACACATTCGCCGAGGAAGAGGACGCCCAGGTGCTCGACGAGGAGATCCCGGAGGCCGACGCGGCCGAGCAGCACACCGACCTGCAGCCGCTCGAGGACGAGCCGCTCCACCGGCTGCCGCACGAGTCGGCGAACGACGCGGACGCGGTGGAACAGGCCCGGGTGGTGGCACTGGACGAGGACGACTACCGCTGACGCGGGACGCCGGCCGACCCGTGCGCGGACCAGGGAAAAGGCCGGGGCGGGGGCTACCGCCGAGTAGCCCTCGCGGCCTCCCCCGCCCGGTTCGATTGCATGACGATCTCATTGCCCGTCGCCTCTCGCCCCGGGCGTCCGGTCCGTGAAATTCTGCGGTCGCACCGCGCACAGCCGGGTTACCCAAAAGTACGATGGCGGCGCGACGCCAATGCGCGCATGGATCGATCTTTGGGAGGCGGCGTGAGCGCCATCGAGCAGACAGAGGCAGCACGCCCTCGGGGCACGCGCCTGCCGCGCCGTGCCCGACGCAACCAGCTCCTCGGCGCCGCCCAGGAGGTGTTCGTCGCCCAGGGGTACCACTCGGCCGCCATGGACGACATCGCCGAGCGGGCCGGCGTCAGCAAGCCGGTGCTCTACCAGCACTTCCCCGGGAAGCTGGAGCTCTACCTCGCCCTGCTCGACCAGCACTGCGAGGCCCTGCTCCAGTCGGTGCGCACCGCTCTGGCGTCCACCACCGACAACAAGCTGCGGGTCGCGGCCACGATGGACGCCTACTTCGCGTACGTGGAGGACGAGGGCGGTGCCTTCCGCCTCGTCTTCGAGTCGGACCTGACCAACGAGCCGGCCGTGCGCGAGCGCGTCGACCGGGTCTCGCTGCAGTGCGCGGAGGCGATCTCCGACGTGATCGCCGAGGACACCGGCCTGTCGAAGGACGAGTCGATGCTCCTCGCCGTGGCGCTCGGCGGCGTGTCCCAGGTCGTCGCCCGCTACTGGCTCTCCAGCGAGTCGCCGGTGCCGCGTGACAAGGCGGTGGCCCTGCTGACCTCGCTCGCCTGGCGCGGTATCGCCGGCTTCCCGCTGCACCCTGCGGAGGGGCAACTGAACGCCGAGGGCCACTGAGGCCGACCGCGCGCGGGCGCTCGGCCGCCCGTGTCGCGGGTCTTCGGGGTGCCGCTCGTTCCGGGCGCGCTGTTCGCTCCTGGCGTTCCGTGAGCGCGCCGTCTCGGTCCCCTCACCGGGCTAATGTGTGCCAGTAAGGCGCGGGACCCACGCGCACAACTGACCGTTCGGAGGGACATAGCCGTGGAGGTCAAGATCGGCGTGCAGCACGCGCCCCGGGAGATCGTTCTGGAGAGCGGGCAGTCCGCCGAGGAGGTGGAGCGCGCGGTGTCCGACGCGCTGGCCGGCAAGGCGCAGCTCCTCAGCCTGTCGGACGAGAAGGGCCGCAAGGTCCTGGTGCCGGCCGAGAAGATCGCGTACATCGAGATCGGTGAGCCGGCCGTGCGCCGGGTGGGCTTCGGCGCGCTCTGAGTGACAGAGCGACATCCGACAGACGGCGAAGGCCCGGTGGACTCGTTCCACCGGGCCTTCGCCGTGCTCCGCGTCGTCCTCCCACGTCAGGGGGTACGGGAGGATTGTCCTCACGAGCGATCGGGTAGGACGGGTGTGACCGAACTGCCCGCCCCGCACCGCACGCGAGGTGATCCGCCGTGTTCCTGGAAGCCCTCGGTTCCGCTCTGCTCGGTTTCGCCCTGGCCTGGGCCGCCGTGCATCGGCTCTCCGGCCGCCTCCCCGCACGCAGCCTGGTCCTCGTCACGGGCTCGCTCGGCGCGGTCTTCGGCGCCCTGGTGACCCATGGCGCCCTCGGACCGGGGCACTTCCTCGCCACCCTGACCGGCGCCGTGGCGGTGGCGGCGGTGCTGCTCTCGCTGCTGCTCCGTCCGGCCTCGCGCCGACTGCGCCGATCAGCGGCGGTCTGAGACGGCGGTCCGAAGACCCGCGCCCCCGTCTCCGTCCGTGTCCGTCCGTGTCCGTGTCAGGCCGCGAGGCCGAGCGCGGCCATCCGCTTGGTGTGCGCCTCGGTGATACGGGAGAACATCCGGCCGACCTCCGCGAGGTCGAAGCCCGCGGCCATCCCGTCCACACCGCCGACCAGCATCGTCGACAGCGCGTCGCGCTCGGCGACCACGCGCTGCGCCTGCGACAGCGCCTCGCCCATCAGCCGGCGGGCCCACAGCGCGAGGCGACCGCCCACCCGGGGGTCGGCGTCGATCGCCGCGCGGACCTTCTCCACGGCGAAGTTGCCGTGACCGGTGTCGTCGAGGACGGAGAGCACGAGCGCGCGGGTGTCGGCGTCGAGCCGGACCGCGACCTCGCGGTAGAAGTCACTGGCGATCGAGTCGCCCACGTACGCCTTGACCAGGCCCTCGAGCCAGTCGGACGGGGCGGTCTGGCGGTGGAAGTCGTCCAGCGCCCTGGCGAACGGCTCCATCGCCGTCGTCGGCTCCGCGTCCACGGCCGCGAGCCGGTCGCGCAGCCGCTCGAAGTGGTGGAACTCGGCGGAGGCCATCTTCGCCAGCTCCGCCTTGTCCGCGAGGGTCGGCGCCAGCTTGGCGTCCTCGGCCAGCCGCTCGAAGGCCGCGAGCTCCCCGTAGGCCAGCGCGCCGAGCAGGTCGATCACGGCGGCGCGATACTGCGGCACGGCGGAGGCCGTGGCCCAGTCCTGGGCGGCGATACCGGTGGGTGTGGCGTTGTCAGGCGTCTCCATGAAGCGCACAATAGCCCGCTCGGCCGACCGCCCCGGGTGCCGGTCGGCGCGTGCCCGCACGGTGTGACGGTGGCCTCGTCGGGATTTCTCCCAACACACATGCACGATTCCGGGGTACAGTGGTAATGCGCCTGCTGAGTATGCGGACATGCTTTCGCACGTTCGGACGTACTCCGTGGGCCGACTCATGAATGAGGATGCCCGGTCGGTGGCCCGATCGGCTCCGGCCCGACAGCCCTTCCGGCGGCCCGCCGAAGGGTCCCTCAGCGGCACGACGCTCGAGCGACGGCAGTGGTCCCGCGCCACCCGGTGGAGATCTTTCCCGATCCCGCCGGAGGTTCCCGGCACGGTGAGACCCCCTTCGTTCGCCTCGCGGCCGCGTCTCACAGAAGAGGCAGCACCCTGACTACGTTCCGAGACCTCGGGATTCTTCCCGAGACCGCCGAGGCCCTGGAAGCCGTCGGCATCGTTTCCCCCTTTCCCATCCAGGAGATGACCCTTCCGGTCGCCCTCTCGGGCGCCGACATCATCGGCCAGGCCAAGACCGGCACGGGCAAGACCCTCGGTTTCGGCCTCCCCCTCCTGGAGCGCGTCACCGTCCCGGCGGACGTCGAGGCCGGCCGGGCGCAGCCCGAGAAGCTGACCGACGCCCCGCAGGCGCTCGTCGTCGTCCCCACCCGCGAGCTGTGCCAGCAGGTCACCAACGACCTGCTGACCGCCGGCAAGGTGCGCAACGTGCGGGTCCTCGCCATCTACGGCGGCCGCGCCTACGAGCCGCAGGTCGAGGCCCTGAAGAAGGGCGTCGACATCATCGTCGGCACCCCCGGCCGTCTGCTCGACCTGGCCGGCCAGCGCAAGCTCGACCTCTCCCACATCAAGGCGCTGGTCCTGGACGAGGCGGACGAGATGCTCGACCTCGGCTTCCTGCCGGACGTCGAGAAGATCATGAACATGCTGCCGGCGAAGCGCCAGAGCATGCTGTTCTCGGCGACCATGCCGGGCGCCGTGATCGGCCTGGCCCGTCGCTACATGTCGCAGCCGACGCACATCCGCGCCACCTCGCCCGAGGGCGAGGGCGTGACCGTCGCCAACATCAAGCAGCACGTCTACCGCGCGCACAACATGGACAAGCCGGAGATGGTCTCCCGCATCCTGCAGGCCAACGGCCGCGGGCTCGCGATGATCTTCTGCCGGACGAAGCGCACGGCCGCCGACATCGCCGAGCAACTGGAGCGTCGCGGCTTCGCCTCGGGCGCGGTCCACGGCGACCTGGGCCAGGGCGCCCGCGAGCAGGCGCTGCGCGCCTTCCGCAACGGCAAGGTCGACGTGCTCGTCTGCACCGACGTCGCCGCGCGCGGCATCGACGTCGAGGGCGTCACGCACGTCATCAACTACCAGACGCCCGAGGACGAGAAGACCTACCTGCACCGCATCGGCCGCACCGGCCGCGCGGGCGCGAGCGGTACGGCGATCACGCTGGTCGACTGGGACGACATCCCGCGCTGGCAGTTGATCAACAAGGCGCTCGAGCTGGACTTCCACGACCCGGTCGAGACGTACTCCAGCTCGCCGCACCTCTACGCCGAGCTCGACATCCCCGAGGGCACCAAGGGCATCCTGCCGCGCGCCGAGCGGACCCGGGCGGGTCTGGACGCGGAGGAGCTCGAGGACCTGGGCGAGCCGGGCGGCCGCCGCGGCCGTGGCCCGCGCCAGGACAAGCCGGAGCGGACCGAGGAGCGCCCGGAGCGCACCCGGACCCCGCGCCAGCGTCGCCGCACCCGTGGCGGCTCGACCGCCACGGACGCCGTCGAGCAGCCCGCCGCCCCCACCACCGCTCCGGCCCCGGCCCCGGCCGCCGGCCCGGACGCCGACGACACGTCGGCGACCCCGCGCCGCCCGCGCCGCCGCCGTACCCGCGGCAGCGGCGGCGGTACGGGCCAGGGCATCCCGGTGGCCGGCGCGCAGCCGACCGCCGTCGAGCCCGCAGCCGAGGCCGCCCCGGCCGCCGAGGCCCCGGAGCAGGAAACGGAGACCGCCCCGCGGCGCACCCGTACCCGCGGCCGTTCCCGGTCCGCCGAGACGCCGACCGCCGAGACCCCGGTGGTCGAGGCCCCGGCCGCCGAGGCCCCGGTCGCCGAGACCCCCGCCGTCGAGGCCCCGGCCGCCGAGGCGCCGGTCGTCGAGGCCCCCGTGGTCGAGACGCCGGACGAGCCGCGTGCCCCGCGCACCCGGAAGCGGACCTCCCCCGCCGTCGAGACGCCCGCCGAGCCGGCCCAGGCCCCGGAGGCCGCCCCGCGCCGCCGCCGTGGCGGCCGTGGCTCGCGCCCCGAGGCGAGCGGGTCCGTGGCGGCGGGCTCCGGCTCCGTCGCCGTGGCCGCGCCGGTCGAGACGCCGGCCCCGCGCCGCCGTCGGGTGCGTCCGCGTCCCGCCGAGGACACGGTGACCTTCCAGACCGTCGAGACGGCCGCCGCCGCGCTGGCCGCCGCCACGGTTCCGGCTGTTCCGGCCCAGGTCACCGAGGAGCCGAAGGGGCTGAAGGAGTCGAGGAAGGCCATCGTCGCCCCCGAGGCCACCGTCGCCGCCGTGCCGGCGCAGGCCGCCGCGGCGCCCCGTCAGCGTCGCCGCGCCACGCGTCCGGCCACGACCGCGGTCGTGGCCGCGCCCGTCGAGGCTCCGCAGGAGCCGGAGGCCCCGGCCGCGCCGGCCGCCCCGGTCGAGGAGCCGAAGCCGGTCCGCCGCCGGGCGACCCGTCGGGTGTCGAGCCCGGTCACTTCGACCCCGGCCGCCGAGGCCGTGGTGATCGTCGAGGCCGCGGCACCCGCCGCCGAGCCGGCCGCAGCCGCTGCCGTCGAGGCCGAGGCGCCGAAGAAGGCGGCCCCGCGCAAGCGGACCGCCAAGAAGGCCGCCGAGCCCGTCACCGAGACCGCCTCCGAGGCTCCGGCCGCCGAGGCCGCGCCCAAGGCGCCGCGCAAGCGGACCGCCAAGAAGGCCGTCGCCGAGCAGGCCATCGACACCGCCCAGGTGCCGGCCGAGGCCGAGGCGCCCAAGAAGGCGGCCCCGCGCAAGCGCGCCGCCAAGAAGGCCGCCGAGTCCGTCACCGAGACGGCCGCCGAGGCGCCCGTCACCGAGGCCGCACCGAAGGCCCCGCGCAAGCGGGTCGCCAAGAAGGCCGTCGTGGCCGAGGCGCCGGAAGCGTCGGAGCCGAAGACGACGACCCGTCGTCGTACGACCAAGAAGGCCGTCGCCGAGACGGCCGAGACGCCCGAGGTCCCGAAGGCACCGCGCAAGCGGACCGCCAAGAAGGTCGCCGCCCAGCCGGAGACCCCGGCCGAGGCATAAGCCCCGAGCGCGCCCCCGCGGCCCGGTCCCTCCCCCGAGGGCCCGGGCCGCGCTGCGTCCGACACCCGGTACCCGGCCCCGTCCCTCAGCACGCCACCGCGCCCGCGCCCGTCCCGCCGACCCACCACGGCGGACCCGACGCGCCACCGACAGCGCCCGAACCGCCAGCCCAACACGGCGGTCCCGACGCGCCACCCGCCCGCGCCCGTACCGCCGACCCACCACGGCGGACCCCACGCGCCACCGCGCCCGCGCCCGTACCGCCCGCCCATCACGGCGGTCCCCACGCGTACCGCGCCCGCGCCCATACCGCCAGCCCATCACGGCGGTCCCGACGCGCCACCGAAACGGCGCCCGTACCGCCGACCCACCACGGCGGTCCCCACGCGCCAGCGAAACGGCGCCCGGCCGCCCGGAGCCCCACCGCACCCCGTAAGGCCCCACCCTCCCCGCGCCCGCATCGGCCCGGCCGGGAAGCCCGGCCCGCAGCCGCCCCGGCACCGCGCCCCGACCGCCCGGCGCCCACCCCGCATCCACCGCGCACCCACCCCCACGACCGCGGCCACCCCGCGCCCGTCCCCGCTCCCCTCGCGCCCCCCAGCACCCCCGCCCGGTACGCGGGGATCCGGTTACAGTCCCTGTATGAGCAAGCCCCGGTCCCTGGCGTTGCCGCCGCGTACGCGTGCCTATCGGCTCGTCACCGCGCGGGGCGGGTTCGCCGTGCTCGACAGGGAGGCGGTCGGGGCGGCGCGCGGGACCGTGCTGCTGTTGCCGGGGTACACCGGCAGCAAGGAGGACTTCCTCGCGCTGCTCGGCCCGCTCGGGGAGGCGGGGTACCGCGCGGTCGCCGTCGACGGGCGCGGGCAGCACGAGACGCCCGGGCCGCGCGGCCGGGCCGCGTACCGGCGCAGGGCGCTCGCGCTCGACGTGGTGGCGCAGGCGGCCGCGCTCGGTGACGGGCCGGTGCATCTGCTCGGCCACTCGTTCGGCGGTCTGGTCGCCCGGGCGGCGGCGGAGCTCGCGCCGGACGCCTTCGTCTCGCTGACCTTGCTGTCCTCGGGTCCGGGACGGGTCAACCGGCCGCAGCGGGTGCGGGTACGGGCGCTGCGCGGCGCCCTCGCGCTGCTGCCCAAGGAGCAGGTGTGGCGGGCGACCCGGTGGCTGGACAGCCGGGGCGAGGAACCGGACGTGACGGACCCGCCGGAGATCGTGGCCTTCCTGCGCCGGCGGTGGATGACCACCCGGATCGCCCAGTTGTCGGGCGCCGGACGGCTGCTGCTGGGCGATCCGGACGGCACGGCGGCCCTCGCCGCGCTGCCGATGCCGCTGCACATCGCGTACGGCGACGAGGAGATGGTCTGGCCGACGGCGGCGCTCGCGGCGGCGGCCGCCCTCACCGGCGCGCACCACACCGTGCTGGTGGGCGCCGGGCACTCCCCCAACGTGTCGCATCCGGAGGAGCTGGCCGCCCGGCTCACCGCGTTCTGGGACCTGGCGGCCCAGGTCAGTACTGCGTCTTCAGGTGCTGCCAGAAGCCGTCCCGCAGCGCCCGGCGCAGCGGGGCGTGGCCTCGCAGGGACCGGCTGAGGAGCCGTTCGGCCTCCACGAGGAGGTCCTGGTCGACGGACCCCGGCAGATAGGGGGCGCCGGGCAGGAGGTCGGCGAGCCGTTCGCGGCCGCGTTCGGCGAGCCAGGTGGCGGCGATCTGCGCGCCGACGAAGCGGACCTCGTCGCGCGAGGGCGGGGGCTCGCCCTCGTTCTCGTACAGCGTGACCGGCTTCCGGGTCACGTACGGGCGGCAGAAGTCGAGGTCGAAGACGCGCCGGCTGTCGACCTCCCAGAGCAGCGGCTCGGCCTGGTTGCTTCCCTCGGCGGCCTCGATGCCCCACAGGTGGACGCGGGCGCCGTAGCCCTGGGCGGCCTCGACGGCGGAGACGAGGTCCTCGTCGCCGCCGACGAGGGCGGCGTCGCTGATGGCGCGGTGGCGGGCGAGGGACTCCAGGTCGGTGCGGATGAGGGAGTCGACGCCCTTCTGCTGGTT
This sequence comes from Streptomyces sp. NPDC006339, assembly GCF_040612775.1. Lineage (NCBI taxonomy): Bacteria > Bacillati > Actinomycetota > Actinomycetes > Kitasatosporales > Streptomycetaceae > Streptomyces > Streptomyces sp. NPDC006339. Next base: position 11,561 of record NZ_JBEXQW010000005.1, read on the forward strand.
GTTGGCGTTGAGGTTGCCGAGGCGGACCTTGACGTCGGGGAGTTCGGCGACGGCCTGCTGTTCGGCGGTGTGGATGCGGCGCCGGGCGCCGTCGTACCAGTAGACGCGCAGCAGCCTGCTGTCGGCGAAGATCGTGCGGGCGGTGTCGATGAAGGCGTCGATGAGGCCCTCGGCGTCGAGGTCGAAGTTGCGCCGGTCCTCGGTGCCCGCGACCAGCAATCCGGCGGAAGCATAGACGTAACCCGCGTCGACGAAGATGGCGTGGGTAGAAGGGGTCCTGGCCACCTCGGCCAGCATCCGCCGCAGGAGCTCATTGGTGTGCTCCAGGCGGGCCACGATCTCTCCCGGCCCGTCATTCCCTACCGGCGGCTCTACCGGTGAGTAGTTAGTCATCCAAAAAATTTCCTTAGCGTAGGGAATGTTTGCAGGATGCATCCCGTTGTACCCATACGTAACGCAGTTCTCCACCAGGAGGATCAACTCAGACGAAGGGAGAAGCCCATGCGCTTCGAAATCCTGCGACTCGACGACATCGACGGTACGCCCGTCGACCGAACCGTCGTGGACGCCGCCTCCGTCAACGGGATCGTGCGGCAGGCCGCTTCGATCGGCCAGCGCATCTGGATCCGTCCGGCCGACAGCACGGCCTCGTAACGCCGCGTCGGTACCGCACACAGACACACCGCGCCCCCGCACGGACTCCGCAGAGCGGAATCCGTACGGGGGCGCAGTGGTGTGTCCGCGAGCGCGGGCCTCGGGGAACCGGCCTCGAGGGACCGGTCTCGCGAGCCGGCCTCAGGACCCCTGGATCACCTGCGTCACGCCGTTGATGATCTGCTGCACGGCGATCGCGGAGAGCATCATGCCGGCGAGGCGCGTCACCAGGACCACGCCGCCGTCCTTGATGACCCGGATGATCACCAGCGAGTAGCGCATGGTCAGCCAGAGCACCACGTGCATGGCGACGATGGCGGTCCACACGGACACCTGCGAGGCGGCGCTGTCGGCGTGCTGCACGGCGAGGATGACGGACACGATGGCGCCGGGACCGGCGAGCAGCGGCATGCCCAGCGGTACGAGGGCGACGTTGACGTCCTTGGTCTGCTTGGGCTCGTCGGTCTTGCCGGTGAGCAGGTCGAGCGCGATGAGCAGCAGGAGCAGACCGCCCGCGATCATCAGGGCGGGCACGGAGACGTGCAGGTACGCGAGGATCTGCTGGCCCAGGATGCCGAAGACGGTGATGACGCCGAAGGCGACGGCGACGGCCTGCCAGGCCATGCGGCGCTGCACCTTCGCGGCGCGGCCGGAGGTGAGGGCCAGGAAGATCGGGGTGATCCCGGGGGGATCCATGATCACGAAGAGGGTCAGGAACAGCGAGCCGAAGACGGCGACGTCGAACACGGTGAAGGGCCTTGCGGGAAAGGGGTGTACAAGAACATCCGGAACTGGGGGTTCCGGAGCGCGTGCAGGGCGGGGCCCGGCACAGTGGAAACGCGCGCCGATCACGCGCGTGCCCGTCACCCGTGGGCGGGTGACGGGTCGGACGGAGCGGCGGTGAGCCGGAGGAACCGGCGGCGAACCGGACGGACCGGCGCCTGACTAGGCGCGTCCGCCGGCGCCCGGCACCGGGAAGGCGCCCGTGGCGCGGCGGGTGATCTCGCCGTAGATCTCGGGGTCGGTGGTGAAGTCGCCGAGGGCGCAGGTCTTGCGGCTGCCGTGGTAGTCGCTGGAGCCGGTGGTCAGCAGCCCGAGCTCCTTCGCCAGGCCGCGCAGGCGCGCCCGGGTCGGCTCGTCGTGGTCCATGTGGTCGACCTCGATGCCGTCGAGACCGGCCTCGGCCAGCCTGGCTATCGCGGACTCCGGCACGCACTCGCCACGCTTGACGGCCAGCGGGTGGGCGAAGACGGTGACTCCGCCGGCGGCCTTGACCAGGCGGATCGCGTCGACCGGGTCCAGCTCGTGCTTCTGCACGTGGGCGCGGCCGCCGTCGGCGAGCCACTCGGCCGTGAAGGCGCCGGAGACGTCCGGCACGACGCCCAGCTCGACGAGGGCCTCCGCCACATGGGGGCGGCCCACGGAGCCGTCGCCGGCGATCCGGGCGACCTGCTCCCAGGTGACGGGCACGCCGAGCTCTTGCAGCTTGCCGACCATCGCACGTGCCCTCGGCACCCGGTCGTCCCTGACCAGCTCGCGCTCGGCGGCGAGGGCGGGCTCCTCCGGGTCGAAGAGATACGCCAGCATGTGCAGGCTCACGCCGTCCAGGCGGCAGGACAGCTCGGCCCCGGTGACCAGGGTCAGCCCCTCGGGCAGGGCGGCGACCGCCTCCGCGTGACCGCGCGTGGTGTCGTGGTCGGTCAGGGCGACCACGTCGAGCCCGGCGGCGGCGGCCTTGCGCACCAGCTCGGCCGGGGTGTCCGTACCGTCCGAGGCCGTGGAGTGGGTGTGCAGATCGATGCGCACGACGCGGGACTCCTGGTTCGGGGCGGACGGTGGGGACGCTCCAGCATAACGGGCGAATCGAACACGCCCGTACGGTTCCGGCCGACCCGTCGCCCCTTACGGCCCGCACGCCCCCTACGACCCGCACAGCCCGCACGGCTCGCACGGCTCGCACGGCTCGCACGGCTCGCACGGCTCGCACGGCCCGTACAGTGCTACGGCTCTACGCCCGCCCCTAGGTCAGCAGTCTCGGGGTCAGCGCGCCGCACGGCAGCAGCTCGACCTCCGCGCCCGCGTCCCGCAGGTCGGTCAGGACCAGCTCGTCGTACATCAGCAGACCGGACTGCTCGGGCCAGACGATCGCCCACAGCCACAGCCCGCGGGCCTCGCCCGCGAAGACCGCGCGGTCCTGCGGGGCGCCGTTGACGTGCCAGAGTGGGGTGGGCCGGCCTGCGGCCAGCACCTTGACCTGCGGCGGCTTGTCGATCGACATCCCGGGCCCCGGATCGGGTCCGTCGATGCCCGCGTACCGGGCGCCGAGGCCGACGCCGAGCTCCTCGGCGACCAGCAGCAGCTCACCGATGCCGCCGAGCGGACCGGGACCCGAGCAGGCGACGGCGGTCGCGCGACCGCCGCTGCGGTCGTCACCGGCGTACCCGACCCCGGTGAAGAGCCATCCGACGGGTAGGGGCCACGGCATCCACACCGGAACGTGGGCCCGGTGCACCACGACACCGAGGGCCTCGACGCTGGGCGGGATCACGGGCTGCAGCGGATGCACCGAGCCATGCACGTCGCACTGCCACGAGTCGGCAAAGAGACCGGGCGCCCTGACCCGGCCACCGCACTTCGGGCAACTGGGTTCGCCCCTCATAGGGCTCAACGGTCCTACCACCGGAGCCTCGCGTCAAGGACGATCACGGATGATCACCCGTCCGGCCGGAGCCGTTCACCCTCGGTCCCCCTCCGGGCTCGAACAGCGAACGGGCGGGCTCGGCCGGCCCGGTCCGGTCCTGCCCACTCCGGCCCGGTCTGGTCCCGCCCGGTCCCGCCCGGTCGGGATCCCGCGCGTCCCGCTCCGGCTCAGTCCAGCGGCACGGACCTGCGCAGCGGATCGCGCAGATCCGTGCCGTTCGCCAGCCAGCGCTCCTCCAGGGCCTGCGCCCCGTGCACCCGCTTCCACGCCGCCTCGTTCGACGTCATCGGCAGCAGCGGCAGGAAGCGCACCGGATCCATCGGCTCGTCCAGCTCCAGGTCCTCCACCAGACCGCCCGACTCGGCGACGAGCACCGAGCTGAACGGGGCGCCCGGCCACAGCGGCTCACCCACGTCGAGGGAGGCGCCGGGGGCCACGACCACGCCCTCCACCTGAGGGGTGGCGGCGAGCACCGCGAGCGGCCGCAGCACCTTGTCGGTGTCGGCGAGCCCGACCCGTACGGAGAGCACCAGCTCGGCGCGCGGACCCTTCACCGGGTCGGCGAGCACGGCGGTCGGGTCGGCCATCGGCTGGGCGGACATGCCGAGGGTCGCGTAGCGCACGAGACCCGCCTCGGCGTCGAGGAAGCGGAGCACCTCGATCCGGTCGGTGCCTAGGAAGGTGACCGCGGCCCGTGCGTCCGGCTCGCCGAAGGCCGTACGGAGCCGGGCCTCGACGAGCGCAAGAATTTCTCCCATGCGGCGAGCATAAAGCGCGTACGGAACGGGCAAAGGAAGGGATTGACCCTCAGTCGGCTGATAGTCTTGGCCACTGGTCGGGATTCCCGACTGCTCGTCACACGTCATCCCTCACCAGGGACCGGCCGGAGGAGGTGGGACTGCGATGGATCGAAGTCGATCGGGCAGTACCAGCCGCTCTTCCGCCGCACCGCACCCGAGCCCGGTGCGTTCCTCCCCTCGGTGACCCGGGATCCGGCAGCTTGAGCCACGGCCGCCCCCTCCTCTCCGGCATCGCGCACGACGGAAGAGCACACCTCTTTTTTGCCTGTCTGTAGCGAACGCCGTCATCGCGAATCCGCGGTGCCGCCCGCTTTGTGGACGACGTAGCCCCACGTCCCCATTCCGGGCTGTGCCATGCTCGCCGACGGCCTCTCCGTGAAGGAGCAGCACGCCATGTCGATGATCCGCGACCTCCGCGCCGCCGTCCGCCCCTCCCTGCGGCACCCCCTGCGCAAGACCGGCCCCGGCGCCGGCAGCTCGCCGTACGCCAACTACGACGCCACCCGCGACCCCACGGCCGCCACCGCCGTCGTCGACTGCGCCGTCTACCGCGACGGCCGCCGGGTCGACGACCGGGCGTGCCTCACGCCGCGCGGCGCGATGCGCCAGGTACGCGAGAGCGGAGGCTTCGCGTGGATCGGCCTGCACGAGCCGACCGAGGCCGAATTCGCCGGTATCGCCGCCGAGTTCGGGCTGCACCCGCTCGCCGTCGAGGACGCCGTCCACGCCCACCAGCGGCCGAAGCTGGAGCGGTACGACGACACGCTCTTCACCGTCTTCAAGACGATCCACTACGTCGAGCACACCGAACTCACCGCCACCAGCGAGGTCGTGGAGACCGGCGAGGTGATGGTCTTCACCGGCCCCGACTTCGTCATCACCGTCCGGCACGGCGGCCAGGGCTCGCTGCGCAACCTCCGGCACCGCCTCCAGGGCGAGCCGGAGCTCCTCGCCAAGGGCCCGTCCGCGGTCCTGCACGCCATCGCCGACCACGTCGTCGACGGCTACATCGCGGTCGCCGACGCCGTCGAGCTGGACATCGACCAGATCGAGATCGACGTCTTCTCGCCGCCCGCGAAGGGCTCCACGCGAGGTGCCGACACCGGCCGGATCTACCAACTCAAGCGCGAGGTCCTGGAGTTCAAGCGGGCGGTCACCCCGCTGCTGCGTCCGATGCAACTGCTCAGCGAGCGGCCGATGCGGCTGGTCGATCCGGACATCCAGAAGTACTTCCGTGACGTCGCCGACCACCTCGCCCGCGTCCAGGAGCAGGTCGTCGGCTTCGACGAGCTGCTCAACTCGATCCTCCAGGCCAACCTGGCGCAGGCGACCGTCGCGCAGAACGAGGACATGCGCAAGATCACCTCGTGGGCGGCGATCGTCGCCGTCCCGACGGCGGTCTGCGGGGTCTACGGGATGAACTTCGACCACATGCCGGAGCTGCACTGGAAGTACGGCTACCCGATGGTGCTCGGCGGCATCGCGGTCATCTGCTTCGCCATCCACCGCACCCTCAAGCGCAACGGCTGGCTGTAGCCGCCGGGGGCGGTTCCTCCGTCGGCTACGGCTCCGGTTCCGGCCGTGGCTCCGGCTCCGGCTCCGGCACCGGCTGTGTGGCTCCGGTACCGGCACCGGCCGCTCCGGCCGGCTGTCGGGCCGGCCGCTGTCGATAGGCTTCGGCCATGACCGATCTGTCGCTCGGGCCCGCCCTCGTCGAGGAGGCCACCAAGAAGTCCGGCCTCATCTGGGTACGGGGCCAGGTCCCGGCCGCCCGGGCGCTGTGGCACGTCTGGCACGACGGCGCCGCGCATGTCGTCGGCGACGGACCCGGCGAGCAGCCGCTGCCGGGCCTGGTCGACGGCGGCACCGCCGAGGTCACCGTCCGCAGCAAGGACAAGGGCGGCCGGATCGTCGCCTGGACGGCCGCCGTGCGCGAGGTGCCGCCCGGCACCGAGGAGTGGGACGCGGCGGTCGCCGAGCTGAAGGGCAAGCGACTCAACGCGTCCGACGGCGAAGCCATGCCCGAGCGCTGGGCCCGCGAGTGCCGGGTGGTGCGCCTGGAGCCGCGGTCGTCGACCACCGACCTGCCGGACGGCTCGCTGGCCGCGGCACCGCTGCCCTCCCCCGGCATCACCCGCCACCCGATCCCGGCCGGCCTGCCGAAGCTGCTCTTCAAGAAGCGCCGCAAGGGCTAGACCGCGTCCACGGCCTCCGTGCGGGCGAACGCCCACTGCCTACGTGCGGGGGAGCTGCTTGCCGTAGTCGACGGTCTGGCTCTTCGACGGTTCGGCCAGCGGGAAGTCCTTGTCCCACTCGGACAGGATCACCACGCCGGCGCCGCCGGCGCGTGCGAAGCGGAGCGGGAACGGGGTGCCCTGGAGGGAGACGTCGAGGGAGCCGCCCTCGCCGTCCTCGCCGCCCTTGACCTTGACCGTGCGGATGCCGCCGATCTTGTCGTAGTCGCCCTTCACGACGTCACCGTGCAGTCCGATCAGCCCGTCGAGCAGCAGGTCCATGTCGGTGAAGCCGCGCAACTGCTTGTACGCCGGGTCGTCCTCCGGCACCTTCACGTACTTGTCGTCGAGCTTGTCGGCGGCCTCGGAACCGGCGTCCGAGCCCGAATCCGAGTCCGACTCCGAGCCCGATTCCGAGCCGGTCCGCGTGTCGGAGGAGCCCGAGCCGGAGCCCGACGGGTTCTTCGACGGCGTGTCCTCGTGCTCCCAGAAGGCCGCGTCGGCCTTCAGATAGAGCGCCTCGCCCACCCGCAGCAGCTCGAAGGTGCTGTTCTTCGTGGTCACCGAGCCGGAGGCGCCGTCCTGCTTCAGGCGCATGTTCAGCTTGTACGTGCCGCCCTTGCTGACCAGCGTGCCCGACAGCCGTACCGCCTTCGCCGCGTCCGCCGCCGACTGGGCCTTCTGCTCGATGGCCGTCGCGTCGAGCCGCCCGACGCCGTTGGTCCCCTCGTCCGGGTCGGCCGCGCAGGCGGTCAGCGCCGAGAGGAGACCGGCGCTCAGCGCCAGCGGCAGGACGGCCCCGCGGATGCGCGAGGACGAACGGAGAACGGTCACCTGGGCGCGCCTCTCGGGTCGGTGGGGGGACAGGTCGGTGGAAGCCGGGTGCCGGTGGGGACGGCAGACCGCAGCGTACCCGGGCCGGAAGGCGATCCCGCAGGCAGCCGGACGGGCGCTCTGCCGAAGCGCGGCGCACCGGCACGGGCTAGCCTGAACCCGCAAGCGGGACGACGGCCCGACATCGACCCGAATCGTGCGGCACCGAGGAGGCGCGTGGCATGGCGGCAGGCGCCCCCCGGATCTTCGTCTCCCACCTCGCGGGGGTTCCCGTCTTCGACCCCGTCGGCGACCAGGTCGGCCGCGTCCGGGACCTGGTGGCCATGCTGCGGGTCGGCCGCAGGCCGCCGCGGCTGCTCGGGATGGTCGTCGAGGTGCTGTCGCGCCGCCGGGTCTTCGTCCCGATGACCCGGATCACCGGTGTCGAGTCCGGGCAGGTCATCACCACCGGCGTGGTCAACATGCGCCGCTTCGAGCAGCGCCCGACCGAACGCCTGGTGCTGGGCGAGCTGCTCGACCGCCGGGTGCGGCTGGTCGAGCCGGACGGGCGCGAGGGCGAGGAGGTCACCGTCCTCGACGTGGCCATCCAGCAGTTGCCCGCCCGCCGCGACTGGGAGATCGACAAGGTCTTCGTGCGGCGCGGCAAGGGCGGCGCGCTGCGCCGCAAGGGCGAGACGCTGACCGTGGAGTGGTCGGCCGTCACCGGTTTCTCCCTGGAGGAGCACGGCCAGGGCGCCGAGAACCTGGTCGCCACCTTCGAGAAGCTGCGCCCCGCCGACCTGGCGAACGTGCTGCACCACCTCTCCCCGAAGCGCCGGGCCGAGGTCGCCGCCGCCCTCGACGACGACCGGCTCGCCGACGTCCTGGAGGAGCTGCCGGAGGACGACCAGATCGAGATCCTGGGCAAGCTGAAGGAGGAGCGGGCCGCCGACGTCCTGGAGGCGATGGACCCGGACGACGCGGCCGACCTGCTCTCGGAGCTGCCGGAGGAGGACAAGGAGCGGCTGCTGACGCTGATGCAGCCGGAGGAGGCGGCCGACGTGCGCCGGCTCATGGCGTACGAGGAGCGGACCGCGGGCGGTCTGATGACGACGGAGCCGATCGTGCTGCGCCCGGACGCCACCGTCGCCGACGCGCTCGCCCGGGTGCGGCAGCAGGACCTCTCCCCCGCGCTCGCCGCGCAGGTGTACGTGTGCCGGCCGCCGGACGAGACGCCGACGGGCAAGTACCTGGGCACGGTGCACTTCCAGCGGCTGCTGCGGGACCCGCCGTTCACGCTGGTCGGCGCGCTCGTGGACAGCGATCTGCCGCCGCTGGCCCCGGACACCCCGCTGCCGGCCGTCACCAGCTATTTCGCCGCGTACAACCTGGTGGCCGCGCCGGTGGTGGACGAGAGCGCTTCGCTGCTCGGGGTGGTGACGGTGGACGACGTGCTCGACCACCTGCTGCCGGACGACTGGCGCGAGACGGAGTTTCACGAGGAGGGGGTGGCCGGTGGCTGAGCGCACGCAGGAACGGGATCGCGAGCGGGACCGGGAGCGGACGCTGCCGCGGATCCGGCTCGACCAGCCCCGGATCCGGCGGCCGCGGCTGCTGCCGGAGTACGACCCGGAGGCGTTCGGGCGGCTGTCGGAGCGGATCGCCCGTTTCCTGGGGACCGGGCGCTTCCTGGTCTGGATGACCCTGACGATCGTCGTGTGGGTGCTGTGGAACGTCTTCGCTCCGCCGTCGCTGAAGTTCGACGAGTACCCGTTCATCTTCCTGACCCTCGCGCTGTCCCTGCAGGCCTCGTACGCGGCTCCGCTGATCCTGCTGGCGCAGAACCGGCAGGACGACCGGGACCGGGTGAATCTGGAGCAGGACCGCAAGCAGAACGAGCGGTCGATCGCCGACACCGAGTACCTGACGCGGGAGATCGCGGCGCTGCGGATGGGTCTGGGCGAGGTGGCGACGCGGGACTGGATGCGGTCGGAGCTCCAGGACATGCTGAAGGAGCTGGAAGCACGGGACGGGGAGCGCCGCGATCTATTCCCGGGGGACGGCGATCGGCACAGTGACGTACCCGACCGTTGACAGGGCTTTCCGGCGCCGGTGGTCGGCGCCGTACCATCGTCCGTATGGCTACGGAAGACGCGGTGCTCGAAGCACTGGCGACGGTGAACGACCCCGAGATCAACAGACCGATCACCGAGCTCGGCATGGTGAAGTCGGTGGAGATCGGTGACGACGGCACGGTCGCCGTCACGGTCTACCTCACCGTCTCCGGCTGCCCGATGCGTGACACGATCACCCAGCGCGTGACGGAGGCGGTCTCGCGCGTCGAGGGCGTCACCGGCGTCGACGTCACGCTGGACGTGATGAGCGACGAGCAGCGCAAGGAGCTCGCGGCGGCGCTGCGCGGCACCACGGCCGAGCGCGAGGTGCCCTTCGCCAAGCCGGGCTCGCTGACCCGCGTCTACGCGGTGGCCTCCGGCAAGGGCGGTGTGGGCAAGTCGTCGGTGACGGTCAACCTGGCGGCGGCCATGGCCGCCGACGGTCTGAAGGTCGGTGTCGTGGACGCCGACATCTACGGCCACAGCGTGCCGCGCATGCTGGGCGTGGACGGCCGTCCGACCCAGGTCGAGAACATGATCATGCCGCCGTCGGCGAACGGCGTGAAGGTCATCTCGATCGGCATGTTCACCCCGGGCAACGCGCCGGTGGTGTGGCGCGGCCCGATGCTGCACCGCGCGCTCCAGCAGTTCCTCGCCGACGTGTACTGGGGGGACCTGGACGTCCTCCTGCTCGACCTGCCGCCGGGCACCGGTGACATCGCGATCTCGGTCGCGCAGTTGGTGCCGAACGCGGAGATCCTGGTCGTCACCACCCCGCAGCAGGCGGCGGCCGAGGTGGCCGAGCGGGCCGGTTCGATCGCCGTGCAGACGCACCAGAAGATCGTCGGCGTCGTGGAGAACATGTCGGGCATGCCGTGTCCGCACTGCGACGAGATCGTCGACGTGTTCGGCACGGGCGGCGGCCAGAAGGTCGCCGACGGCCTGACGAAGACCACCGGCGCGAGCGTCCCGGTGCTCGGCTCCATCCCGATCGACGTCCGCCTGCGTGAGGGCGGCGACGACGGCAGGCCGGTCGTCCTGACCGACCCCGAGTCCCCGGCGGGCGCGGCCCTGCGGGCCATCGCCGGCAAGCTGGGCGGCCGTCAGCGCGGTCTGTCGGGCATGAGCCTGGGCATCACGCCGCGCAACAAGTTCTGAGCGGGGCGCCGGACGCGCTCCGAGCAGTTTGTGACAGAAGGGGCACCCCGTCCGGGGTGCCCCTTTCGCATGTCTCCGTCAGGCGTACGCGCTGAGGTCCTTCACCTGGGCGAAGCCGAGGCCGTACGCGCTCATCCCGCGCCCGTACGCCCCGAGGTGCACGCCCGGCGCCGAGCCCGCGAGGACCCACCCGAACTCGGACTCGCGGTAGTGGAACGGCATCGGCACGCCGTCCACCGGCAGGGAGAGTGTGGACCAGGCGGGGCCGTCGAGGTCGTCGGCCAGCTCGAAGGCCGTCTCGGTCTGCTGGTCCAGCCAGTTGTCGCGCAGGGTGTGGTCGAGCTGCGCGGGCCAGGTGTGGGCGAGCAGTCCCGAGCCGGCCAGCCAGGCGGCGGAGGAGACCGAGGTGGCCTCCAGGACGCCGGTGCCGTCGCCGGTGCGGCGTACGGGGTTGGCGGCGACGGTCACCACGACGGCGAACCGCTCCTTCTCCGCGCCGCCGGTCTCGGACTTTATCGACGGCTCGTCACCGTGGCCCATCGAGCCGTACTGGACGGTGCCGTCCGCCGCCGTGCCGATCTGCATGAGCCGGCGCGGTCCGGTGAACGCCTCGTCCAGCCCGTACCAGGCGAAGGGTGCGCGTAGAAAGCCGTCGGCTTCCACCCGACTCGTCGTCTTCATCTCGGCCGCCTCCTCGTTCCGTCAACAGAGCGAGGATAGCCACCGATACGCAGTGGGGCGGTGACAGGCCGTCGTCAGGTGGCGTCCGCGTCGTACGGCGGGCGCTCGTCGCCGTCCTTCTTGTCCTGCTTCTTCAGCAGGTCGGGGCTGCCGTTGACGGCCGTGGGAACGGCGGGCGCCGGGGAGGACTCGCGGCCGTGGACGGCGTCGGCGACGTCGTTCATCTCCTTCTTGAGGTCGAAGGTGGAGCGGAGCTCCTTCAGGTCCTTCAGGTCCTCGTTCTCCGCGAGCTGCTTGCGGATGAAGGTCTTGGGGTTGAGGTCCTCGAACTCGAAGTCCTTGAACTCCGGGCCGAGCTCGTTGCGGATGTCCTGCTTGGCGCTGTCCGAGAACTCGCGGACCTTGCGGACGAAGCGGGAGACGTCCTGGATGACCTTCGGCAGCTTCTCGGGGCCGAAGATGAGCACGGCGAGGACCACGAGCGTCACCAGCTCGAGCGCGCCTATGTCGCTGAACACCCTGTAGCTCCTTCACGCCGTTCCCGGGCCCGGTCCACGGTACCCGCCGAAACTGTCGGACGGGTACCACGTGGTGTCCTCCACATGGCGGCTAGGCGCCGGAGGAGGAACCGAGCGTCAACGTCTTGGTCTGCTCTTTGCCGTCGCGGGTCAGGGTCAGTTCGAGGCGGTCGCCGGGGCGGTGGGCGCGGATCTTGACGATCAGCTCCTCGCCGCTGTGGACGCGCTGGCCGTCGACCTTGGTGATGATGTCGCCGGGCCGGACGCCGGCCTTGTCGGCGGGGCCGCCGGGCGTGACGGACGCGGTGCCGCCCTTGCCCTTGTCGCCGACCCGGGCGCCGTCGCCGTTGTACTGCATGTCGAGGCTCACGCCGATGACGGGATGGCTGGCCTTGCCGGTGTTGATGAGCTCCTCGGCGACACGCTTGCCCTGGTTGATCGGTATGGCGAAGCCGAGGCCGATGGAGCCGGACTGGGTGCCGCCCTCGCCGCCGGAGCCGTTTCCGGCGGCCCGGATGGCGCTGTTGATGCCGATGACGTGGCCCTGGGAGTCGACCAGCGGGCCGCCGGAGTTGCCGGGGTTGATCGGTGCGTCGGTCTGGAGGGCGTCGACGTAGCTGATGTCGCTGCCGTCGCCCTTCTCGCCGCCGGCGGTGATCGGGCGTTCCTTGGCGCTGATGATGCCGGAGGTGACGGTGTTGGACAGGTCGAAGGGGGCGCCGATGGCGACGACGGGGTCGCCGACGCGCACGCCGTCGGAGTCGCCGAGCGGCAGCGGCTTGAGGCCGGAGACGCCGGTGACCTGGATCACGGCGAGGTCGTAGCCGGTGTCACGGCCGATGAGCTTGGCGCGGACCGAGTCGCCGTTGCTGAAGGTGACGGAGATCTCGCCGGAGGAGGCGGCGGCGTCCACCACGTGGTTGTTGGTGAGGATGTGGCCGCGGGTGTCGAGCACGAAGCCGGTGCCGGTGCCCGAGGACCCGGCACCGCTGACGTGGATGGTGACGACGGAGGGCAGGGCGCGGGCGGCGATCCCGGCGACGCTGTCGGGCGCGCGGCCGGAGTTCGCGGGGCCGGCCTGGGGCAGCTCGACGGTGGTGATGCCGCCGTGCCGTTCGACGTAGGCGCCGACGCCGCCGCCGATGACGCCGGTGACGAGGGCGAAGGCGAGCGCGGCGACGAGCGCGAGGCCGCGCCGGGGCTTCTTGGCCGCAGCGCCCTCGGCCGGTCCCTGCTGGACACCCCACGGGTCGTAGACCGGCGCCCCGGGCGGCGTGGCCGCCGCCTGGGCGGCCACGGGCACCGGAGCGACCGGCGGGACGGCGGGCGGCCCCGCCGGCACGGGCCGCTGGACCGGAGGCGCGGGCGCCCACGGCCCCGGCTCGCCGTAGGGCGGCGTCCGGTACGGGTCGGGCGTGTGCAGCGGCTGCGGTGCCGCCTGCGGCGCTACGGGCGCGGGGGCCGAGCCCGTCTCAGGGCCCTGCGCTTCCGGCGCCGACTGGGGTGCCGCCTGCGGTGCCGACTGCGTCGGTACGGAGGCGGGCGCGGGACCTGGTTCGGGCGCCGCTTCCGGTGCTGCCGACGGGGCCGTGTGCGGTGCCGGCTGCGGTGCCTTCCGCAGCGGTACGGGCGCGGGCTGGGGGCCCGGTTCGGGACCCGCCTCGGGCGCCGGCTGCGGCTGGGGCTGCGGCTCAGCGCCGTCCGGGGCGGGCGCGGACTCTCCCCCGGCGGGCGCGGGCGTCGCCTCGGCGGGCGCGGGCGTCGCCCCGGCGGGCGCGGGCGTCCCCCCGGCGGGCGCGGGCGTCGCCCCGGCGGCGGGAACCTCGGCCGCGGGCGCCGGGACCGGGGCCGCGAGGGTGAAGTCGCTGTCCCCGGCCTGGTCGGCGGGTGCGCCGGGCGGCGTGGTCGGTGTGGACGACGGCCGGCTCCACCAGGTCGGCTTCCCGTTCTTCATGCTCTCCCCGCAACAGATGACCCTGTCCGCGCCGCTCGGATCGTCGACGGCGCGCCCCTGCCCCTGGATTCAACCAGGTCGCCGCTCAGCGAGGGGAGGGGCTGGGTGCCGGGGCCGGGGTCGGCGCCGGGGCGGGTCCGAAGGAGAGCCGGAGGGCCGGGCTGACCGGCCGTACGAACGGGGACAGTTCGAGCCGGGCCGGAACGACCGTCGGAGGCGCGGCCTCCGGGGGCTGCTCGCGGCGCGAGCCGGACGCGAAGGTGGCCGGCGCCCGCAGCGGAGTGACGTTGCTGCCGGTGCCCTGGCCGCCGCGCGAGGTGTCGAGGGACAGGGTGCCGCTCAGCGCGATCGCGGCGAAGGAGACCGCGCTGGCCGCCGCGAAGGCGAAGCGCCGTCCCCGCCACGGGGAGCGGTCACCGACCTCGTGGATACGGAAGCCGGTGTCCGGGGTGACGGGCGTCGCCGTGGCGAAGCCGTCGGAGGGCACTCCGCCCCGGCGCAGCAGGTCGTCGAAGGGTCCCCCCTGGTCATGCGGTCCCCCCGGCAGCCCCTGGAGGCGTGCCAGCAGCCCTTCCGAGGGCGGAGGGGGCGCGGTGGACGCGAAGACGCTCTTCAGGGTGCGCTGGGCGTCCGCCTCGGCCTTGCACCTGGGGCAGGTGGCGAGGTGGGCGAGGACCCGTTCCCGGGCGTCGTGGCCGAGCTCGCCGTCGACGAGCGCGGCGAGCCGGTCCCCGAGGTGCTGTTCCGCGAGCCCCTGTTTCCCGGGGCGCGCGGACGGACTGGTGCCACTCACGCCGCTCCGCCCTCCCAGCCGACGGTGGCCAGCGCCCGCTCCGCGCGTGCCTCGGGCGACCGGTGCTTGAGGGCCTTGCGCAGGTGGGAGCGGCCGCGGTGGATACGGCTGCGGACGGTGCCGAGCTTCACGCCGAGGGTCGCGGCGATCTCCTCGTAGGAGAGGCCCTCGATGTCACAGAGGACGACCGCGGCGCGGAACTCGGGCGCGAGGGTGTCCAGGGCCTGCTGCACGTCGGCGTCGAAGTGCGTGTCGTTGAACGCCTGCTGCGGGGACGGCTCGCGGCTGGGCAGCCGCTCGGCGGCGTCGTCGGCGAGCGCGTCGAAGCGGATCCGCTGCTTGCGGCGGACCATGTCCAGGAACAGGTTCGTGGTGATGCGGTGCAGCCAGCCCTCGAACGTGCCCGGCGTGTAGGAGGACAGCGAGCGGAAGACGCGGACGAAGACCTCCTGGGTGAGGTCCTCGGCGTCGTGCTGGTTGCCGGTGAGGCGGTAGGCGAGGCGGTAGACCCGACCACTGTGCGTGCTGACGATCTCCTCCCAGCTAGGAGGAGTCCACGCCTGCGATTCCGCATCCGATGCGAAGGTCGCGGTGGTGGGTGCGGAGTCGGCGGTGCGGAAACGGTCAGCGGTGTCGGTCACGGATTTCGGCTCACCTGCCGACCTGAGGAGGCGTCGGAGCGCTCCTCGCCTGGTCACAGGCGCAGCCGCACCTCCCCTGTCGGCTCTGGTGGTGTCCAGTGGAGCCCCTACCATAGCCACCTCGCCCGTTAGCTCCGGATAAGAATCTTTACGCGAATTTGGGCCGGCCGGGGCCGGCGATCCGCCTCGCTTCCTGTCCCTGTGAACGCGCGGTCCCATCTGCGGGTTCCCGCGCGCAGCGGATACAGTCGACGCCTGCGTCAACTACGGCGTCCACGACGGGAACAGGAGAGGGCCATTACCGCCAACCGGCAGACGAGCTTGGCGTTCGCCGACGCCTTTGTCGCCGAGGACGAAGCGCTCCGCTGGGCCCGCGAGCGGGCACGGGAGGCGGGGGTGCCCTCGGTGTCGCCGGGGACCGGTGCGGCCCTGCGTCTGCTGGCCGCGACGGCGGACGCCAAGGCGGTGGCCGAGATCGGTACGGGCACCGGCGTGTCGGGGATCTATCTGCTGCTCGGGATGCGCCCGGACGGGGTGCTGACCACCGTGGACATGGAGCCGGAGCGGCAGGCGCACGCGAAGGCGGCGTTCCGCGCGGCGGGTTTCGCGGGCAACCGGGCGCGGTTCATCCCGGGGCGGGCGCTCGAGGTGCTGCCCCGGCTCGCGGACGGGGGCTACGACCTCGTCTTCTGCGACGGTGACCGGCTCGAGCTCCTGGACTACCTCGCTGAATCGTTGCGCCTGCTGCGTCCGGGCGGTCTGGTCTGCTTCGAGGGCGTCTTCGCGGACGGCCGCACGGTGGACTCGGCGGCCCAGCCGGCCGAGGTGCAGCGGATACGCGAGCTGCTGCGGACGGTGCGGGAGAGCCGGGAGCTGCTGCCGACCCTGCTGCCGGTGGGCGACGGCCTGCTGTGCGCGGTCCGCAGGGGCGCCTGAGCCTCAGCCCGGCCCCGGCCCGGCCGACGGTCCGGCCCACACCCCTGATCACGATCCGGTCCCCCGATGCACTTCTGCCCCGGTGCGGTGGGTACCGTACCGGGGCAGAAGTGGAAATACGCGACAAGGAAGTGTCAGCCGACGACCTGCTTCAGGGCGTCACCGAGCGCCTCGGCCTCGTCCGGGGTCAGCTCGACCACGAGCCGGCCGCCGCCTTCGAGCGGAACGCGCATGACGATGCCCCGCCCCTCCTTGGTCACCTCGAGCGGGCCGTCACCCGTCCGCGGCTTCATGGCCGCCATGCTCGTTCCCCTTCCTGAAACCAGCTCATCGTCAGCATCGAACACGATTGCTTCAGGGTCATTATCCCGCATCACAGGACCCGATGACCAACATCAGGTGGCATCGCTTCCGCAACGCGCTTTCACAAAGCCATACATTTCGCCGATCCGCCTGCGATACTTCGCCGCCACCCCTCCGTCGAGGGGTGATGATTCTTTGACGCAGCTCACATGTGCGGAAGGGGTGATCTCCGCCATGCTGAGCAAGGTCAGACGACCGAGGACGCGAAGGGATCACGCGATGGCCGACACGGTGCTGTACGAGGTGAGCGACGGGCTCGCCACCATCACCCTCAATCGCCCGGAGGCCATGAACGCGATGAACGTGGCGGCGAAGGTCGCCCTGCGCGACGCCGCCGAGGCCGCCGCCGCCGACCCCGCCGTACGGGCGGTGCTGCTGACCGCGGCGGGCGACCGGGCCTTCTGCGTGGGCCAGGACCTGAAGGAGCACGTCGGACTGCTGCTCCAGGACCAGGAATCCGGCACGAACCACACCATGAACACGGTCCGGGACCACTACAACCCGATCGTCCGCGCGCTCGCCGGGATGGCCAAGCCGGTCGTCGCGGCTGTGAACGGCGTCGCCGCCGGGGCGGGCTTCGGCTTCGCGCTCGCCGCCGACTACCGGGTGGTGGCGGACACCGCCTCCTTCAACACCTCCTTCGCCGGCGTGGCCCTCACCGCCGACTCCGGCATGTCCTGGACCCTGCCGCGCCTGATCGGCCGCAGCCGCGCCGCCGACCTGCTGCTCTTCCCCCGCTCGATCAGCGCCCAGGAGGCGTACGAGCTGGGCATCGTGAACCGGCTGGTCCCGGCGGACGCGCTCGCCGAGGAGGCCGCGAAGGTGGCCCGCACGCTGGCCGAGGGCCCGACCGTCGCCTACGCGGCCCTGAAGGAGTCCCTCGCGTACGGCGCGGACCACTCGCTGGCCGAGGCCCTGGAGAAGGAGGACGAGCTCCAGACGAAGGCCGGTGCGTCGGAGGACCACACGATCGCCGTGCGGGCCTTCATCGCCAAGGAGAAGCCGCAGTATCTCGGCCGCTAGTCGCTTCTCCTGGGGTCAGCGCCCGGCGCCGCGGGCGACGCAGCCGGTCAGGTGGTCGTCGACCAGGCCGCACGCCTGCATCAGCGCGTACGCCGTCGTCGGGCCGATGAAGCGCAGGCCGCGCTTCTTGAGCGCCTTGGACAGGGCCGTCGACTCGTCCGTCACGGCCGGGACCTCGCCGATCACGGCCGGGGCCGGGCGGGTCGCCGGATCCGGCGCGTAGGACCAGATCAGCGCGTCGAGCTCGCCGGGGGCCCACTCGGCGAGCACCTGGGCGTTGGCGAGGGTGGCGTCGATCTTGGCCCGGTTGCGGATGATCCCCTCGTCGGCGAGCAGCCGCTCGCGGTCGGCGTCGGTGAACCGGGCCACCTCGGCGATCTTGAAGCCCGCGAACGCCTTCCGGAAGCCCTCGCGGCGGCGCAGGATCGTGATCCACGACAGACCGGACTGGAATGCCTCCAGGCAGAGCCGCTCGAACAGCGCGTCGTCGCCGTGGACCGGGCGGCCCCACTCCTCGTCGTGGTAGGCCACGTAGTCCTCGGTGGACAGGCCCCAGGGGCAGCGCGGCAGGCCGTCCGGCCCCGCGATCGCCCCGCCGTGGCTCACGCGCCGTCCTCCTCGCCCTGCGGCCGGCCGCCCGCGAGGGCCGCCTCCAGGTCCGCGATCCGGGCGTCCCGCTCGGCGAGCTCGGCGCCCAGCCGGCCGAGGACGTCGTCGACGTCCGCCATCCGGTAGCCCCGGGCGGCGACCGGGAGCCGCAGCGTCTCGACGTCGGCCTGGACGACCGGGCGGGTCGCGGGGAGCGGGTCCACCAGTTGCTCGGGCGCCACCTCGGGCAGCACCTCGCCGTCGCCGCCGCCGACCACCGCCAGGGTGACCGCCGCGACGACCACGACCATCGTGATCAGCAGAAACCAGAACACGTGCGCGCCTCTCCCGGTCCTCGGAAAACGTCCCGTGCCGATCGTGCCATGCGCCACCGACAGTTAGGGTCGCAGACGAGGCAGCCGACCGGCCGCGAGGGAGGACATAAGGGATGCTGCGCTTGGGACGGCGTGAATTCGGGCCCCACGAGCCGGTGATCATGGCGATCGTGAACCGGACCCCGGACTCCTTCTACGACCGGGGGGCGACCTTCCGCGACGAGCCGGCGCTCGCCCGGGTCGAGCAGGCCGTCGCCGAGGGCGCGGCGATCATCGACATCGGCGGGGTCAAGGCGGGTCCCGGCGAGGAGGTCACCGCCGAGGAGGAGGCGCGCCGCACGGTCGGCTTCGTGGCCGAGGTCCGCCGCCGTCATCCGGACGTGGTGATCAGCGTGGACACCTGGCGTGCGGACGTCGGCGAGGCGGTGTGCGAGGCGGGCGCGGACCTGCTCAACGACGCGTGGGGCGGGGTCGATCCGCGGCTCGCTGAGGTCGCCGCGAAGTACGGCGCGGGGCTGGTGTGCACCCACGCCGGCGGGGTGGAGCCGCGGACCCGGCCGCACCGGACCGCGTACGAGGACGTGATGGCCGACATCCTGCGGGTGACGGTCGGTCTCGCGGAGCGTGCGGTCGCGCTCGGCGTGCGGCGCGACGGGATCATGATCGACCCGGGGCACGACTTCGGGAAGAACACCCGGCACAGCCTGGAGGCGACCCGCCGGCTCGGCGAGATGACGCGGACCGGCTGGCCGGTGCTGGTGTCGCTGTCCAACAAGGACTTCGTCGGCGAGACGCTCGACCGGCCGGTGAAGGAGCGGGTCCTGGGGACGCTCGCGACGACGGCGGTCTCCGCGTGGCTCGGCGCGCAGGTGTACCGGGTGCACGAGGTGGCCGAGACGAAGCAGGTCCTGGACATGGTGGCGTCCATCGCGGGTCACCGTCCGCCGGCGGTGGCCCGGCGCGGGCTCGCGTAGCCCCGGGGCGGCCGGAGCCGGCCGGAGCGGGGGCGCCGAGCGGCGGCACCCCCGCCCCTTCCCCCGCGCGCCCTAGCGGCCGACCTCCTTGGTCACCAGGCTGACGGCCTCGTCCACGTCGTCCGTCACGTGGAAGAGCAGCAGGTCGTGCTCGGACGCCTTGCCGCCCGCGACGACCGAGTCGCGCAGCCAGTCGACGAGTCCCTTCCAGTACTCCGTACCGAAGAGGACGATCGGGAAGCGGGTGACCTTGCGGGTCTGGACCAGGGTCAGCGCCTCGAAGAGCTCGTCGAGGGTGCCGAGGCCGCCCGGCAGGACGACGAAGCCCTGCGCGTACTTCACGAACATCGTCTTGCGGACGAAGAAGTAGCGGAAGTTCACGCCGATGTCGACGTGCGGGTTGAGGCCCTGCTCGAAGGGGAGCTCGATGCCGAGACCCACCGAGACGCCCTTGGCCTCCCTGGCGCCCTTGTTGGCCGCCTCCATGGCGCCCGGGCCGCCGCCCGTGATCACCGCGAAGCCGGCCTCCACGAGCGCGCGCCCGATGCGGACGCCGGCCTCGTACTCGGGCGAGTCCGGCTTGGTGCGCGCCGATCCGAAGACGCTGATCGCGCTCGGCAGTTCGGCGAGGGCGCCGAAGCCCTCGACGAACTCGGACTGGATGCGCATGACCCGCCAGGGGTCGGTGTGCACCCACTCCGAGTCGCCCTCGGTGTCGAGCAGACGCTGGTCCGTGGTGCCGGGCTGGATCTGCTCACGGCGCCTGAGCACCGGTCCCAGTCGCTGCTCCTCCGGCTTCCTCGGCTCCTCGGGTACACCCATGGCCCGCTCCTTTCACCGTTCCACTGATCTTCCGGTCCGGTCAGGGTAGGTCCACGGAGGTGACGAGAAGCGAAATGACGGGGATCAGCCGGTCAGCCAGTCGCGGAGGCGTGCCTCGCAGTGGTGGATGCGCTCGACGTGCACGTGCTCGTCGCGCTTGTGCGCGTACAGCGGGTCGCCCGGGCCGTAGTTGACCGCCGGGACGCCGAGCGCGCTGAAGCGGGCGACGTCGGTCCAGCCGAACTTGGGGTGGGCGCTGCCGCCGACCGCCTTCATGAAGGCCGCGGCGGCGGGGTGGGAGAGGCCGGGCAGGGCGCCGCCGCTCTCGTCGTCGACGACGAACTCGGCGACGCCGCAGTCGGCGAACACCTCCCGCACGTGGGCGACGGCCTGCTCCGGGGAGAGGTCGGGGGCGTAGCGGTAGTTCACGGTGACCACGCACTCGTCGGGGATGACGTTGGTGGCGACGCCGCCCTCGATACCGACCGCGTTGAGGCCCTCGTGGTACTCCAGGCCGTCGATGACCGGCTTGCGCGGCTCGTAGGCGGCGAGGCGGGCGAGGATCGGCGCGGCGGAGTGGATGGCGTTGGAGCCCATCCAGGAGCGCGCGGAGTGGGCCCGCTCGCCCTCGGTGCGCAGCTTGACCCGCAGGGTGCCCTGGCAGCCGCCCTCGACCTGGCCGTCGGAGGGTTCGAGGAGGACGGCGAAGTCGCCGGCGAGCCAGTCGGGGTGGGCTTCGGCGATCTTGCCGAGGCCGTTGAGGTGGGCGGCGACCTCCTCGTTGTCGTAGAAGACGAAGGTGAGGTCGCGGTTGGGCTCGGGCACGGTGGCCGCGATCCGGAGCTGGACGGCGACGCCCGACTTCATGTCGGAGGTGCCGCAGCCCCACAGGACGCCGTCCTCGTCGAGCCGGGAGGGCACGTTGTCGGCGATGGGGACGGTGTCGATGTGTCCGGCGAGGACGACCCGCTCGTCGCGGCCGAGGTGCGTGCGGGCGACGACGTTGTTGCCGTGGCGGTCGACGGTGAGGTGCGGCAGGGCCCGCAGGGCCCGCTCGATCGCGTCGGCGAGCGGCTTCTCGGTTCCGCTGACGGAGGGGAAGTCGACCAGGGCGGCGGTCAGCGCGGCGCCGTCGAGCGAGAGGTCCAGAGAGGCGTTCAGCGGGGCACTGAGAGGAGCGGTGTCAGCCATGTGCCGACCCTAACGCGGCCTCCAGTACGGTGGGGCGCGTGTCCGAGCCCAGCCGTCTCCCCCGTCCCGCCCGCCGTGGTCGTCCCGCCCGGCTCGTGGCAGCGTTCGCCGTGCTCCTCGGCCTGGTCGCCTACGTGGCGGTGCACTACGTCACGGGCAGCAAGGGTGCGCCCCGGTGCAGCATCGGAAGCGGGGCGAACCGGTACGAGTTCACTCCCGAGCAGGCGTCGAACGCGGCCACGATCGCGGCCGTGGGCACCAGCCGGGGGCTGCCGGAGCGCGCGGTGACGATCGCGCTGGCGACGGCGCTCCAGGAGTCGGCGCTGCGCAACATCGAGCACGGCGACCGGGACTCGCTCGGCCTGTTCCAGCAGCGGCCCTCGCAGGGCTGGGGGACGCCGGAGCAGATCCTGGACCCTGTCTACTCGTCGGGGAAGTTCTACGAGGGCCTGGAGAAGGTTCCGGGGTATTCGCGGCTGCCGCTGACGGTGGCGGCGCAGAAGGTGCAGCGCAGCGGTTTCCCGCAGGCGTACGCGAAGCACGAGCCGGACGCGACGCTGCTGTCGGCGGCGCTGACCGGCCGGGCGCCGGCCTCGCTGATCTGCACGGCGGACGTCCAGGAGGGCCGGCCGGGCGATCCGGCGCGGGTCCGGACGGAGCTGGTGCGGGCCTTCGGCGAGGAGACGGCGCCGAGGCAGGCGCCGAAGGGCGCCGGCGCGGCCGGTGCGAACGCGGGCGCGGCACCGGCGGTGGAGCTGTCCGTCCCGGTGCGCGACTCCCGGGGCGCGCGGGAGCGGCGCGGCTGGGAGCTGGCCCAGTGGGCGGTGGCGCGGGCGGACGAGCTGCGCATCGCCGAGGTCGCGTACGGGGACCGGGTGTGGGTCGCCGACGACGCCTCGGGCGCGTGGGAGCCGGCGGGCCCGAAGGGCACGGACGGCACGGCGGTCCGGATCCGGCTGGCGCGCTAGGTCCTGCGCCGAGGATGCAGCGGGCGGGGGTTGCCCCTCCTGTCCGCCGTCCCGGCCGGGCCGGGACGGCGGAGCAGCGGAACCGGTGGTCTCGCTCGGCATGGGTCCTAGCCGGACGTCTCCGGGTCCCACAGGTCGCAGTGGTGCTCACCGGGCAGTTCGGCCGTGGTGGCGTTGCCACCGGCGCTGCTCGTACGCAAGCGGAGTACGCGGCCGGGCTGGGAGCCCTGTTCCGGCATGGCGGGCTGGCCGGCGGCGCTGGGGGCGTCGCCGTGGATGAAGGAGCCCCAGTACGCGATCATCTGCCGGGACAGCGCGCGCTGCTCGGCGTTGAGCTCCGCGCTGCGGCCGTAGGGCTTGAAGAGGTAGTTCAGCTCGGCGGCGTGGGTGGCGCCGAAGTCGAAGCCGGTGTTCTGCGGGAGGGAGGCGAAGAGCGGTGACGTGCGGTCGGCGAACTCGTAGGCGTAGACGCGTCCGCGTCCGGCGAGCAGCGGGTTGACGCGCAGCGCCGGACAGGCGAAGAGGCGGTCGCCGAAGGCGGCGGCGTAGGCGTAGGCGGGCCGCTCGTAGGCGCTGAGCGGGTAGCGGTCCAGGGCGCGGGTGCCGGCCTCCTGTCCGAAGGCGTCG
The DNA here is from genome assembly GCF_040612775.1 of Streptomyces sp. NPDC006339. NCBI lineage: Bacteria > Bacillati > Actinomycetota > Actinomycetes > Kitasatosporales > Streptomycetaceae > Streptomyces > Streptomyces sp. NPDC006339. The sequence goes on from NZ_JBEXQW010000005.1 coordinate 34,449, forward strand.
ATGAGGGCCTGCGGGTAGGCGTCGGCGGTCAGGGGGCTGCCCCAGCGGTCGAAGGAGTCGTACGCGAAGACCAGTCCCTCCTTGCTGTTGGCGCCGTTCATGACGGGGACGCGTACGGCCTCTCCGGTGGCGAAGGCTTCGGCGGGCTGGCGCGGGAGCCCGGCGCCGCCGACGGTGTAGCCCCAGCTCCGCGTGTCCTGCTGGGCGTCCAGGATCTGTGCGGCGGGCTTGGAGCGCAGGCAGGCGGACGCGGTGCCGGGATCGGTGCACCCCACCTTGGCGGCGAAGGCCAGGCCGGCTTCGACGGCCTGCTTCCGCGGGATGCCGGCGCAGTCGTCGTAGGCGCCGCTCTGGATGATGGCGGCCCGGTACAGGCCGCGGCCGGCCGGCGAGGCCAACTGCGTGCACACGGCACGGCCGCCGGCCGACTCACCGGCGAGGGTCACCCGGCGGGGATCACCTCCGAAGCGGCCGATGTTGCCCTGGACCCAGCGCAGGGCCAGTTGCTGGTCGAGGAGGGCGAAGTTGCCCGAGGTGTCCGGCAGGGTGAGGAAACCCAGGGCGCCGAGGCGGTAGTTGAAGGTGACGACCACCGTGTGGGTACGGCGGGCGAACTCGTCGGGGACGATGTCACGACCGGCGCCGCCCACGTTGCCGCCGCCGTGCACCCAGACCATGACGGGCAGCCGGCCCCGGTCTCCGTGCTGCCGGCCGCCGGGCGGGGTGTAGACGTTGACCGTCAGGCAGTCCTCGGTGGTGTGGCGTTCCTCGAAGCCGGGGGCCCAGTACGTGTTCTGCGCGCAATAGTCGCCGTACCGGGTGGCATCCCGTACGCCGCGCCAGGCTCGCGCGGGCAGCGGCGCCTTCCAGCGCCGCTCGCCGGTGGGCGGCTGGGCGTAGGGGACGCCCAGGAACCGGTGGCCGTCGGCGGTGGCCTGGCCGCGGACCCAGCCGTTGGTGGTGTGCACCGTCGGCGACCGGTCCGCCGGCCGGTCCCCCGCGGCCTGGGACGGCGCCGGGGTCAGCCAGGTGGCGACGAGCGCCAGCATCAGCGCCAGCGCGCTCTGACCTGCGCGTCCTGCTCTTCGTGCGCGCAGCGGGGGTCTCGAGGTCAGTGGCATAGGGTCTCCTCCGGGCTGGCGTGGCGTTGCGTGGCGTGGCGTGCGTGGCCAGAGGATAGGTGCCTAGCGCCATAGGTGACTAGTGCCATATGCGGGAGGTCGGTGAAGGGGAATGAAGCTCGAGCACGTTCTGCTCGGGTTCGTGGCCATGCGTCCCTGTACCGGTTACGACCTGAAGCGATGGCTGGCCAGCGAGATGGGCCGCATGACCGGCCTGCCCGGTCAGCAGAGCCAGATCTACCGGACCCTGAACCGGATGCGCGCCGACGGCTGGATCGACTACACCCTGGAGCGCAACCAGGGGCGCCCGGACGCCAAGGTCTACCGGCTGACGGAAGCGGGCGGACACGAGCTGCGCCGACGGCTCGCGGAGCCGTACGTCCCTTCTCCGGACCCGGCCGACCCCGAGTTCCTGATGCGCTACCTCTTCACCGTCTTCCTCACCGAGGAGGAGCGGATCGCTCTCGTCCGCACGGAACTGGACGCACGCCGCGCCCAGTACGAGCGTTTCCTCGACCGGGACATCCGCGAGGAGCCCTGGCTGCCGGGGATCGACCGCACCCGCATGGTGCGCCTCCTGGACCACGTCCACGACGGCAAGGGGCGCGCCCTTTTGTCCCACGTGCGCTGGCTGGAAGAAATCCTCGAGGAACTGACGACCTGACGCACCCGTCCCTCACGCCCCCACCCCCAGGCCCTGATCATCTTCCGGACGGGCGGCCACGCGGCCCGGGCCTGCGCGGCGGCATCGGATCCACGGGTGCGCAGCCGTACGGGCTGTCACCCGGACGTGTCATGCGGCCGGTGTGGCGGGAAGCTTTCCGGTGACCTTTTCAGCGGGCTGTCATGTCACGGCAATGCCTTTGCGGGGCAAGGGAAGTGACGGTTCGGCACCGTGCGACGCATGGACGCGTTCGTCCGGTTTCCTCCCCGCCCGACAATACGACGCATTACTCAGTCTTTACCTTCGGCATCCGCAACCTTCCCCTCCCCGGGGCCGGTTGTCACCGCGTCATCGTCCTCTCCGTCGAAGGAGCACCATGTCCCTCCCCCTGACCCGTCGGATCGCCCGCGCCGCCCTGCTCGTCGCGGCCGGAGCAGCCCCCGTGGTCGGTGCGGCCGGCTCCGCGAGCGCGCTGGACCACTCCCTCGCCCCGACCGGCGGCCTGCCGGGTCTGTCCGCCCTGGACACCGCCGCCACGGACTCCGCCGTCGACTCCGCGACCGGTGTCGTCGGCGAGACCGGCGGCAAGGCCGTCGACACGGCCGTCCCGGCCACCCAGCAGCTCGCGGGCGACCCCGCCGGCGGCGCGGGCGAGGTCCTCGGCCGGACCGCCGGCGCGGCCACCGAGTCCGCCGAGGCCCCGGCCGCCGGCGCCCTGGGCGGCGGCCTGCCCAACACCGGTGCCCTGCCGGGCGCCGGCCTGATGGGCGGCCTGCCGATCGGCGGCTGACCACCGCCGCGTACAGCCGAGGGCCCGGGAGCACCGCCCCCGGGCCCTCGGCCTGTCCGTCCGTGGATATCGGATCCCATGTCCGGGATCGTGGATATTGGATCCCATGGCCGGGATCGTGGATATTGGATCCCATGGCCGGGATCGTGGATATCGGATCCGGGATATTGGATCCGGGATATTGGATCCGATCCGATCTCAGCCCAGGCGCTTCACGGCCGCCTCGACCCGCTCGTCCGTCGCCGTGAACGCCACCCGTACGAACCGCTCGCCGGCCTCGCCGTAGAAGTCACCCGGCGCCACCAGGATGCCCTTCTCCGCCAGGTAGGCCACCGTGTCCCAGCACGGCTCGTCCCGGGTCGCCCACAGGTAGAGGCTGGCCTCGCTGTGCTCAATCCGGAAGCCGTGCGCCTCCAGGGCCCCGCGCAGGGCGGCCCGGCGGGCCGCGTAGCGGGCCCGCTGCTCCGCCACGTGCGTGTCGTCGCCGAGCGCCGCGACGGTGGCGGCCTGCACCGGGGCGGCCGTCATCATGCCGCCGTGCTTGCGGATCCGGAGCAGCTCGCCGAGGACGGCCGCGTCGCCCGCGACGAACGCCGCCCGGTAGCCCGCCAGGTTGGAGCGCTTGGACAGGGAGTGGACGGCGACGATCCCCTCGTACGAGCGGCCGCAGACGTCCGGGTGCAGCACGGAGACGGGGTCAGCCTCCCAGCCCAGCTCCAGGTAGCACTCGTCCGAGAACACCAGCACGCCGTGCTCGCGCGCCCAGACCACGATCCGCCGCAGCTCGTCCTTGCCGAGGACCCGGCCGGTCGGGTTGGACGGCGAGTTCAGCCACAGCAGCTTGAGCCCCGCCGGGTCGAGCCGGGTCGGGTCGTCGTAGACGACGGGCTCCGCGCCGCACAGCCGCGCGCCGACCTCGTAGGTCGGGTAGGCGAGCCGCGGGTAGGCGACCTTGTCCCCGGGCCCCAGGCCGAGCTGCGTCGGCAGCCAGGCCACCAGCTCCTTGGAGCCGACCACCGGCAGCACGTTCTCGTGGGCGAAGCCGGTGGCGCCGAGGCGCCGCTCGCACCAGTCGGTGAGCGCGTCCCTGAGCTCCTTCGTGCCCCACACCGTGGGATAGCCCGGCGAGTCCGCCGCCCCGACCAGGGCGTCCTGGATCAGCGCCGGCACCGGGTCCACGGGCGTGCCCACGGACAGGTCGACGATCCCGTCCGGATGGGCCGTCGCCGTCTTCTTGTACGGCTCCAGCCTGTCCCAGGGGAAGACGGGCAGGCGCGAAGAGACTGCGCTCACGAGTTGGCTCACTTCCTCGTACGTACGGAAAACGCGTCGGTCCCGTACAGCGGCGAGGCCGTACGGGACCGAGGGCGAATGATCAGCCGTTCTGCGGCGGCAGGGCGGCGATGAAGGGGTGGTCGCGCTCGATCAGGCCGAGCTTGGAGGCACCACCGGGCGAGCCGAGCTCGTCGAAGAACTCGACGTTCGCCTTGTAGTAGTCCTTCCACTCCTCCGGAGTGTCGTCCTCGTAGAAGATCGCCTCGACCGGGCAGACCGGCTCACAGGCCCCACAGTCGACGCATTCGTCCGGGTGGATGTACAAGGACCGCTGGCCCTCGTAGATGCAGTCGACGGGGCACTCCTCGATGCACGCCTTGTCCTTGACGTCGACACAAGGCTGCGCGATGACGTAGGTCACGCTGTCGTTCCTCCTCGGTAGGGCTGGTCTGCGCGGGAGCGCGGCGTCGTCGATGCCCGCCCCTAGTATCTCCGTTCTCGGGGACGATCCGAACAGGAGGGGCTCAGAAGCTGTGGAATTCACCGGTGGAGGACGCCTCGAAGTCCGCATGACCGCTGCTGACGTGGGAAAACGTGTCTCAGTTCGGTACGTGACGGACTCGGGTGCGGCGGGCGGGAGATTCACCGACGCGGTCGGGGTTCTCACATCATGGGACAAGGGTGTGCTGCTGATCACACGCCGGACCGGTGAGGTCGTCCGCATCGCGGAATCCGCGCTCGCCGCGGGCAAGGTCGTCCCCGCCGCCCCGGCCCGCCGGCGCGGCCCCTCCGCCGGCTTCACGGAGCTCGCCCGGGTCGCCGCGCGCGCCTGGCAGCCGATGGAGAGCGAGACCCTGGGCGAATGGACGCTGCGCGCCGCCGCCGGATTCACCCGGCGGGCCAACTCGGTGCTGCCGCTCGGTGATGCCGGACTTCCGCTGGACGCCGCCCTGGAGCGCGTACGGGACTGGTACGCGGCCCGCGGCCTGCCCGCGTACATCCAGACGGCGACGGGCGCCGAGGGAGCCCAGGAGCTGCTGTCCGCCGACCTGGAGCGGCGCGGCTGGGTCCGGGAGGCTTCGGCCGAGCTGCGCATCGCGTCGCTCGCGCCGGTCGGGGACCTCGACGCCGACGTCGACGCCGTCCGGCTCTCCCGCTCCGTCGACGACGACTGGATGCGCCGCTACCAGCGCTTCGGCGAACCCGGCCCGCACGTCCTGAAGGTCCTCGGCAGCGGCCCGAGTGTGTGGTTCGCTTCCGTACCGGGCACGGAAGACATACCGGCGGCGATCGGCCGCTGTGTCGTCGACGGCCGCTGGGCCGGTTTCCTGGCCGTGGAGGTCGATCCCGGCCTGCGGCGCCGCGGTCTGGCGACGGCCGTCATGACCGCGCTCGCCCGCCGGGCCCTGGACGAGGGCGCCTCGGCCGCCTGGCTCCAGGTGGAGTCGGACAACGACGGCGCCCGGGCGCTGTACGACGGGATGGGCTTCACCGTGCACCACCACTATCACCACTACCGCTGGACGGACGCGTGACCGACGGAGGCGACGTGACCGACTGGCGGCGGGAGTTCGCGGAGGAGGCCAGGTCCGAGCGGCCCGACCTCGCCCGGCTGTGCCTGCTCGTCGGCGCGGTGGCCGACCCGTCGGTGACCCAGGCGGACCTGGACGCCGCCGAGATCGAACTGGACCGGCTCGCCGGGCTGCTGCCCTACGGCGCGGGGCGCGGCGCCGACGCCTGGGTCGCGGCGCTCGCCGAGCTCCTCGGCCGGCGCGAGGGCTTCCTGGGCGTGCCCGCCGACTACCAGCGCCTGGAGTCGTCCCTGCTGCACGAGGTGCTGCGGCGGCGGCGCGGCCTGCCGATCTTGCTGTCCGTGGTGTGGATGGAGGTCGCCCGCCGGGCCGGCGCCCCCGTCTACGGCCTCGGCCTGCCCGGCCACTTCGTCGTCGGCTTCGGCGACCCCGCGGACCTGCGGCTCGCCGACCCCTTCGCCGGCGGCCGGGCGATGACCGCCTCCGACGCGGAGCTCCTCGTCGCGGGAGCCACGGGCGAGGCCCTCGACCCGTCGATGCTGCGTCCCGCCACCCCGGCGGCGATCGTGCTGCGCGTCCTGAACAACATCCGCGCCTGGGCCTCCGCCCGCCCCGAGCGCTCCGACGTCGCCCTGTGGGCCGTGGAGCTCTCCCTCCTGCTCCCCTCCCACCCGGCCCGCCTCCGCTACGAGCGCGCGGAGCTGCTCGTCCAGCGCGGCGACTTCCTCACGGGGGCGGCGGAGATGGAGGCGTACGCGACCGTGATGGACGCGGTGGAGCCGAGCGCGGCGGAGAGCATCCGCCGCCAGGCGAAGGCGGCCCGGGCGCTGCTGAACTGAGAGCCCGGCCCGGAGGCGAGGGCGGGGCGGCCGGATACGAACCGGCGTCCTCGCGGTTTTGGAGACCACGCGCGTCGACCTCTGCGCTACGGCCCCGCCCCCGGGAGCAAGCCTAGAGGTCCGCCGGGCGCGGCACGCGGAGACGCGGAGACGCGGAGACGCGGAGAGGTGGAGAGGTGGAGACACGAGGAGCCCCGCCCGGTGGTCCCGGGCGGGGCTCCTCGATCGCTCGCAGCGCGGCGGACGCGACGGACCGCAGCGGGGTCCGTCAGCCCTCGCCGCTCAGGTCGATCGTCTTCGTACGCTCGGCCTTGGTCTTGCCGCGCAGGGCGTCGCGCATCACGAAGGCCACGTCGTCGGCGGACACCTCGTGCTTGGTGCCGTCGGCCTTGGTGATCATGATGCCGTCGAAGACGCCGTCGAGGAGCTCCTCGATCGCCTTCTTGTCGTAGACCTCGACCAGGCGGCCGTCGACGGCCTTCATGGAGAGGATCTTCGGCAGGGACCGCGCCGGGCCGAAGTCGATCTGCTTCGAGCCGGCCTTGATCGTGATGATGCCGGACATGGCGGGCTCGGCGAACTCCTCCATCGCCCGGTCGAGCTCGGCCTTGGTGATGGTCGGCTGCCGGGTGACGACGGGCAGTTCGACCGTGTTCGGCCGGCCGGTCTCCACCTGGGCGCGGTACGCGTCCTTGACCGCGATCATCGAGCGCTGGACGTCCAGGCCCTTGCCCGGCTTGCCCTCGACGGCCGTGACCTTGCCCGGGGAGAAGACGATTTTGCCCTCGGTGACGGAGCCGGAGGTGCCGGCCAGGTCGGTGAGGGCCACGCCCAGCTTCTCCTCGTCGACCGGGAAGACGGGCTGGGCGACGCGCTCGCCGCCGAAGAGGGAGCCGATGACGGAGACGGGGTTGTAGTCGCTGCCGGCGGCGGCGCGCACGGTCTCCTGGGCGTCCAGGGCGAGGCCCGCCTTCTCGGGGGCCAGCTCGGCCTTCCTGCCGCCGACGTCGAGCTGGAGCGGCGCGTTGGCGCGCTTGCCGAGGGCCGACTCCAGCTTGGTGACGGCCTCCTCCTTCGTACCGCCGCCGATGTCGACGCCGAGGACGGTGGTGCCCTTGGGGACGTCGGAGTGGTTGAGGAGGAGTCCGGCGCCGTAGGCGACACCGGCGAGGCCGAAGACGCCGACACAGGCGAGGACCAGCTTGGAGCGCTTCTTCACGGGCCTGGCCGTGGCGGCCGGCGCGGGCCGCGGGGCCGGGGCCGGAGCCGGGTTCGCGGCCTCGGCCGGGTCGGCGGAGTGGTCGCGCTCGGGGATACGGGGGGTCAGGTCGGGCCCGGAGGGCGGGACGACGGGCATCCCGCTGGTGAGCGTGGAGCCCGAGACGTGCCCGCCGCCGCCGACGGGGCCCGGCACCGGGGCCGGGGGCTGCGGCGTGAGGATCGCGGTGTCGTCGGACATGCGGGGCGGCACCGAGCCGCGGGGCGCGGCGCCCCGGGGGTGGTCGGGTCCGACGACCGGGCTGCCGCCGGTGACGGGGCCGGTGGTCGGGCCGACGGGGGCGCCGGCGATGTCGACGACGGGCGTGCCGGCGGCCGGGGTGTGGCCGGGGCCGGCGTCGTAGAGCGGGTTCGCGGGAGAGCCGGGGCCGTCGAAGCGGGGGGTACCGGCGGCGGGCGTGTGGCCGGCACCGCCGGTCAGCGGGGTGACGACCGGCATGCTCTGGGTGGTGGAGGCCGACGGGACGCCGTCGGCGGCCGAGCCCGCGAAGCCGGTGGCCGGGGCGGGGGCCGACGGGGCGGGTCCCGCGCCCGGGCCGGGGGCGGCCGGGGCCGGCCCCGCGGCGGGCGGGGGCGCGGGCGCCGGGGCGGGCTTGGCCGGTGCGGACGGCTTGCGCGGGGCGAACCAGTCGCTGGTCGGCTTGTCGTCCGCCTGGGCCGGCTCGGCCGGGGCCGGGGGCTCCGGCTCCGGCGCGGGCACGGGAGCGGACGCCGGGGCGGGCCGCGCCGGCTCGGCGGCGGCCGGCGGCGCGACGGCCGGTCCCTGTCCTTGTCCCTGGCCCTCGCGCCGGCCCTGGCCCTGCGCCTCGGCTCCGGCCTGGGTGTCGCCGACCGGCTTGCGGACGACCACGGGCGGGATCGGACGCGAACCCGGGATGTTGATCCGGATACGGGTGGTCAGCGTGGTCTCGGTCTTGGGCTCCTCCGGCGGCGCGGAGGCGGCCGCCGCGTCGGCGGCGATCTCCTGGCCTCCGCGGAGGCCGTACGGCGGAGTGCCCGAGGGGTACGCCGCCCCACCACGCGGCTGGGCGCCGGAGGACGAACTGTCAGTCTCTCGACCAGTTTCACGACTCAAAGCAGGATCTCCCGGTTGGCTCCGCCGCCCGCTCTTGCTGATGCTCGTGGTGATCCGGGCGGTCGGCGGCGCGCACCACCATACTGGCCGCCGCCGATCCGCACCCGACCCGGCGTGGATCCGCCAGGGGCATTCCGGCCGAAGTCAAGACAGTACGGAGTCAAGTCCCGCTGTTCACGGGGCCGGCCGGGGCAGCCGGATCATCGTGGCGCACATCACAGCGACGGCCATGCCGCCGAGGAGGTAGACCATCTCGCCGAGGCCGCCGCCGAAGAGGCCGTCGCCCTCGGGCCGTCCGAAGCTGAGCAGCACGATGGCGACGAGCCAGCCGCCGCCCGCCGCACCGACGCCGAGCTGGGTGGCGGTGGCGCGCAGGCCGCCGTAGAAGAGGCCGGCGGAGGCGAGCAGCGCGAGGAGCAACCCGGCGGGCGGCCAGGCGGCCTGGACCAGCGAGCCGGCGGCGCCGACGACGGCCCCGAGCACGAGGAGCACCCCGTACCAGACGTAGCGGACGGCGGGGGCGGGCAGCGGGTCGGCGTGCTGGTGGGCGGTCATTCGGCGACTCCGGCGAAGAGATCGGTCTCGCGTTCGCCCGTGGGTGCGCCGGGCGTGCCCTGGACGAGCTCGTAGTACTCGGTGGTGAAGAGGGGCTGGCCCAGGTTGTTGGAGAGGGCGAAGAAGGGGCCGTCGACGGCGACCTGGGTGACGTGGGCGCGCATGGCGGCGGCCTTGCGGGCCGCGTACGAGGGCCGGTCGCCCTCCGCGTCCGTATCGGCGGGTGCGTCCTCGCCGGCGATCTCGGCGGTGACGCGGGAGTCGTCGACGACCCCGGGGACGTCGCCGATCTCCGCGTCCGCGGGGAAGACCGAGCCCTCGGCGCGCAGCCGCGCGAAGCCGGCCTCGGCGACGGAGCGCGGCACGCGGTTCCAGTAGATCTTGGCGATGGTGTGGGCGGGGCCGAGGTCGGGCCGGTACGCGGGATCGGCGGCGAGCTCGGCGGCGCGCATGGCGACGCGGTGGGCCTGGATGTGGTCGGGGTGTCCGTAGCCGCCGTCGGGGTCGTAGGTGACGAGGACCTGGGGGCGGGTCTCGCGGATCACGGCGACGAGGTGGGGGGCGGCGGTGTCGACGTCGGTGTTCCAGAAGGCGCCTTCGCGGCGGTTCTGTTCGACGCCCATCATCCCGGAGTCGCGGAAGCGCCCGGGGCCGCCGAGGAAGCGGTGGTCGGTGACGCCCAGCTCCTCCATCGCGGCGGCCAGTTCGCCGACGCGGTGGTCGCCGAGCCGGTCCTCCCGGTCCGGCGCCAGGTGGGCGAGCTCGGGCGGGATGACCTCGCCCTCCTCGCCCAGGGTGCAGGTCACCAGCGTCACGAGGGCGCCCTCGGCCGCGTACCGGGCCATGGTGACGCCGTTGTTGATCGACTCGTCGTCCGGGTGCGCGTGCACGAGGAGCAGACGACGGGCGGGGAGATCCGTCATGGCCCCACCCTACGAGGCGGGGCCGCCGACGCTCGGCCAGGTCAGAACTTGAGGCCACCGATCATGCTCGCCACGTTGGTGGTCAGCGTGCTGATGGACGGGGCGATGGACGAGCTCGCCAGGTAGAACCCCAGGAGCGCGCAGACCGCCGCGTGTCCGGCCTTGAGTCCGGATTTCCGGATCAACAGGAAGACGACGATCGCCAGCAGCACAACCACCGAAATCGAGAGTGCCACGGCGGTTCACCTCCACATTTCGGTCGGACTTCTTCGGTCGGACGTTCGGTTGGCATGTGCCTGGTGGATGCCTACCCACCTAGCGCTACGGATCATAACTATCCGTGCCATCGCATCGATCGGTGTACGGGGGCATGAGGGGGCGCACGGACGCTAGTTTCGGTCACATGACTTCGCCACGAGACGAATCGGTGTCCTTCCCCCGCCAGTACGCGCGGACGCAGCGCTTCACGCTCGGCGCGCCGCGCGGATTCACGGTCTCGCCGGACGGCGGACGCGTGGTGTTCGTCCGGTCCGGATCGGGGCCCGCCGGTGCCGGGACCGACCGCTCGCACCGGCTCTGGGTGCTCGATCTCGAGACGGGGGCGGAGCGGCTCGCGGCCGATCCGGAGGTGCTGCTCGCCGGTGCCGTCGAGGAGTTGTCGGCCGAGGAGCGGGCGCGCCGGGAGCGGGCGCGGGAGGGCTCGGGCGGGATCGTGGGCTACGCGGTGGACGCCGCCGTGGAGTTGGCGGCGTTCGCGCTGTCCGGGCGGCTCTTCACGGCGGAGCTGCGGGCGGGCACGGCGCGCGAGCTGCCGGTGCCGGGGCCCGTGGTGGACCCGCGTCCGTCGCCGGACGGGCGGCTCGTCGCGTACGTGGCGGGCGGGGCGCTGCGGGTGACCGGGGCGGACGGCACGGGCGACCGGGTGCTGGCCGGGCCGGAAGCGGAAGCGGAGGGGGTCGGCTACGGGCTGGCGGAGTTCATCGCGTCGGAGGAGATGAACCGCGGCCGCGGCTTCTGGTGGAGCCCCGGATCGGACCGGCTCCTCGTCGCGCGGGTGGACGAACGGCCGGTGCGCCGCTGGTGGATCGCGGATCCGGCGCATCCGGACCGGGAGCCGCAGGCGGTCGCGTACCCGGCGGCGGGGACGGCCAACGCGGACGTGCGGCTCTTCGTGGTGGATCTGGCCGGAAACCGCACCGAGGTGGTGTGGGACCGGGACGCCTTCCCCTATCTGGCCCGGGTGCACTGGTCGGCCGACGGGCCCCCGCTGCTCCTCGTCCAGGCGCGCGACCAGCGCTCGCAGGCGTACCTCACGGTCGACCCGGACTCGGGGGCGACGCGGACGGTGCGCCGTGAGGAGGATCCGGTGTGGCTGGAACTCTTCACGGGCGTGCCGGCCTGGACGGCGGACGGGCGGCTGGTGCGGGTCGAGGACCAGCGGGGCGAGGGCGGCGCGCGGGTCCTCGCCGTCGGGGACCGGGTCCTGACGGACGCCCGGCTGCACGTGCGGGCGGTCCTGGACGTGGGGACGGAAGATGTCCTGATCTCGGCGTCGGCCGGTGAGACGGCCGAGGCCCGCGAGACCGGTGAGATCCATGTGTACCGGGTGCGCCTGGACGGCGACGGGCCGGGCGTGGAGCGGATCTCGGAGGGCGCCGGGGTGCACGGGGCGGTGCGCTCCGGCGCGGTGACGGTCCTGGTCTCCGCCCGGCCGGACGTGCCGGGGAGCGTCACGCGGGTGCTGCGCGACGGGAAGCGGGTCGCCGAGGTCGCCTCGTACGCGCGGACGCCCGGGCTCTCCGCCGGGGTGCGGCTCACGGAGGCGGGCGAGCGCCGGATCCCGTGCGCGGTGCTGCTGCCGTCGGGGTGGACGGAGGGGGACGGGCCGCTGCCGGTGCTGATGGACCCGTACGGCGGTCCGCACGGCCAGCGGGTGACCGCCGCGCACAATCCGCACCTGACCTCGCGGTGGTTCGCCGAGCAGGGCTTCGCGGTGATCGTCGCCGACGGGCGCGGCATGCCGGGCCGCTCGCCCGCCTGGGAGAAGTCGATCAGCCGTGACTTCGTCCGGTCCCTCGACGACCAGGTCGACGCGCTGCGGGCACTGGCCGACAGCTTTCCGCTGGACCTCGGGCGGGTGGCGATCCGGGGCTGGTCGTTCGGCGGCTATCTCGCCGCGCTCGCGGCGCTGCGCCGGCCCGATGTGTTCCACGCGGCCGTGGTGGGCGCCCCGGTGACGGACTGGCGGCTGTACGACACGCACTACACCGAGCGGTACCTGGGCCGTCCGGACGAGGAGCCGGAGGTCTACGCCGCCAACTCGCTGCTGACCGACGAGGGGCTGACCGAGCCGCGGCTGCCGGCCCGGCCGATGATGATCGTGCACGGTCTGGCCGACGACAACGTGGTGATGGCGCACACCCTGCGGCTGTCCTCCGCGCTGCTCGCCGCGGGCCGGCCGCACGAGGTGCTGCCGCTGTCGGGCGTCACGCACATGACCCCGCAGGAGCAGGTGGCGGAGAACCTGCTGCTGCTCCAGGTCGACTTCCTGCGCCGCTCGCTGGGTCTGGCGCGGCCCCCGGCCTGATCACCAGCCGGGCGGCGGCTGGGCGGGCGGGGCCGGGGGGCGGGCGGCGGCGGGGCGGTACGGGACGCGGCGCGGGTGGGCCGGCCGGGCGAGCAGGAGGAGGACGGCGAGGCCGGCGAGGAGCGAGAAGAGGGAGCCGAGGTCGTACGCCAGGGAGGAGAGGTCCTGCTCGGTGGCGTAGGTGTGCCGGTCCGGGCGCAGCGCGGCGGCGGTTCCGGTCGCTCCGACGCCCGCGAGCAGCAGCCCGGCGAGCAGTCCGAGGGGGCGGGTCGGGCGGGCGCGGGCGAAGGCGCTCGCGGCGGCGGCGAGGAGGAGCAGGACGAGGACGGTGTTCAGCCAGGCGGGCGGGACGGCGAGGGCGGGCAGCATGAGGGTGCGTCCGCCGGTGAAGCGGCTGACGGTGTGCTCGGGCGGGAGCAGCGTGGCCCAGCGGAGCTCCCAGCCGGCCCACAGGAGGGCGGCGAGCGCGCACAGGACTCCCGCGGCGACGGCCGGGCCGGTGCGGGGGCGTCCGGGCGCCTCCCGGCCGCCGGTGCCGGTCTCGGCGTCCGGGCCGTCGTCCTGGCGGCCCGCGGCGGCGGTGACGACGAGTCCGGCGGCGAGGGCGAGGCTGAGGAGGGTGACGAGGAGGACCTCGACGCTCGAGGCCCACAGCCCGGGAAGCCGTAACGCGAGGGTGGTGAGTCCCGTCACGGTGAACGCGGAGGCGGCGAGCGGGGAGCGCGCCGCGGCGACCGCGGTGGCGGCGTAGACGAGGACCAGCAGCGCGTCGACCAGGGAGGTCGCGGTGCTGTGACGGCTCTGGAAGCGGTGGTCGCCGGCCCAGTACCAGAGGAGTTCGGTGGTCGGACCGAAGGCGGCGAGGTCGCGCAGCAGCCAGACGACGATGACGAGGGCGAGCGCGGCGCACAGGGCGGCGCCGGTGAGACGTGCCGTTCGTGTCACAGTCACGGGGCCGATACTCACGGTCGCCCACGGCCGAGACAAGCGGTTCCGCATATGCGCGGTGCGGGTGCGTCAAGTCGGGTGCGGGGGGCGGCCGGCCGGGGCGGCATGGTGCGCTCCGGCCGGCCTACGGCACCCGCACGGCCGTACGCTGTTGAGCGTCCCGTTCTCGTATATCGGATCCAATTCGATGAAGTTGCCTGGGCGTTAAGGGATGTGGGATCCAGGATCCGATCCGCTCCCGGGCCCGTCCTTCGGCCCGCCCGGCCCGCCCGCCGGTGCGGGTCCCGGCGGCGCCTCTGGCGGCTCGCCCGGCCGCTCCTCCGGCGGCACCACCTGCTTCTCCTCCGCGAAGTGGCAGGCCGAGTCGTGCCGCGCCGGGGAGTCGGTGAGCCGGAAGACGGCCGGGACGGCGAGCAGCGGGACCTCCAGGGCGCACCGCTCCTGGGCCTTCCAGCAGCGGGTGCGGAAGCGGCAGCCGGAGGGGATGTTGGCCGGGGAGGGCACGTCGCCGGTCAGGATGATCCGCTCGCGGTGCTCGCGCGCCTCGGGGTCCGGCACCGGGACGGCGGACAGCAGCGCCTGGGTGTAGGGGTGGGTCGGGTGGTCGTAGATCTCGGCGTCGGTGCCGATCTCCACGATCCGGCCGAGGTACATGACGCCGACCCGGTCGGAGATGTGCCGGACGATCGACAGGTCGTGCGCGATGAAGACGTACGACAGGCTGAACTCGTTCTGGAGCCGTTCGAGCAGGTTCACCACCTGCGCCTGGACGGAGACGTCGAGGGCGGAGACCGGCTCGTCGGCGACGATGATCTCGGGCCGCAGCGCCAGCCCCCGGGCGATGCCGATCCGCTGGCGCTGGCCGCCGGAGAACTGGTGCGGATAGCGGTTGATGTACTCCGGGTTGAGGCCGACGACGTCGAGCAGCTCCTGCACCTTGCGGCGCCGGTCCCCCTTGGGCGCGACCTCGGGGTGGATCTCGTACGGCTCGCCGATGATGTCGCCGACCGTCATGCGCGGGTTCAGCGAGGTGTACGGGTCCTGGAAGACCATCTGGATGTTGCGGCGCACGGCCTTGAGCGCCCGGGGGGACAGTTTGGTGAGGTCCTCGCCCTTGTACGAGATGGAGCCCGCGGTCGGCTTCTCCAGGTTGACCAGCATCTTCGCCACGGTCGACTTGCCGCAGCCGGACTCGCCCACGATGCCGAGGGTCTCGCCCGCGGCCAGGTCGAAGTCGACGCCGTCGACCGCCTTGACCGCGCCCACCTGCTTCTTGAAGAGGACGCCCTGGGTCAGCGGATAGTGCTTGACCAGGTCGCGGACCTGGAGAATCGCCTCAGCCATGGAGGCACTCCTTCCAGAAGTGGCAGGCGCTGGAGCGCGGCACGGGCGATTCGGTGACGTCGTACAGCGGCGGCACGTCGGTGCGGCACACGTCCTGGGCGAGCGGGCAGCGCGGGTTGAAGGCGCAGCCGGGCGGGATGTTCAGCAGGTTGGGCGGCAGGCCCTTGATCGCGTAGAGCTCGTGGCCCTTCTGGTCCAGGCGCGGGATCGAGTCCAGCAGGCCCCGGGTGTAGGGGTGAGCGGGTGCCTTGTAGATCTCGTGGACGGGGGCGTGCTCGACGATCCGGCCGGCGTACATCACGGCGATCTTGTCGGCGACGTCGGCGACCACGCCGAGGTCGTGGGTGATCAGGATCAGGCCCATGTTGAGTTCGCGCTGGAGCTCGGCGAGCAGTTCCATGACCTGGGCCTGGACGGTGACGTCGAGGGCGGTGGTGGGCTCGTCCGCGATGATCAGGTCGGGTTCGAGGGCGAGGGCCATCGCGATCATGATGCGCTGGCGCATGCCGCCGGAGAACTGGTGCGGATACTGCCCGACCCGCTCCTTGGCGGCGGGGATGCGGACCCGGTCCATCAGTTCGACGGCCTTGGCCCGGGCGTCCTTGCGGGACATCCCGCGGTGCACCTCGAACATCTCGCCGAGCTGGTCGCCGACGCTGATGACGGGGTTGAGCGAGGACAGCGCGTCCTGGAAGATCATCGCCATCCTGGCGCCGCGGATCTTCCGCCGCTCCTCCTCCTTGAGGGTCAGCAGGTCCTGGCCCTGGAAGCGGATCTCGCCGCCGGTGATCCGCCCCGGGGGCATGTCGAGGATGCCCATGACGGCCTGGGCGGTGACGGACTTGCCGGAGCCGGACTCGCCGAGCACGGCGAGGGTCTCCCCCGCGTCCACGGAGTAGGTGACGCCGTTGACCGCCTTGGCCACCCCGTCGCGGGTGTGGAACTCCACGTGCAGGTCGCGGACTTCGAGCAGCATGGCCCTACCTCAGCTTGGGGTCGAGGGCGTCGCGCACCGCGTCGCCGAGCATGATGAAGGCGAGCACCGTGACGGCGAGCGCGCCGGCCGGCCACAGCAGCATGTGCGGGGCGTTGCGGATGTACTGCGAGGCCGAGGAGATGTCGATGCCCCAGGAGACCGTCGGCGGCTTCAGGCCGACGCCGAGGTACGACAGGGTGGCCTCCAGGGCGATGTAGGTGCCGAGCGCGATGGTGGCGACGACGATCACGGGGGCGATCGCGTTGGGGGTGATGTGGCGCAGCAGCATCCGGGAGTTGGAGGCGCCGAGCGCGCGGGCCGCCTGGACGTAGTCGTTCTGTTTGGCGGTGATGACGGCGCCGCGGGCGATGCGGGAGATCTGCGGCCAGCCGAGCAGCACCATGAAGCCGATGACGGGCCAGACGGTGGAGCTGGTCACCACCGACAGCAGCACCAGGCCGCCGAGGACGACGGGGATGGCGAAGAAGACGTCGGTGACGCGGGAGAGGAAGCCGTCCCAGGCGCCGCCGAAGAAGCCGGCGAGTCCGCCGAGCACGCTGCCGAGGACCGCGACGCCGAGGGTGGCGCAGACGCCGACGGTGACGGAGGTGCGGGCGCCGTAGACGGTGCGGGTGTAGACGTCGCAGCCCTGGCCGTTGAAGCCGAAGGGGTGGCCGGGCTGGGAGCCCTCCTGGGCCTTGGACAGGTCGCAGTCGAGCGGGTCGCCGGAGGCGATCAGCGAGGGCCAGAGGGAGATGACGACCAGGAAGAGGATGACGAGGGCGGAGACGATGAAGACCGGGTTGCGGCGCAGGTCGTGCCAGGCGTCGGACCACAGCGAGCGCGGCTTCTTGTCGGCGCCGGTGCCCTGCGGGCCGCCGGAGGCGGCTGATGGACGCTGTTCGAGGGTCTCCCCCTCGTCCATGGCGAGGTCCACGGCCCCGCCCGCTCCGGTCGCGGCGATGGCGGCCCCCTCCTCGTGGTACGGGTCGTGCGGCTGCTCAGGCATAGCGAATCCTCGGGTCGAGTACGGCGTACAGGAGGTCGACCAGCAGGTTGGCCAGGAGGAACACCAGGACGAGGACGGTCACGAAGCCGACGACGGTCTGGGTGTTCTGGCGGACGATGCCCTGGTAGAGCTGGTAGCCCACGCCGTGGATGTTGAAGATCCGTTCGGTGACGATGGCGCCGCCCATGAGCGCGCCGACGTCGGCGCCGATGAAGGTCACCACGGGGATGAGGCTGTTGCGCAGCAGGTGGCGGGTGATGACCCGGCGGCGGGGCAGTCCCTTGGCGACGGCGGTGCGGACGTAGTCGGCGCGCTTGTTCTCGGCGATGGAGGTCCGGGTGAGCCGGGTGACGTACGCGAGGGAGACCGAGGCGAGGACGAGGCCGGGGACGATGAGCTCGCCGAAGGCGGCCTCCGGCGACACGGCGGGTTTGATCCAGCCCCACTTCACGCCGAGGAGGAGCTGGATGAGCAGACCGGTGACGAAGGTGGGGACGGAGAGGACGACCAGGGTCAGCAGCAGGACCGTGGTGTCGACGGGGCGGCCGCGGCGCAGGCCGGTGACGACACCGAGGGTGATGCCGATGACGATCTCGAAGAGGATCGCGACGATGGTGAGCCGGATGGTGACCGGGAAGGCGTTGCCCATGAGCTCGGTGACGGGCTGGCCGTTGAAGGCGGTGCCGAAGTCCCCGGTGAAGACGTTGCCCATATAGGTCAGGTATTGCTGCCAGACCGGCTTGTCGAGGCCGAACTCCTTCTTGAGCTGGGCGGCGGTCGCCGGGTCGCACTGGCGGTCGCCGCACAGCCCGGCGATGGGGTCGCCCATCACGTTCACCATCAGGAAGATCAGCAGGGTGGCGCCGAAGAAGACCGGGATCATCTGCAGCAGCCGCCGGATCACGTAACGACCCACGGAAACCTCCAAAGAGGGCGAGGAAGGCGTACGGCCCGGCGCGGGGGTCCGCGGGGCCGGGCCGTACGCCGCCGACCTGTCAGGCCCGCTCGGCCCGCCGGGGCGTCACTTGACCTTGATCTGGTCGTAGACCGGGACGCTGAAGGGGTTCAGGGACACGTTCTCGACGCGCTCGGAGTAGCCGGCGCTGCCGTTCTGGTACCAGAGCGGGATGGCTCCCATGTCGTCGCGGAGGACTTCCTCGGCGCGCTGGAAGAGCTCGACGGCCTTCTTGGTGTCGGTCTCGGCGTTGGCGTCGTCGATGAGCTTGTCGAACTCGGGGCTGGAGTACTTGCCGTCGTTCGACGAGGCGTTGGTGTAGTAGAGCGGCTGGAGGAAGTTCTGGATGAGCGGGTAGTCCATCTGCCAGCCGGCCCGGAACGGCCCGTTCAGCTTCTGGGTGGTGACCTGGTTGCGGTAGTCGGCGAAGGTGCCGACCGGGCTGCCGACGCAGGCGTTGTTGTTGCCGAGGGCGCGGTTGATGGAGTTGCAGACGGCGTCCACCCACTCCTTGTGGGAGCCGGTGTCGGCGTTGTACGAGATCCTCAGCGTGCCGCCGGGGATGCCGCCGGCCTCGGCGACGAGCTTCTTGGCCTCGGTGGGGTTGTACTCGCAGGCTTCGCCGCAGAGTTCCTTGTAGCCGCCGTCGGCGCCGAGGACCGGGGAGGTCCAGTCCTTGGCGGGGGTGCGGGTCTTCTGGAAGATCGTGTCGGTGATCTGCTTGCGGTCGATGGCCATCGACAGGCCCTTGCGCAGCTTCTCCTGGCCGGGCTTGTTGAACTCCGGCTTGTAGAAGGGCCAGGCGAGGGTCTGGATGATGCCGGCGGGGGTGTTGATGTACCGGTCGCCGAGGTCGGCGGAGACGTTCTTGAGCTGGGAGGCGGGGACGTCGTCGACGAGGTCGAGGTTGCCGGCCGTCAGGTCGGTGTAGGCGGTGTTGTTGTCGGTGTAGACCTTGAGGGTGATGCCGCCGTTCTGGGCCTTGTCGGTGCCGGGGTAGGCGTCCCACCTCCTGAGGACCATCTGCGAGCCCTTGGAGTAGGAGTCGACGGTGTACGGGCCGTTGCCGATGGGCTTGGACAGCCAGCCGGCGTGGTCGTCGTAGAAGGCCCGGGGCAGCGGGGCGAAGGCCGCGTAGCCGAGGGTGTCGGGGAAGGTGGAGAACTTCTGCGTCAGCTTGACGGTGAAGGTCCGGTCGTCGACGACCCTGAGGCCGGACATGGTGTCGGCGGTCGGCTGCCCCTTGTCGGGGTGGACCTTGTCGTAGCCCTCGATGTAGCCGAAGAAGTAGGCGTTCTTCTGGTTGTTCTTCAGATGCGCGCCGTAGTTCCAGGCGTCGACGAAGGACTTCGCGGTGACCTTCTCGCCGTTGGAGAAGGTCCAGCCGTCCTTGAGGGTGATGCGGAAGTTCGTCGAGTCGGTCGTCTCGATCCTCTCGGCGAGCATGTCCTTGGCCTCGCCGGTCTTCGGGTCGTACTGCTTGAGCCCGCGGAAGATCATGGACAGCACCTTGCCGCCCTGCACCTCGTTGGTGTTCGCCGGTTCCAACGGGTTCTGCGGGTCGCCCCACGAGGAGGACACGACGCCGTCCGCGCCCCCGCCGCCG
This sequence comes from Streptomyces sp. NPDC006339, assembly GCF_040612775.1. Classification (NCBI taxonomy): domain Bacteria; kingdom Bacillati; phylum Actinomycetota; class Actinomycetes; order Kitasatosporales; family Streptomycetaceae; genus Streptomyces; species Streptomyces sp. NPDC006339. The sequence goes on from NZ_JBEXQW010000005.1 coordinate 53,926, forward strand.
CTGTCGCCGCCCCCGCCGCAGGCGGTCGCCGCGAGGGCGACGGCGGTGGCCAGAGCGGCCCACTTGGCGTGCGTGGCTCCGCGCATGGAGTGCCTCCCGATGTCCTCAGTCTGACTTAGGGCCCAATATCACCCGATATGGAGGGGAGTGCACTTTTACGGCGTCCGGATGAACGCAAGGGCCCCCGGCACCCTCACGGGGTGCCGGGGGCCCTGACGGACCGGCCGGATCAGACGGCGAGAACCGCCTTCTCCTCGGCGAAGTGGCACGCGGACTCGTGCGCGGCCGGGGTGTCCTGGCCGACGAAGCGCTCCGGGACCGCGAGCAGCGGGACCTCGGTGGCGCACTTGTCCTGCGCCTTCCAGCAGCGGGTGCGGAAGCGGCAGCCCGACGGCGGGTTGGCCGGCGAGGGCACGTCACCGGTGAGGATGATCCGCTCGCGGTGCGCGCGGGCCTCCGGGTCCGGCACCGGCACCGCGGAGAGCAGCGCCTGCGTGTACGGGTGGGTCGGGTGGTCGTAGATCTGGGTGTCCGTGCCGATCTCGGCCATCTTGCCCAGGTACATCACGCCCACGCGGTCCGAGATGTGCCGGACGATCGACAGGTCGTGCGCGATGAAGATGTAGGAGAGGTTGAACTCGTCCTGGAGCTTCTCCATCAGGTTGATGACCTGGGCCTGGACGGACACGTCCAGGGCCGAGACCGGCTCGTCGCAGATGATGATCTCCGGGTTGAGCGCGAGGCCGCGGGCGATGCCGATGCGCTGGCGCTGACCGCCGGAGAACTGGTGCGGGTAGCGGTTGATGTACTCGGGGTTCAGACCGACGACGTCGAGCAGCTCCTGCACCTTGCGGCGCCGGTCGCCCTTCGGGGCCACCTCGGGGTGGATGTCGAAGGGCTCGCCGATGATGTCGCCGACCGTCATGCGCGGGTTCAGCGAGGTGTACGGGTCCTGGAACACCATCTGGATGTTGCGGCGCACGGCCTTCAGCGCGCGGCCGGACAGCCGGGTGATGTCCTGGCCCTTGTAGAAGACCTCGCCCGCGGTGGCCTTCTCCAGGTTCATCAGGAGCTTGGCGACGGTGGACTTGCCGCAGCCGGACTCGCCCACGATGCCGAGGGTCTCGCCCTGGTAGAGGTCGAAGGAGACCCCGTCCACGGCCTTGACCGCGCCGACGTTCTTCTTGAACAGGATGCCCTGGGTGAGCGGGAAGTGCTTCTTCAGGTTGCGGACCTGGAGAATCGGCTCACCGCGCTCGACCGGAGCCTCGATGGCGGCTACGGCCTCCGCCTCGGACACGCCCCCGGCCTCGTTCGTCTTGCTCAGCTCAGCCATGGATCGTCTCCTTCCAGAAGTGGCAGGCGCTCTTGCGGCCCGGCAGCTCGGCCCCGTCCTGCTCGGTGACCGGCGCGAGCGCCGGGATCTCCGTACGGCAGAGGTCGGTCGCCTTGGGGCAGCGCGGGTTGAAGGCGCAGCCGGTGGGCACGCGGAGCAGGTTGGGCGGCAGGCCCTTGATCGCGTAGAGCTCCTGGCCCTTCTGGTCCAGGCGCGGGATCGAGTCCAGCAGACCGCGGGTGTACGGGTGGGCCGGGCGCTTGTACAGCTCGTGCACCGGTGCCTGCTCCACGATGCGGCCGGCGTACATGACCGCGATCTTGTCCGCGACGTCGGCGACGACGCCGAGGTCGTGGGTGATCAGGATCAGGCCCATGTTGTATTCCTGCTGGAGCTCCGCGAGGAGGTCCATGACCTGGGCCTGGACGGTCACGTCGAGCGCCGTGGTGGGCTCGTCCGCGATGATCAGGTCCGGCTCCAGGGCGAGCGCCATGGCGATCATGATGCGCTGGCGCATACCGCCGGAGAACTGGTGCGGGTAGTCGGAGACCCGGGCCTTGGCGGCGGGGATCTTCACCCGGTCCATCAGGTCGATGGCCTTGGCCTTGGCGTCCTTCTTGGACAGGCCGTGGTGCACCCGGAACATCTCGCCGAGCTGGTAGCCGACGCTGAGGACCGGGTTGAGGGAGGACAGCGCGTCCTGGAAGATCATCGCGATCTTCCGGCCGCGGATCTGCCGGCGCTCCTCGTAGGACATCTTCAGCATGTCCTGGCCGCGGAACAGGATCTCGCCCTGCGGGATCTTGCCGGGCGGCATGTCGAGGATGCCCATGATGGCCTGGGCGGTGACGGACTTGCCGGAGCCGGACTCGCCGAGGACGGCGAGGGTCTCGCCGGCGTCGACCGAGTAGTTGACGCCGTTCACGGCCTTGGCGACACCGTCGCGGGTGTGGAACTCGACGTGCAGGTCGCGCACTTCGAGGAGCGGACCGGTGTGGTCGTCGCCCTCGCGGGGCGCGGGGACGGTCGCGGTCTTGTCAAGGATGCTCATCTTTTACGCCCTCCTCAGCGCATCTTGGGGTCGAGGGCGTTGCGGACCGCTTCGCCGAGCATGATGAACGCCAGGATGGTGACGCTCAGCATGATCGAGGGCCACAGCAGGATGTGCGGAGCGACGCGGATCTGGTCGACGGCGGTGGAGACGTCGACGCCCCAGGAGACCGTCGGCGCCGCGAGACCGAGACCCAGGTAGGACAGGGTCGCCTCGGCCGAGATGTAGCCGCCGAGCGCGATGGTCGCGACGACGATCACCGGCGCCATGGCGTTCGGCAGGATGTGCTTGAACAGGATCCGGCCGGTGCCGGCGCCGAGTGCCTTGGCGGCGTGCACGTAGTCGGCCTGCTTGACGGTGATCACGGCACCGCGCATGACGCGGGCCATCTGCGTCCAGCCGAGGAAGGCCAGTGCGCCGACGACGACCCAGACGGTGCGCTCGGTGAAGGACTGCAGGACGACCATGGCGCCGAGCAGGAACGGGATGCCGAAGAAGATGTCGGTGACCCGGGAGAGGATCGCGTCCATGACGCCGCCGAAGTAGCCGGCGAGCATGCCCATGAGACCGCCGACGACGGTGACGATGGCGGTGACGCAGATGCCGACGATGATCGAGGCACGGGTGCCGTGGATCATGCGTGCGTACACCGAGCGGCCCTGGCCGTCGTAGCCGAGCCAGTCGACCTGGCCGATGTGCGCGAGCTCCGGCTTGCCCAGGTAGTGGTTCACCAGGTCACCGACGGTCGGCGAGGCGCTGGTGAACAGGCTCGGGAACGCCGCGATCGTGAGGAGGAAAAGGATCAGCACGGCCGAGACGAGGAAGTACGGGTTGCGACGCAGGTCGTGCCACGCGTCGCCCCACAGGGAGCGGGGCTTCTCCTGCTTCGGCGCGGCGGCCTCGACGACGGAGGGGGCGTCGACGGCTTCTTCTGCCACGGCGGCGGTCTTGGTCACGTCAGGCATAACGGATCCTCGGGTCCAGGACCGCGTACAGCAGGTCGATGAGAAGGCTGGTGACGAGGTAGACGATCACCAGGATGGTGACGAGACCGACCAGGGTCGAGCCCTCGCGGCGGGAGATCGACTCGGCGATCAGACCACCGACGCCCTTGATGTTGAAGATCTTCTCCGTCACGACCGCGCCACCCATGAGGGCGCCGATGTCGGTGCCGAGGAAGGTGACGACGGGGATCATCGAGTTGCGCATCAGGTGGACGCCGATGATGCGGCGCTTCGGCAGGCCCTTGGCGACGGCCGTGCGCATGTAGTCGGCGCGCAGGTTCTCCGCCATGGACGTACGGGTCAGTCGGGCCACGTACGCGAGGGACAGACCGCCGAGGACCACCGCCGGGGCGATCATCTCGGACCAGAGCTGCTCGTTGCTGACGTTCGGGGCGATCCAGCCCAGGTTGTCGGCGAAGACCATCTTGATGAAGAAGCCGAGCACGAAGACCGGGATCGAGATGATCAGCAGGGTGAAGATGAGGATCGCGTTGTCGGCGAGCTTGCCGGCCTTCAGGCCGCCGATGATGCCGAGACCGATGCCGAAGATGAGCTCGAACGCGAAGGCCAGGGTGGCGAGCTGGAGCGTCACGGGGAACGCCTCGCCGAGCACCTCGGTGACCGGGCGGTCGTTGCGGATCTGGGTGCCGAAGTCGAAATGAAGGATGATGCCCTTCATGTAGTTCCAGTACTGCTCGTACAGCGGCAGGTCCAGACCGAGCTTGTGTCTGATGGCCTCGATGGTCGCCGGGCTCGCGCCCTTGTCGCCGAACAGACCCGCCACGGGGTCGCCGGGCAGGCTGTAGACCATGAGGAAGATCAGCAGGGTTGTCCCGAAGAACACCGGGATCATCTGGAGCAGTCGTCGTGCGACATAGCGCCCCATCATGCCTCCGTTGAGATGTGACGGCCGCAGCCGACGGGCCCTCCCCCGACGGCGTGCCCAGGTGCGGGCATGCCGATGTCGTGGAAGGGCCCCCCAGCCACTGCGTAAGGCGCCGAGACGGGGCTGACGATCCGTCAGCCCCGCGACGGCGAGCGGACTACGCTTGGGTGATTACTTCTTGACCTCGACGCCGGTCAGGATCGGGTCACCGTCCTGGCCGTACGCCACGCCGGAGACCTTCTCCGAGTAGCCCGCGTTGACCTTGTAGTACCAGAGCGGGATCGACGGCATGTAGTTGACCAGGTCCTTCTCGATGGCCTGGTACGCCTTGACCGACTCGTCGAGCGTCTTGGCCGAGTCGGCGGCCGCGATCTTGGCGTCCAGCTCCTTGTTGGAGAAGTCGCCCTGGTTGCCGCCCGCACCCGTACGGAACAGGTCCGAGATGAAGTTGGCGTTCACCGGGTAGTCGAGCACCCAGCCGGAGCGGTACAGGGACTTGACCTGCTTCGTCTTACGAGCGGTCAGGTCGGCCTGGAAGTCCGGCTTGCCGTCGCCGACGCACTGGACGCCGGTGGACTGCTGGATGGAGTTGCAGACGGCCTCCACCCACTCCTTGTGGCCGCCGTCGGCGTTGTACTGGATGGAGATCTTGTTGCCGGGGACGCCGCCGCCGGCCTTGATGAGCTCCTTGGCCTTGGCCGGGTCGAACTTGGTGATCTCGACCGCGTTCGGCTGGTAGCCGAGAACGCCCTTGGCGACCCAGCCGGTGGCGGGCTCACGCGTGCCGTTCAGCACCGTCTTGGTGATGGTGGCGCGGTCGATGCCCATGGACAGACCCTGGATGACGCGCGGGTCGATCTGCTTCGGCTTCTTCCACTGGTCCGCGTAGAAGGCGACGGCGACGGTCTGGATCGCGGAGTACGCCTGGTCCACGGCGCGGTCGCCGAGGTCCTGACGGTAGACCGGGAGGTCCTTCGGGGCGATCTGACGCAGGACGTCGACGTTGCCCGACTTCAGGTCCTCGTACGCGGCCTCGAGGGTGGTGTAGTTCTTGAAGACCACACCGCCGTTCTTCGCCTTGTTCGGGCCCTTGTAGCCGTCGTAACGGACGATCTCGATCTTCTTCTTGTGGTCCCAGGACTTGAACTTGTAGGGACCGTTGCCGACCGGCTTCTGGCCCGCGGCGACCGGGTCCTTGAAGAAGGACTCCGGGAGCGGGGCGAAGACGATGTAGGCGAGCTTGTGCGCGAAGTACGGGACCGCGGTGTTGAGCTCGATCGTGAAGGTGTTGTCGTCGACGATCTTCAGACCCTCGAGCTTGTCGGAGGTCGGCTTGGCGCCCTCCGCCTCGGGGTGCACCTTGTCGAAGCCCTTGACGTCCGCGAACCAGGACGCGAGGCCCTGCGCGTTCTTGACGTTGGCGTTCCAGTTCCACGCGTCCACGAAGGACTTGGACGTCACCGGGGTGCCGTCGTGGAAGGTCCAGCCCGGCTTGAGCTTGACCGTCCAGGTCTTCGAGTCGGTGGTGGTGACCGACTCGGCGTTGATCATCTCCAGCGAGCCGTCGGCCTTGTAGTCGACCAGGGTCGAGAACAGACCGGCCATGACCGCGGAGCCGTTCGACTCCATCGTGTCACCGGTGAGCAGGGGCTTCTCAGGCTCGCCCAGCTCGACGGAGAAGATTCCGTTCGGGTCGACGGCGCCGGCGCCAGCCTTGCCCTCGTCGCTCTTACCCCCGCCACAGGCGGTCGCTGCCAGGGCGACGACGATCGCGCCCGCTACCCACTTGGCGCTCTTGGCACCGCGCATGGGTTCCTCCTCATGAGTCCACTTGTCACTACAAGAAGGGCACTCCGAGTCTGCCGACACCCCTGACGGCGTTGCACTCAAGTGCCCTGAGTGTGCTCGTGAGTCGGCACTCCCCACAGTGCGTGACCCATTGACCCGAGCTCAATGGAGCCAACTATTAAGTACGTCCGGGCCGTAAACCACACTTAAGCGGTCTCGTTTTGACAACATCGCCAGGGGCGGGAAGACCGAAATCCGGACAAAGCGAGCAGAGACAGACACCGACGAAACGGACCGTTAACACACGTTCCGGAGAGCGACGACCGATATCCGGACGCTTGGCCGGGAAAAAATGGTTGACGCAAGTTGACGAATCGTTGAAAAGGGTCCGGCCCCCCGCACGGTGTGCGGGGGGCCGGACCCTTGAACGTGAGCTTCCGCTCACCCGACCTCGGCGGTCGCGGCGCAGGCTCAGCCGTTCTTCGCGCGGGAGGCGGCGCGGGCGCGCTCGCGGGCGTCCAGGTTCACCTTGCGGATACGCACGGCCTCCGGGGTGACCTCGACGCACTCGTCGTCGCGGCAGAACTCCAGGGACTGCTCCAGGGAGAGCTTGCGCGGCGGGACGATCGCCTCGAAGGAGTCGGCCGACGAGGAACGCATGTTCGTCAGCTTCTTCTCCTTGGTGATGTTCACGTCCATGTCGTCGGAGCGCGAGTTCTCGCCGACGATCATGCCCTCGTACACCTCGGTGCCCGGCTCCACGAAGAGGACGCCGCGCTCCTGGAGGTTGGTCATCGCGAAGGCGGTGACCGCACCGGCGCGGTCGGCGACCAGCGAACCGTTGTTACGGGTCTGCAGCGGGCCGAACCACGGCTCGTGGCCCTCGTGGATGGAGTGGGCGATGCCGGTGCCGCGGGTCTGGGTCAGGAACTCCGTACGGAAGCCGATGAGGCCACGGGACGGAACGACGAACTCCATGCGGACCCAGCCGGAGCCGTGGTTCGACATGTTGTCCATGCGGCCCTTGCGGACGCCCATGAGCTGGGTGACGGCGCCCATGTGCTCCTCGGGCACGTCGATCGTCATGCGCTCGACGGGCTCGTGGACCTTGCCGTCGACCTCCTTGGTGACGACCTGCGGCTTGCCGATGGTCAGCTCGAAGCCCTCGCGGCGCATCTGCTCGACCAGGATGGCCAGCGCCAGCTCGCCGCGGCCCTGGACCTCCCAGGCGTCGGGGCGCTCGGTCTCCAGGACGCGGAGCGAGACGTTACCGATCAGCTCGCGGTCCAGACGGTCCTTCACCTGACGGGCCGTGACCTTGCGGTCCTTGACCGCCGCCTTGGCGTCGGCGCCCTTGCCGGTGCCGCCGCGGCCGACCAGCGGGGAGGTGTTCGTACCGATCACCATGGAGATGGCCGGCTCGTCGACGGTGATGAGCGGCAGCGCGACCGGGTTCTCCGGGTCGGCCAGGGTCTCGCCGATCATGATGTCGGGGATGCCGGCGACGGCGCAGATGTCACCGGGGCCGGCCACCTCGGCCGGCTTGCGGGTGAGCGCCTCGGTCATCATCAGCTCGGTGATGCGGACGTTCTGGATCGAGCCGTCACGCTTGATCCACGCGACCGTCTGGCCCTTGCGCAGCTCGCCCTGCTCGACGCGGAGCAGCGCGATGCGGCCGAGGAAGTTGTCGGCGTCGAGGTTGGTGACGTGGGCCTGGAGCGGCGCGTCCTCCTCGTACGTCGGGGCGGGGACGTGCTCCAGGATCGTGGAGAAGAACGGCTCCAGGTTGGTGGAGTCCGCCGGGACGGTGCCGTCCTCCGGCTTGGTCAGCGAGGCGATGCCGTCGCGGCCGCAGGCGTAGACGATCGGGAACTCGATCTGGTCCTCGTCGGCGTCCAGGTCCAGGAACAGGTCGTAGGTCTCGTTGACGACCTCGTCGATCCGGGAGTCGGGGCGGTCCGTCTTGTTGATGCAGAGGATGACGGGCATGCGGGCCTGGAGGGCCTTGCGCAGCACGAAGCGGGTCTGCGGCAGGGGACCCTCGGAGGCGTCCACCAGGAGGACGACGGCGTCGACCATCGACAGACCACGCTCGACCTCGCCACCGAAGTCGGCGTGGCCGGGGGTGTCGATGATGTTGATCGTGATCGGGGCCCCGCCGTCCTTGGGGTGGTACTTCACCGCCGTGTTCTTGGCGAGGATCGTGATGCCCTTCTCACGCTCCAGGTCGTTCGAGTCCATCATGCGGTCGTCGAGCTGCTGGTGGGCGGCGAAGGCACCCGCCTGCTTGAGCATGGCGTCGACGATGGTCGTCTTGCCGTGGTCGACGTGGGCGACGATGGCTACGTTACGGATGTCGTGGCGCGTGGGCATGGGTGGCTTGCGCTTCTCTCGGATCGTGGGAATCGGCGTCAGTTCCTCTTACGCCCGCCGGGCGGACGCGCCACGGCTATGTCCTATGGTACGGGGCTGCCGTGCAAGGGGCTTCCCCGGAGGGATCCGAGAGGGTCTACTGGGAGGTTTCGGGGTGTGGGGAAGATCATGCGGGCTCATGCGGCCGGGTCAAGGGGCCATCGTGATCCTGCCCGCCGGCGGGACCGGCGGGCAAGGAAATTGAGCTGCTTCTGAGCTTGCGACTTGGAGTTTCGGCTACTTTCGGGTATTGGGGCGTTTTCGGCCCCTGGGGGGCACGGATGCGTCCCTGAGAGGCGCGGAGGGGACGCGGAGGGACGCGGGGGACGCGGCCGGTCGCCGTTACCCCTTGTTGCGCTCGGCGCCCTTGGCCGACTCCGGCTTCTTGAAGCCGATGTCCTGGTAGCGCGGTGCGGCGAAGCCCCAGGCGCCCGCGTTGACCACCTCGGGCTTGACCGCCACGAGCTGGGGGCGCTGGTAGAGCGGGATGGAGCCGGCCGCCGCCCAGATACGGGCGTCGGCCTGGCGGACGAGATCGCGGGCCTCCTCCTCGTCGAGGGTCGCCGCCGCCTGGTCGAAGAGCTGGTCGATGCGGTCGGTGCCGACCCGCGCGTAGTTCTGCTCCACCAGCAGCGAGCCGTCGGAGGCCGGCTCGGGCTTGGCGTAGATCGGCCGGGCGTCGGTCGCCGGGAAGGCGGTCGCGGGCCAGGAGTAGAGGGCGAGGTCGTAGTCGCCGGAGGCGATGTGGTCCTTGAAGAAGCTCTCGTCGGAGACCTTGACGACCTCGGTGCGGATGCCGATGGCGTCGAGCATCCGGATGATCCGGTCGCCGACCGCCCGCAGCGACTCCGAGCCCGGCCCCGAGGGCAGGACGAAGCGGAGGCTGAGCGGCTTGCCGTCCTTGCCCAGGGCCTGCGCGGCCGCCGCGTCCACGGCCGCCGGGGCGGCCGTGCCGCGCGGGGCGTAGGCGCCGGCGACGGGCCTGGCCACCGGCTTGCCCTCCGCCTTGGCGCCGGTGTCCGTGTCGAGGGCCGCGGCCTGGCGGAGCAGGGCGGCGCCCTGGAAGGCGGCGACGGGGGCCGGGGCGAGGATGTTGGTGCCGTTCTCCGGGCCGCCCGCGCCGATCAGCGGGGCGGCGCGGCGCTCGCCCGGCTTGTCGTCGCCGACGATGTAGAGGCCCTCGTCGGAGGCGGCGTCCGCCTCCTCCGCGTTCCCGTCCGTCTTCTTCTCGTTCTTGTCGTTCTTCTCGTTCTTCTCGTCGGCCGCCTTCTCGGCGTCCTCGGCCTTCCGTTCCTGCGGGCCCTTCTTCTCGGCCTCGCTGCCCGCCTTCGTGGCGGCGGCCGGCTTCTTCAGCGCCCCGCCCGGGACCCAGCCCGCGTCGGCGAGCAGCGCCCGCGCCTCCTCGGTGTCCTGGTCGCCGAGCGCGTCGCTGCTGTCGGCGTACGCGGGCTGTCCGACGAGGGCCAGGTGGCTGCCCGGGGGCCTGGCCGGCAGGCCGAGCGGCTTGAGGACGGTCTCGGCCAGTTCCTGGCGGTCGATCGCGCGGGCCACCGCCCGGCGCACCCGCTCGTCGGCGAGCGGCCCGGACTCCCCGTTGAGGGAGAGCTGGGTGTAGGCGGGCTCCAGGGACTTGCGGACCACGAACCGGGCGAGGCCCTTCTGCTCGGCCGCGTAGCGGGCGATGGCGCGCTGGTTCTTCTCCCGGGCCGCCCTGACCTCCTCGGCCTTCTCCTCGTCGGAGCCGTACGCCAGGGCCCAGGACTTCAGGGCGGCGGCGGGGGTGATCCCGGCGCCGGGCCCGTGGGCGAGGGCCTGCGCGCCGTTCCGGCCGGCGCGGGCGTCCCGTACGGCGAGGGCGATCCGTTCGGCGGCGGCCCGGTCGATCTCGGCCAGGTCCAGCTTGTCGGCGGCGAGCGCGGCGGCCCGCTCGGTGCGGGGCACGGCGGTGAGGACGAGGGTGTCGAGCTTGGCGGTCTTGCCCCACCAGCGGGGGTTGCGGGCGAGGGTGACGGTGTCGTTCTCGCGGTCGATCGCCTTCAGGAGAAACGGTCCTGCGGTGGACTTGAGGGTGCTGCGCGCGCCGTCGTTGAAGGTGTTGGGCGAGCCCATCACCTCCTTCGGGTAGAGCGGGGTGAAGAGCGAGCGCCAGTCGGCGTAGGGCTTGCCGAAGGTGACCCGTACCTCCAGGTCGTTCTTGCCGCGCTCGATCTTCTCGATCCGCTCGTAGCCGGCGTTGCGGGCGGTCCAGTACGCGGTGTCCCGGCCGCTCAGGGCCCGCCACTGGGCGACGAAGTCCGGGGCGCCGATCTCGCGCCCGTCGCTCCAGACCGCCTGCTGGTTGAGCTTGTAGAGGACGACCTGCCGGGGCTCGGTCTCGATGACCTGGGCGGATTCCAGGTAGTCGGGGTTGAGCCGGGGCCGGCCGCGCTCGTCGAGGGTGTGCAGGGCGGGGAGCACGGCTCCGGCGATGCGGGCGGTGGTGCCGTCGGCGTCGGCCTGGAAGGCGTTGAGCGTGGTGGGCAGGGCGTCGACGGCCCAGCGCAGGGTTCCTCCGTCGGCGACCTTGTCGCGGGGGGCCGGCGCGTTGTCCTGGGCGGCGGCGGGCGGCTCGTCGCCGCTGTCGCCGGAGGTGCATCCGGCGAGCACGGCGAGGGCGAGGACCGCGCTGCCGAGGGTCGCGACGGAGCGGAGCGTGCGGGAGCGGGGGCTCCTGGAGCATGTCCTCCCGCGAGGGGCGCCGACCTGGGACATGACTTGTACCCCTTCGTCCAGTTTCATGCCATTTGGAGATGATCACACCTATTGCTCATACACTGAAAAGGACGGAGCGGATCCGGCGAGGGCGACACGACGGCACGGCCGGCAAAGCCCACCCGTGCGGCCCAACGGCCCCCGCGCCGGGGCGCCCCGGACGAGTGGAATCACGGCACACGGCTTCACAAGCGGGATGTGACGCGCGACACTCTCAGGCGCGTGTTCGCCACCCCCGCACTCGCGGAAGTGAGGGCAACCATGTCCGTGCAGGACGATCTGGCGGCCGTCAAGCGCCGCCTGCACGACCTCGAGCTCACGGTCGAGCGGCTGGAACGCCGCGTCGCGGCGGAGCGGGACGCGCCCACGGCGACGCCGACCACCGGCCGGCCCGACCTCGTACCCATCCCGGACACCCCGTACGACAGCGGGATGTGGACCGATTCCGACGACGAGGGCCTGGGAGCACGCGACCGCCACGCGCCGTAGGCGCCCACCGGCAACCGGCAGAGGAGGCCCCTCGTTGGCCACAGGTACCGAACCCTCACCACGGTCGACGGGGGTGCGCTCCCCGGGGCGCGCCTCCGTCGCCGCCCGCCATCTGCGCACCGACCGCTGGTGGCTTGCGCCCGCCGCCACCGCCGCCGGACTGCTCGCCTTCGTCGCCTACTCGACCTGGCGGGCCTTCGCGGGCGACCACTACTACGCCGCGCCCTACGTCTCGCCGTTCTACTCGCCCTGCCTCGCCGAGAACTGCGTGCCCATGCGCGGCGGCCCGAACTGGGAGCTCTTCGGGAGCTGGTGGGGCCTCTCCCCCGCCCTGCTGATCCTGATCTTCCCGCTCGGCTTCCGGCTGACCTGCTACTACTACCGCAAGGCGTACTACCGGGGCTTCTGGGCCTCCCCGCCCGCCTGCGCGGTCGCCGAACCCCACCGCGCGTACAGCGGCGAGACCCGCTTCCCGCTGATCCTGCAGAACGTCCACCGGTACTTCTTCTACCTGGCCCTGCCGGTCGCCGGCGTCCTCACGTACGACACCGTGCTGGCCTTCCGGGACGCCTCCTACGCCTGGGGGCACGCCGGGCTCGGGACGCTGGTCTTCCTCGTGAACATCGTCCTCATCTGGGCGTACACCCTGTCCTGCCACTCCTGCCGGCACGTGGTCGGCGGCCGGCTGCGGCACTTCTCGAAGCATCCCGTGCGCTACCGGCTGTGGACCTGGGCGGGGCGCCTCAACCTCCGCCACATGCAGCTCGCCTGGGCCTCGCTGATCAGCGTCGCGGTCTGCGACCTGTACGTGTACCTGCTCGCCACCGGCGCCTTCGACGACCCGAGGTTCTTCTGAGATGACCGATACGGAACGGCAGCAGTGGGACGTGATCGTGGTCGGCGCCGGGGGCGCCGGGCTGCGGGCGGCGATCGAGGCGCGGGACCGGGGCGCCCGTACCGCCGTCATCTGCAAGTCCCTCTTCGGGAAGGCGCACACCGTGATGGCCGAGGGCGGCATCGCCGCCGCCATGGCCAACGCCAACCCGCACGACACCTGGCAGACCCACTTCCGCGACACGATGCGCGGCGGGAAGTTCCTCAACCAGTGGCGGATGGCCGAGCTGCACGCCCAGGAGGCCCCGGAGCGGGTGTGGGAGCTGGAGACCTGGGGCGCCCTCTTCGACCGCACGCCCGACGGGCGGATCTCCCAGCGCAACTTCGGCGGCCACGAGTACCCGCGGCTCGCGCACGTGGGCGACCGGACCGGCCTGGAGCTGATCCGCACCCTCCAGCAGAAGATCGTCTCCCTCCAGCAGGAGGACTTCCGCGCGACCGGCGACTACGAGAGCGGCCTGAAGGTCTTCCAGGAGTGCACCGTCACCCGGGTCCTGAAGGACGGCTCGGGGCGGGTGGCCGGGGTCTTCTGCTACGAGCGGGAGTCCGGGCGCTTCTTCGTCCTCCAGGCGCCCGCGGTGGTCCTCGCGACCGGTGGCATCGGCAAGTCCTTCAAGGTGACCTCCAACTCGTGGGAGTACACCGGTGACGGTCACGCCCTCGCTCTGCTCGCGGGCGCGCCACTGGTCAACATGGAGTTCGTGCAGTTCCATCCGACCGGGATGGTCTGGCCGCCGTCCGTGAAGGGCATCCTCGTCACCGAGTCGGTGCGCGGCGACGGCGGGGTGCTGCGCAACTCCGAGGGCAAGCGGTTCATGTTCGACTACGTGCCCGAGGTCTTCAAGGAGAAGTACGCGCAGACGGAGGAGGAGGGCGACCGCTGGTACGAGGACCCGGACCACAACCGCCGCCCGCCCGAGCTGCTGCCCCGCGACGAGGTGGCCCGGGCGATCAACGCGGAGGCCAAGGCGGGCCGCGGCTCCCCGCACGGCGGGGTCTTCCTGGACGTGTCGACCCGCATGCCGGCGGAGGTGATCCGGCGCCGGCTGCCGTCGATGTACCACCAGTTCAAGGAGCTCGCGGACGTCGACATCACGGCCGAGGCGATGGAGGTCGGGCCGACCTGTCACTACGTGATGGGGGGCGTCGCCGTCGACTCGGAGACCGCGGCCACGGTCGGCGTCCCGGGGCTCTTCGCGGCCGGTGAGGTCGCCGGCGGCATGCACGGCTCCAACCGGCTCGGCGGCAACTCCCTGTCCGATCTGCTGGTCTTCGGACGCCGGGCCGGGCTGTACGCCGCCGCGTACGCGGCGGAGGCGGGCCGGACCGAGGTCGGCGAGGCGGCGGTGGCCGAGGCGCGGGCGGAGGCGCTGGCCCCGTTCGACGGCTTCGACGGCTTCGACGGCGAGGCGTTCGGGGCGGCCGCCGAGAATCCGTACACGCTCCACCAGGAGCTCCAGCAGACGATGAACGACCTGGTCGGGATCATCCGGCGGGAGAGCGAGATGGCCGAGGCCCTGGAACGGATCGCGCGGTTGCGCGAGCGGGCGCGGCGGCTCGCCGTCGAGGGCCACCGGCAGTTCAACCCCGGCTGGCACCTGGCCCTGGACCTGCGCAACATGCTCCTGGTCGGCGAGTGCGTGGCCCGGGCGGCCCTGGAGCGGACGGAGAGCCGTGGCGGGCACACCCGGGAGGACCGCCCGTCGATGGACCGCGCCTGGCGGCCGGTGAACCTGCTGTGCCGGGTGGACGACGGGGACGGGCGCGGGGGCGGGGGCGGGGGCGCGGGTGGGGTGCGGCTGGAGCGGGTGCGCACCGAGCCGATCCGCGCCGATCTGCTCGCCCTCTTCGAGAAGGAGGAGCTGGCGAAGTACCTGTCCGAGGACGAGCTGGACGCGGCGGAAGCGGGGCTGGAGTCATGACCACCTACGACGCGCGGTTCCGCATCTGGCGGGGCGACGCCGACGGCGGCGAACTGACCGACTACACGGTCGAGGTGAACGACGGCGAGGTGGTCCTCGACATCGTCCACCGCCTCCAGGCCACCCAGGCGCCGGACCTGGCGGTGCGCTGGAACTGCAAGGCCGGCAAGTGCGGCTCCTGTTCGGCCGAGATCAACGGCCGGCCGCGGCTGCTGTGCATGACCCGGATGTCGGTCTTCGGGCCGGAGGAGATGATCACCGTGACGCCCATGCGGGCCTTCCCGGTGGTCCGCGACCTGGTGACGGACGTGTCCTTCAACTACGCGAAGGCGCGGGAGATCCCCGCCTTCGTGCCGCCCGCCGGGCTGGCGCCGGGCGCGTACCGGATGCGGCAGGAGGACGTCGACCGCTCGCAGGAGTTCCGCAAGTGCATCGAGTGCTTCCTGTGCCAGAACACCTGCCATGTGGTCCGCGACCACGAGGAGAACAAGGAGGTGTTCGCCGGTCCTCGTTTCCTCATGCGGATCGCCGAGCTGGACATGCACCCGCTGGACGCCGCCGAGGAGGCGGGTCTGGACCGCCGCCGCACCGCCCAGGACGACCACGGCCTCGGCTACTGCAACATCACCAAGTGCTGCACCGAGGTGTGCCCGGAGGGCATCCACATCACCGACAACGCCCTGATCCCGATGAAGGAGCGGGTCGTGGACCGGAAGTACGACCCGGTGGTGTGGCTGGGCGACCGGATCCGGCGCCGCCGCTCGTAGCCCGCCGGGCGGCGGCCCCGCTCAGTGCCAGCCCGCCCGGTAGGCCGCCCAGTCGCCCTCCTCCGCCGCGAAGTCGACGTACAGCGCGAGTCCGAAGCGCTCCCGGCCCGGGTCCGTGCGCCCGAGCCCCAGCCGGGCGCCCCGGACGGCGGCGGCGACGGTCTCGGCGTTCTCGTGGTGTCCGAGGTCGTCCTCGTGGAAGAAGGGCAGCCCCATGAGGAGGTCCGTGCTCTCGGGGGTCACCTCCAGGGCGAGGCTGGTCTGCTGGGCGACGTAACCGCCGTACAGGCCCTCCAGCGGCATCCAGGTGTCGTACGACATGACGGCGATCTGGTCGACGCGGCGGGCGACCTGTCCGAAGAACTCCTGCGACCACCACTTCTCGCTGCCGCCGGTGACCACGCCGAGGGCGGTGTGGGCGGCCGGCAGCGGATCTATCTGGTGCGCGGCGACCGAGAGCGGCGCCTTGCGGGCCCGGGTGAGCGCGCCGAGGTCGTCGAGCAGCGACAGATAGTGGGGGTCGTCGGAGTGCAGGGGCTCCAGGTCGAAGTGGACCCCTTCGAAGCCGGCGTCGAGGATCTGCCGGGCCGAGGCCACCACCGCGGCCCGCGAGCCGGCGTCCTCCAGGCGCAGCCCGTCGGGGCCCTCGGTGGCGAGGATGTCGCCGAGCCAGGCGTGCACCCGTATGCCCGGCATCGTGCGGTGGACGCCGTCGAGGAGCCAGCGGGCCCGGGGGTAGCGGGCGGCGGGCAGGGTGCCGTCGTGCTCCAGCGGCCCGGCGTGGACGTACAGGTCGCGGATGCCCGTGCCCTTGATCCGCGCGGCGAAGGCGGTGAGGTCGGCGTCCTTCTTCCGGCCGTCGACCCAGGCGTGGCCGAGCCAGATGGCGTCCTTGCCGCGCGTCGTGGTGCCCTCGCGCAGCTCACCGGTGTAGTTGAGGCGCAGCGCCGTGCCCGCGACGAGGACCGGGACCACGAGCAGGAGGACAAGCCCGAGGACGATCCGGCGTCCTCGTCGCCCCTTGCTCTTCCACCGTGCGTTCACCCGGGCCCCCCGAGGGTCGTCGTGTCACTGGAGCCACCGTAGCGGTGGCTACCGACAGTGACGCGGGCCTGTGGAGAACGGTTTCCGCACGGCCCGTCCGATCCCTGCTGCCGCGTCACGCCCCTCCCGCCCGTACGGCCCGGCCCGGTCGCGTGGGGACAATCCCGGACATACCCTCGCTTGCGTGACGCGAAGAGCCACCCGGGCCCTGCTCTCGATGCTGGTGGCGGCGTGGTGGCTGCTCGTGCCCGCCGCCCACGGCGCCCCTGCCGACGACCCCGTCGAGCTGTCCCGTGAGGGACAGATCACCGACCGGGTGGGAGCCCTCGGCGACCGGCGGGCGGCGGTGGCGCAGGCCCTGGACCGGCTCTACGACGACCGGCGGGTCCAGCTCTTCGTCGTCTACGTACGGGACTTCTCCGGCCGCGGCGCCCAGAGCTGGGCGGACACCACCGCCGAGCGGAACGGCCTCGGCCGCGACGACCTGCTGCTCGCCGTCGCCACCCACGAGCGGCTGTACGGCTACTCCGCCGACCCCGACAGCCCCTTCACCCAGGCCCAGCTCGACGACGTGGCACGGACCGCGATCGAACCGGCCCTGCGGCAGAACGACTGGGCCGGCGCGGCCGTCGGCGCCGCGAACGGCTACTCGGCCGTCCTCGCGGGCCTGCCCGTCCCGGCCCCCACGATCACCTCCGGTCCCGCCGACCCGGGCGGCGGCACGACGGGCGGCTCCGGCTCGGCGGCCGACCTGCTCGTGCCGGTCGTCCTGGTCGGCGGCGCGGGGGCCGTGGCGGCGTACGCGTACGCCCGGCGCCGCCGCAGGACCGCCACCCGCACCACCCCCGGCGGCGGGAGCGGCGGTGGCGCGGGCGGCGGCCAGGGCTGGGGCGCGCCGAGGACTCCCCCGCCGCCCTCGCTCGACGAGCTGGACGGGCGGGCCCGGCAGGCGCTGGTCGCCACCGACGACGCCGTACGGACCAGCCAGGAGGAACTGGGCTTCGCCACCGCCCAGTTCGGCGAGGAGGCGGCCGGGCCCTTCACGGAGGCGCTGCGGTACGCGGAGGACGAGCTCACGGCCGCGTTCCGGCTGCGGCAGCGGCTCGACGACGCCTTCCCCGAGGACGACGCGACCCGCCGCTCGATGCTGGACGAGATCCTGAGGCGCTGCGCGGACGTCAACGCCCGCCTGGACGCGGAGTCCGCGGACTTCGACCGGCTGCGGGCGCTGGAGCGCAACGCCCCGCAGGCCCTGGCCACCGTCGAGAACGCGTTCCGCGAGCAGACCGGCCGGATCGGCACGGCGGAGGCGGCCCTGACGGCCATGCGCGAGCGCTACACCGAGTCGGCGGCGGCCCCGGTCTCCGGCGACGTCGAACAGGCCAAGGACCGGCTGGTCTTCGCCACCACCACCATCAACGCGGCCCGGCAGCGGATCGACGAAGGCGACAACGGCGGCGCGGCCGTGCAGATCCGGGCCGCCGAGGGCGCCGTCGACCAGGCGGCGCGGCTGATCGACGCCGTGGACCGGCGGGCCCAGGAGCTCGCCGAGGCGGTGGGAAGGCTGTCCGGGGCGGTCGAGGAGACAGAGGCGGATCTGGCGGACGCCCGCGGGCTGCTCCAGGGCACCGCGGAAGAGGTGCCGACGGCCGATCTGCGCGGCCGGATCGGCCGGGCCGAGTCGGTGCTCGCCGCGGTGCGGGCGGCGGTGGACTCCGGCCGGTACGACCCGATCGACGCGCTGCGCCGGATCGAGGAGGCGGACGCGGCGCTCGACGAGGCGCTGGAGGGCGCGCGGGAGCGCGAGTCGGGAGCCCGGCGCGCCCGTGCGCTCCTTGATCAGGTGACGCTGACGGCCCGTTCGGCGATCGGCGCTGCCGGGGACTACATCACGACGCATCGCGGGGCCGTCGGTGCCGAGGCCCGCACCCGCCTGGCCGAGGCCCGGCGCCGTCTGGACCGGGCCGGGCAGTCGGCCGGCGACGACCCGCAGTCGGCGCTCGCCGAGGCGCAGCAGGCGGACGCGCTGGCCCGGCGGGCGCAGGAACTCGCGGAGCAGGATGTGCGGACGTACGGGAACCCGAACGGCCTGGGCGGTGTAACAGGGGTGGGAGGTGCCGGTGGCGGCGGGCTCGGTGGGGCCGTGCTCGGCGGCATCATCCTCGGCGGACTGTTCGGGGGAGGTCGTGGTGGAGGTTTCGGTGGTCAGGGCGGGGGTTTCGGGGGCGGCGGCTTCGGCGGCGGTCCCGGCAGCTTCGGCGGCGGCGGCACGCGCGGCCGGCTGGGCGGCGGCGGTCGTTTCTGACCTCGCTCTTTCGTTCGTATCCCGTCTTGTGCGCAAGGAGACCGTCCATGAGCAAGCAGACCATCCTCGGCCGCGTCGCCCAACTGGCGAAGGCGAACATCAACGCCCTGCTGGACCAGGCGGAGGACCCGCGGAAGATGCTGGACCAGTTGATCCGCGACTACGCGAGCAACATCACGGAGGCGGAGGAGGCGGTCGCGGCGACCATCGGCAATCTGCGGCTGATGGAGCAGGACCACCAGGAGGACGTGGCGGCGGCGACGGAATGGGGCGAGAAGGCCCTGGCCGCGAGCCGCAAGGCGGACGGGCTGCGGGCCGCCGGGCAGGCGGCGGAGGCGGACCGCTTCGACAACCTGGCGAAGATCGCGCTGGGCCGCCAGCTCCAGTCGGAGAAGGAGGCGAGGTCGGCCGAGCCGACGATCGCCTCCCAGACCGAGGTGGTGAGCAAGCTCAGGAGCGGCCTGGACCAGATGAAGGCCAAGCTGGGCGAGCTCCAGGCCAAGCGCGACGAGCTGGTCGCGCGGGCGAAGACGGCGCAGGCGCAGAACACGATGATGGACGCGGTGAAGAGCATCGACGTCCTGGACCCGACGAGCGAGCTGAGCCGCTTCGAGGACAAGGTCCGCCGGGAGGAGGCGAGGGCGATGGGCAAGCAGGAGCTCGCCGCCTCCTCGCTGGACGCCCAGTTCGAGCAACTGGACGCCCTCGGCGACGAGGCGGAGATCGCGGCCCGGCTCGCCGCGCTCAAGGCCGCCTGACCGGCGCACCCGGTCCGGCCGGTGGGGCGCCGGCGCGGCGGCGCGGCGGCGCGGCGGGCCGGTGGGGCGCGGCGGGCCGGTGGGTCAGAACATGCTGAGCAGTTGGTCGACGGTCGGTTCGGCGAGGCCGTCGCCGTCCGGCAGGGGCAGCTCGAACCAGACGGTCTTGCCGCGCGGGGTGCGGCGCGAGCCCCAGGCGGCGCTGAGCAGCCCGACCAGTTGCAGTCCGCGGCCGCCCTCGTCGGTGTCCTTGGCGCGGCGGCGCCGGGGCTGGACGAGCCCCGCGTCCCACACCTCGCAGACCAGGGTGCGGTCGCGCAGCAGCCGCAGCCGGATCTCGCCCTCGCCGTAGCGCAGGGCGTTGGTGACGAGCTCGCTGACCAGCAGTTCGACGGTGTCCACCAGGGGCTCCAGCTCCCAGGTGGTGAGCTGGGCCCGGGCCAGTTCGCGGGCGCGGCCGACCGAGCGGGGCTCCCGGGGCAGCCGCCAGTCGCCCACGGCCTCGCTGGGCAGGCCCTGGATCCGGGCCATGAGCAGGGCGATGTCGTCCTCGCCGTGGTGGGTGTCGAGGGTGGTCAGGACGTGGTCGCAGACGTCCTCGAGCGGGCGTCCGGGATTGGCGAGGGCGCTGCGGAAGGCGCTCAGGCCCTCGTCGAGCGGATGGTCGCGGGACTCGACGAGCCCGTCGGTGTAGAGCGCGAGCAGCGCACCCTCGGGCAGCTCGACCTCGACCTCCTCGAAGGGCTCGCCCCCGACGCCGAGCGGCATCCCCGGGGGTACGTCGAGGAGCAGGGCCTCCTCCCCGGGTTCGAGGAGCACGGGGGGCAGGTGGCCCGCGTTGGCGAAGGTGCAGCGGCGGGTGACCGGGTCGTAGACGGCGTAGACGCAGGTGGCGAGGTAGACCTCGGACAGTTCCGGGCCGCGGGCCTTGTGGGCGCGGGCGGACTGCTGGGCGCCGGCGGGGGCGCCGAGACCGCGGGCGATCTCGTCGAGGTGGGAGAGGACTTCGGCGGGCTCGAGGTCGAGCTGGGCGAGGGTGCGTACGGCGGTGCGCAGTTCGCCCATGGCGACGGCGGCGCGCAGGCCGCGGCCCATGACGTCGCCGATGACCAGGGCGGTGCGGTGACCGGGCAGTTCGATGACGTCGAACCAGTCGCCGCCGACCTCGGAGCCGACGGTGCCGGGCAGATAGCGGCAGGCGATGTCGAGTCCGGCGGCCTCGGGGTCGCCGGGCGGCAGGAGGCTGCGCTGGAGGATGAGGGCCCGCTCGTGTTCGCGCCGGTAGAGGCGGGCGTTGTCGATGCAGACCGCCGCGCGGGCGGCGAGCTCGACGGCGAGGGCGCGGTCGCGTTCACCGAAGGGCTCGCTGCCCTTGGTCCGGGAGAACTGGACGAGTCCGACGACGGTGTCGTGGGCGACCATCGGGACGACGAGGGTGGACTGGACGAGGCCGCCGTCCGGTCCGGGCACGGTGCCCAGACGGCCGGTGCGCAGGGCTCCGGCGCAGGGCGAGTTGAACGGGTAGCGGTGGACGGAGCCGACCTGGACGTGCCCGGTGTCGCAGCACAGCTCCGTGGCGGGCCCGGTGTGCCGGGGGTGTCCGGCGGCGCCGGCGTCCGGGCCGGTCGCGCCGGGCCCGTCGTTCCCGGGCTTCGCGTCCTCCGCGCTGCCGCGCGGCTTTCCGACCCGTACGGGGGTGTCGGCAACGGCGCTGGCGACGGCGACCCGGCGCAGTTCGGCGCTGCCGGCCCCGTAGCCGACGTCGTGGGAGCTGCCCCAGCGTCCGGGCGGGGCCTCGTCTCCGGTGAGCAGCCCCTGATAGAGGTCGACGGCGGCGAGGTCGCAGAAGCCGGGGACGGCGACGTCGAGGAGTTCGCGGGCGGTGGCCTCCAGGTCGAGGGAGTTGCCGATCCGGGAGCCGGCCTGGTTGAGCAGGGCGAGGTTGCGGCGGGCGCTGGCGGCCTCGCGGGCGGCGTTGTGCCGGCGGGTGACGTCGATGCCGAGGCCGGCGACACCGATGGGCCGGCCGGAGCCGCTGTGGACGCGGTAGAGGTTGACCGACCAGTGGCGCCGGTCATGGGAGCCGGGCGCGGCGCCGACGATCTGGAGGTCGGCCACGGACTCGCCGGTCTCCAGGACCTTCTTCAGGGCGGCGGTCATCCGGTCGGCCTCGGGCCTGGCGAGGTAGTCGTGGACGGTGCGGCCGCGGTGGTCGTCGGCGGAGCCGCCGAAGACGGTGGCGAAGCGGCGGTTGGCGCGCTTGACGGTCAGGTCGGTGCCGAAGAGCAGAAAGCCGAAAGGGGATTGGCCGAAAATGGCCTGCGAGGCGGCGAGGTCGGTCTCGATGCGGCGCAGGGCCCGCACGTCGACCACGATGCACAGCGCCGCGCGCTCCCCGGTCTGCGTCTCGCTCGGCATCACATAGAGCTCGGCGATGCCGTGGGCACCGTCCTCGCCCGGCACCCGGAAGGGGACGAGGCCGGTCCACTCCTTGCCGTCGAGGATCTCCCTGACCCGGTGGTGTCCTCGTTCGCGCAGGTCGGCGGGCATGAACGCCTCGACGGGATCCTTGCCCCTGGCTTCCTCGGCGGTGACTCCGAAGAGTTCGACGGCACGCCGGCTCCACTGGTCGACGAGCCCGTCGGGGCCTATCGAGAAGGAGGCGACCCGGATGTAGTCATAGATGGATCCGGGCGGGCTGCTCTGCCATACGACACCGCTCGCCGTCTCAGGTATCTCGCTCACGCGACCGTCCCCTCCAGCTCACCGCACCGGACCGGCCATGACGGCAGTATTCAGCACCATGGTCCCCGTCGGCACGACGTTCACGATCACAGGGTGGTCTCGTTCGTTTCCGGCCGAGGCCCGCTGATCGTCGTCCCACCCTCTTTACTCACCCGGCAGGGCCAGCTCGAACCACACGGTTTTCCCGGTCCGTCCTGCTCGGGTACCCCAGCGACGGGCGGAACAGGCGACGAGCTGGAGTCCTCGGCCCCCCTCGTCGTCGGGGCCCGCGGGGCGCTCGGTGGGCCCGTCCGGAAGCGGATCCGAGACTTCCACGAGGAGCGCGGGGCCGCGCCCGGGGCCGCTCGCGTCGGATCGGAGCAGGACCAGGCGGACGCCGATGGGCCCGGAGGCGTAGCGCAGGGAGTTGGTGACCAGCTCGCTGACCAGCAGAACGGTCACGTCCCCGATCACCGCGTCGAGCTGCCAGCCCCTCAGGGCGTCCCGCACCGCGTGGCGGGCCGTGCGCACGGCGTTGGCCTCCGCGGGGAAGTGCCACTCGGCGCGGTCGCCTTCGGTGTCGATCACGGGGCCCACGTCCTATTTCGGGGGGTTATTCAGGACATACCCGATATTCGGAGTGGGATATCGCGCCCGGCGCGCCAGTCGGCGCACGGTGGCACGAACGGCGTAGGACTCAGCGGCGCGCGCCGTCCTCCGGCGCGGGGCCGCCGGAGGCGGTGCGAGCGGGGGACGCGGAGGGGTCACCGGCCGGGGCGGAGCCACCGGTCGGTGTGGGGGCCGCGGGGGTGACGGGGGCCCCGGGGGTGGCAGGCAGTAGGCGGCCGGCCTCGGCGACGGCGGGGCGGTCCTGGTCGAGCCAGTCGACGGCGTCCAGCTCGTGCCGGGCCAGCCAGCGCAGCTCGTCGTGGTCCTGGAGCGGCCGGGGCTCACCGGAGCGCAGCCGGGTCGTCCAGACCCTCAGGACGTAGCCGGGCTTGAGCGGCCATTCACCCGGGATGCGCTCACCGACCTCGACCTCGATGCCGAGCTCCTCGCGCAACTCCCGGATCAGCGCCGCCTCGGGGCCCTCCCCCGGCTCCAGCTTGCCGCCGGGGAGCTCCCAGCGGCCCGCCAGCTCGGCGGGCGCGCTGCGCCGCGCGGCGAGGAGCCGCCCGTGTCGATAGAGGGCTCCGGCGACGACCACGACGGGGCCGGCACTGCGATCGGTCATGCCCGGGAGCCTAACCCGCCCCCGGGACGGAGACTCAGAGCGCGGGCTGGCCGACGCGCTCCACCGAGTAGAGCTGCTTGTGTCCGCGGCTGTCCAGGCTGTCGGCGACCTTCTGGGCTTCGTCCTCGGTCGCGTACCGGCCGACGCGGTAGCGGTTGCCGTTGTCGTCCTGCCGTATGACGAGCCAGGGAAGGACGGGACCGCTTTCGCTCATCGGACTTCTCCCTCCGCCGGCCCGGCTGTGTCTGACGATCTCGTGGAAACCGCACTGCGCATATGCCTGAGCCTACGCCTGACCTTTACACAGCGGATACGGGTTTTCACAAAGAGATACGGATCTGGCCGGTAACCGGCGGAGAGAGGCCGGAGAGCGGACCCCGCGGGCCGTCCTGGGGACGCACGGCACCGACATGAGGACGAGCCGAGCGCCGAACCCGGAAGGCGCGAGGGGAGTGAGGGAAGGGGAGGAGTGAGGAGTCAGGAGGGCGAGAAGGCGTGACGAGTCGTCACGGGGCGGGGCGGCGCCGCGTCAGCGCACGGGCAGGTGGTACGCGATCCGGTAGCGGTCGGCCGGGATCACCACGTCGGCGGTCTCGACCGCGCGCCCCGACGCGTAGTACGTCCGCTCGATGACCATGACCACATGACCGGGCACGCCGCCCAGGGTCAGCAGTTCCTCCGCGAGCCCGGGGCGGGCGCCGACCTCCTCGACCACGTTGTCCACGACCACGTCGATCGCCGCCATCCGCTCGACGACGCCGCAGCCGCCCAGCGGGCCCTCCTCGGGCAGCATCACCGGAGTCCGGCCGGTGACGGACAGGGGCTCCCAGGAGGTGGAGAGCATCATCGCCTCGCCCGCGTCCCGGTAGACGTACCGGGTGCGCATCACCCGCTCCCCCGGTTCGACGCCGAGGCGTGCGGCGACCTCGACACTCGCCGGCTCCTGCTCGCTGTTCGACTCCCAGGTGCCGCGCGCGCCTTCGGCCGCCTGCTCCTGGCGGAAGGGGTTGGCGCCCGAGGCGGGCCGGTATCCGGAGCGGGCGATCCGGCGCGGCACGGGCCGCTCACGCACATAGGTCCCCGAACCGGAGCGGCCCTCGACCAGGCCCTCCGCCATGAGGACCTTGCGCGCCTCCAGTGCGACGGTGTCCGAGACCCCGTACTCCTCGCGGATGCGCGCCTGCGAGGGGAGCCGGGTGTGCGGAGGAAGCGAGCCGTTGGCGATCTTCTCCCGAAGATCGCTCGCCACACGCAGATAGGCGGGCTGCTCACCGAACGTCACTGGACACTCCCCTCAGCTTGACTGTCAGCTACAGACTGACGACCGAGGGTGCACAGCCGCAAGCATGGGCCAGGGTTTCACTCGAAGTGATGACTTGCCTTTACGTGGACGCCCACCGCAGATATAGCCACCGAACTGCCGTCGGAATCCTTGACGTTAATGGTCCAGACCAATACGGTCCTGTGCGCACAGCTCCCTTCCGGCATCCCCCGCACAGGAACGAGCCCCATGCGTCGCAGACCTCTTCTCCGGCTGTCCGTCGCCACCGTCTCCCTCGGCCTCCTCGCCGGCCTCGCCCCCGCCGCCAGCGCCGGCACCGCCGCCCACGAGGCCCCCGCCAAGCCCGCGTACAAGCGCGTCGGCTACTTCACCCAATGGGGCGTCTACGGGCGGAACTTCCAGGTCAAGGACCTGGACACCAGCGGCACCGCGGCCAAGCTGAGTCACGTCAACTACGCCTTCGGCAACGTCGGCGCGGACGGCCGGTGCTTCACCGGCAACGTCCCCGGCGAGGCCGACGCCTGGGCCGACTACGTCCGCCCGCTCGACGCCGCCGGCTCCGTCGACGGCGTCGCCGACACCCCGGACCAGCCGCTGGCCGGCAACTTCAACCAACTGCGCGAACTCAAGGCCAAGCACCCCGGCCTCAAGGTGATGATCTCCCTGGGCGGTTGGAGCTGGTCCACCCACTTCTCGGACGCGGCCCGCACCCCCGCCTCCCGCAAGGCCCTGGTCGCCTCCTGCATCGACCTCTACATCAAGGGCAACCTGCCCGTCGACGGCGCCCGGGGTGGCGCGGGGGCCGCGGCCGGCCTCTTCGACGGCATCGACCTCGACTGGGAGTGGCCCGGCTCCGCGGGTGACACCGACACCGTCTTCCGGCCCGAGGACAAGCAGAACTTCACCGCGCTCGTACGGGAGTTCCGCACGCAGCTCGACGCCTACGCACGGTCCCAGAAGCAGCGGAAGCGCTACGAGCTCACCGCCTTCGTGCCGACCGCGCCCGCCAAGATCGACGCCGGCTTCGAGGTCCCGAAGATCATGCGCGACCTGGACTTCGTGAACCTCCAGGGCTACGACTTCCACGGCAGTTGGGAGTCCACCACCGCCCAGCAGTCCGCGCTCTTCGCGCCCCGTGGCGACTTCAGCGTCCACCAGACCGTCGACGACTGGCTGCGGCGCGGCGCACCGGCCCGCAAGCTGGTGGTCGGGATGCCGTTCTACGGCCAGGGCTGGACGGGCGTCACGGGCGGCGGCGACGGCCTCGGGCAGCCGGCCGGCGGCCCCGCCCCGGCGACGTGGGCGAACGGTTACGAGGACTACAAGGCCCTGAAGAAGCTCGCGGACTCGGGCACGTACACCCTGCACCGCGACCGGAGGAACGGCCATGCCTGGCTGTTCGACGGCACCACCCTGTGGACGTACGACGACCCGTGGGTGCTGCGCGCCAAGTCGGCGTACGTACGGGCCAGGGGGCTCGGCGGCGCGATGTTCTGGTCGCTCGACGGCGACACCCCGGACGGCGAGCTGATCACTGCGGTGGACGGCGTCCTCGGCGACCGCCGCTGACCTGACCGGCCGAGGGCCGTCGTCCGTAGACCCACGGACCACGGCCCACGGCCCACGGACCGCGGACAGCGGGCCACGGACCGCGTGCCCGCCCGCCGACGGCGGGCACGCGCGGGGCGGCGGTCGGTCACGGGCCGCCGCCCCGGCCCGCAGGCGAGCGGGGCCGGCTCACTTCCCCGGGAGCCGGCCCCGCTCGGCGCTCCGTCGAGCAGCCGCCCGTCGACGCGCGGCCCTGGACCGGGGCCCGAGCGCCGTAACCCGGGGGCCTCAGACCTTCTGACCGGCACCCTCGCCACTGCCGCCGCCACTGCCACTGCCGCCACCGGTCCCGCCACCGGTCCCGCCGCCGTTCGCGCCGCCCTCCTCGAGCGTGTCGGTCAGCCCGAGCGCGGAGCGGGACTTCGACTCGAAGTCCGTCGAGAGCGCGTCATAGGCGTCCTCGTAGACCTCCCAGAACGCGTCCGAGTCCTTCGCCGTGGCGAGCGCCTGCCACTTCGACGCGGCGGCGTCCAGCTTCTTCGTCAGCTCGCCGACCGGGGCGGCGGAGGCGGCGGGCCAGGTGCGCCCGCGCAGCCCGTCGCCCGCGCCCGTGACGGCCCGGTGCACCTTCCGGGCCCATGCCTTGTTGGCCGCCAGGTCCTCGTCCGCGTCCTTGTCGGGCTCCTCGAAGAGGGCGTCGTCGATGGGGTTCATCTGCTTCAGGAAGTGCAGTTGGTCGGCGTCGAGCGTGCTCGCGTCGCTGCGCAGGGAGCGGGTGAAGGGCTTGCTCTCGGTGGCGAACGCGCAGGTCACGGTCCGGTCACCGCCCCGCCAGCTCTCTCGGGTCGGCATGTAGTAGTAGCTCAGCGCGTCCTCCGGGACCGCCCACGTGTCCAGCGCGTACGCGCTGTTGACGTCCTCGCAGCGGTCCTCCGCGATGCGGTCGATCGCGTCCTCGCCCGGCCACCGGGTGAAGCCGGACACCTTGAACTCGCCGGTGACCTCACCCTCGTGGGGCGTGGTGCAGGGCACCGTCTTCACGTCGGTGGCGTACGCCTCCAGCTTGCCGTCGACGCGGAAGCAGTCGCCCTTGCTCAGCGCGAACGGCGACTGGGACTCGGCGGCCTCGTCCATGCCCTTGTCGAAGTCGCGCCATGCCTCGCCGAACCCGCCGCTCGCGAAGCCCAGGGCCATGAGCAGGCAGGCGACGGAGGAGAGGGCGATGCCGGCGATCGCCATCCCCTTGCCCTTCTGGTGCTTCTTCTTGATCTGCGGCAGGGCGATGAGGCCGAAGATCAGCCCGAGGGGCGGCAGGCAGCACACGATGCCGGAGACGAGGGACGCGACGGCCAGTCCGTTGGTGCTCCGGCCCGGCGCCCCGTACGGTCCGGGCGCTCCCGGCCCGCCGGGACCGTAGGGGCCGCCGGGGCCGTACGGACCGGGCGGCGGGGAGTTGTACGGGCCGGGGGAGGCGTAGGAGCCCGGGGCGGAATAGGGACCGGAGGACACATGCGGACCGGGAGACCCGTGCGGAGCGGGAGACGCGTACGGGCCGGGAGACGCCTGCGGGCCGGGCGCGGGCCCGCCCTGGCGCGGCGGCTGCGGGGGCTGCTGCGGGGACGGGGAATCCTGAGGCGGCTGGAACGGGTCCACGAGTACGGTGCTCCTGTTGGGGCGGCAAGTCCGGGGGATCGGAACGGATCGGACGGGTCGGACGGGTCGGACGCTCGGAGAATCAGAGAGTCGAACGGGCGCGCGCATCGTACGTGGTCCGTGAGCGGGGGGCGGCATGCGGGTCTCGACGGTACGGGCGGTCAACCGCCTCACGGCGCGGTGGGCCGGAGCCCTGCCGCCGGGCCGGGACACGGTCCTGTCGGCGAGCGGTGTCTGGCCCCTGCTCGCGTTTCTCGCGGACGGCGCCGCGGGCCCGGCGAGGACCGAACTGGAGGACGCGCTCGGCATGCCGGCCGACCGGGCGGCGGGCGCGGCCCGCGAACTGCTCGCCGCCCTGGCCCGTGTCCCCGGGGTCGGCTCGGCCGTCGGCCTGTGGACGCGCCCGTGGGTGCGGCCGCGGGACTCCTGGGCGGCCGGCCTGCCGGAGGCCACGCTCGGCCGCCTCGGCGCGGACGACGCGGAGAGCAAGCGGCTGCTTGACGCGTGGGCGGCGGAGCGCACGGGTGGCCTGATCCCGGCCGTGCCCGTACGGGTCACCGAGGAGACGGACCTCGTCCTGGCGACCGCGCAGGCGGTACGGACGAGCTGGCTGCGGCCGTTCGTGGAGGGGGGCATGTTGCCCGACTCCGGCCCCTGGGCCGAGCGGGCGCTCGCCGCGCTGCACCGCACGACCGGCCTGCTCGACCGGGTCGGCGTGGCGGAGACGGACGCGGGCCCGCTCACGGTGCTGCGGGTGCTGGGAAGCACCGGGGTCGATGTCCATCTGCTGCTCGGCCCGGAGGAGGCGGAGTGCGGCGCCGTGCTGAAGGCGGGAGTGGGTGTCCTGGCCGGCACCTTCCGTACCGTCCCGGGCGACCTGCTGCCGCTGGGCGAGCCCGGCCCGGGACTGAACGTCCGCCACGTGCGCGGCACCTCCCGGGAGCCGTATCTCTCGGTGACGACCTCGCCGTTCTCGCTCACGGCGGAGCACGACCTCACCGCCCTGCACGAGCTGTTCGGCCTCACCACCGCGCGGGACGGCACCGTCGGTCACTTCCCGGGCGTCTGTGACGTCCCGCCGCTGTCCGTCCGGCAGGCCGACCAGGCGGCGATGGCCCGATTCGGCGCGAAAGGCTTCGAGGCGGCCTCCGTGCGATCGGCATGCCCGCCGGGGCCGCGCCGTCGACGCCGTACGTGGTCCGCCGCATCGACCTCGACATCGACCGGCCCTTCGGCTTCCTGACCGTGCACCGCACCTCGCGCCTGGTCCTCGCGGCGGGCTGGGTGGCCGAGCCGGTGCCGTACGTCTTCGAGGAGGACTGACGGGAGGACTGAGAGGAGGACTGACAGGGGGCGGGCGGGTGGACGAGCAGGAAGGCCGGAAGGGCGGCCGCCGGATCGGCGACCGCCCCT
The DNA here is from genome assembly GCF_040612775.1 of Streptomyces sp. NPDC006339. Taxonomy (NCBI): domain Bacteria; kingdom Bacillati; phylum Actinomycetota; class Actinomycetes; order Kitasatosporales; family Streptomycetaceae; genus Streptomyces; species Streptomyces sp. NPDC006339. The sequence continues at coordinate 83,187 of NZ_JBEXQW010000005.1, forward strand.
CACTCAGTCACTCAGTCACTCACTCAGTCACTCACTCACTCACGTACTGCTACGGGTTCAGCCGCTCGCGGTGTCAGAACTGCAGCGCCCAGGAGTCGATCTTCCCGGTGTCGTAGTTCGCGTTGTCCGTGACCCGGAGCTTCCACGTGCCGTTCGCGACCTCGGAGGAGGCGTTGACCGTGTACGTGGTGTTGATGTTGTCCGCGCTGCCGCCGGTGCCGAAGCCCTTGAGCGTGTACGCGGTGCCGTCCGGGGCGATGAGCTGGACCTGGAGGTCACCGATGTAGGTGTGGACGATGTTCACCGGCACCTGGAGGGCGGACGGGGCGTTGCCCGCGACGCCGCTGACGGTGACGAGGGACTCGACGGTCGCGTTGTCGTTGATCGTGTAGTCCGCGGCGTTCTCGAAGCGCGGGCCGGGCGGGGTGGTGGTGCCGCCGCCGACGTACAGCAGACGGTTCGGGGAGCCGGTGCCCGGGCTGGTGACCACGTTCGGGGTGGCGGCGTTGACCAGGGCCGTGGAGACCGCCGACGGGGTGGCCGTCGGGTTGTCCGCCAGGTAGAGGGCGGCGGCGCCGGCCACGTGCGGGGTCGCCATCGACGTGCCGGAGATGGTGTTGGTGGCGGTGTCGTTGGTGTTCCAGGCCGACTTGATGGAGGAGCCCGGAGCGAAGATGTCGAGGACGCTGCCGTAGTTGGAGAAGCTGGAGCGGGCGTCCGTGTTGGTCGTGGAGCCGACCGTGATGGCCTCGCCGACGCGCGCCGGGGAGTAGTTGGAGGCGTTGGAGCTGTCGTTGCCCGCGGCGACCGCGTAGGTGATGCCGGCGGCGATCGACCGGCGCACGGCGTCGTCGAGGACGGTGTCGACGCCGCCGCCGAGGCTCATGTTGGCGACGGCCGGCTTGACGGCGTTGCGCGTCACCCAGTCGATGCCCGCGACGACCTGCTCGGTCGTGCCGGAGCCGGAGTTGTCGAGGACGCGGACGCCGACGATCTTCGCCTTCTTGGCGACGCCGTGCGCCGTGCCGGCGACGGTGCCGGCGACGTGGGTGCCGTGGCCGTGGCCGTCCTGCGCGGTGTTGTCGTTGTCGATCGCGTCGTAGCCGTTGGCGGCCCGGCCGCCGAAGTCGCTGTGGCTGATGCGGACGCCGGTGTCGATGATGTACGCCGTGACGCCCTGGCCCGCGCTGTCCGGGTAGGTGTAGCTCTGGTTGAGCGGGAGGGCCTTCTGGTCGATCCGGTCGAGGCCCCAGGACGGCGGGGAGGGCTGGGTGCCGTCGATGGTGAAGACGCGGTTCTGGCTGACGGACTCGACGGCCGGGTCGGCGGCGAGCTTCTTGGCCTGCGCCTCGGAGAGCTCGACGGAGTAGCCGTTGAGCGCCGCGGTGTACGTCCGCTTGATCTTGGCGCCGAACTTCGTCGCGACGGCCCGTCCCTGCGCGGTCTCCGCCTGGGCGGCGGACTCGCGGAGGGTGACGATGTAGCTGTTGGGGACGGTCCCCTCCGCGCCGGCGTTCAGGATGACGCCTTCGGCGGTGGTCCCGGCGGCGGTGGCCGGGAAGGCGGAGAGGGAGCCGAGCGCGAGGGCTGCGACGGCTATGGCGCCGGCTGCGGCGAGTCTGCGCCGCGAATCACGCATCACGGACATGTGAGGGGTCCTCCTCATTGGTGGTGCGTTGCTGTGGGGGTGGTCGAGCGGTGAAGCGTTTAGCAGGGACATGACAAGGCAGCGTGGCTCCACGCCGCTCGCCGAGTCCGGGTGCCGAGCGAAAGATTGACGGATCCATAGGAATCACACAAGGGTTCCGCCCGCCCCGTAACGCCGCCGCCACACGGCTGCCATGCTGGAGATCATGACCGACTACGTGTGTCCGCGGTGCGGTACGCGGGCCCCTGGCACCGCGCTCACCTGGTGTTGTCCCCGCTGTCGGGGCCCGTGGGACCTCGCCGTCGCGAGCGCGCCGGTGCCTCTCGCGTCACTTCCGTCACGCGTGAATTCATTGTGGCGTTACGCGGAAGCACTACCGCTGGCCACCGGGATCGCCCGGGTTACGGGGGCGGCCGGGGCGGCCGCACGCGGTGGGGTGACCGGGACCGGCGGGGTGCCCCCGGTCTCCCTCGGCGAGGGCCGGACGCCGCTGGTCCCCCTCACCGATACGGTTTCGGCCAAACTCGACTTCCTCATGCCGACCCTGTCCTTCAAGGACCGCGGCGCCGTCATGCTCGCCGAACTCGCGCGCCGGCTGGAGCCGCGTACCGTGATCGCCGACAGCAGCGGCAACGCCGGCACGGCCGTCGCCGCGTATTGCGCCCGCGCGGGACTGGACTGCGCCGTCTACGTACCGGAGGGGACCTCCCCGAAGAAGCTGGAGCAGATCCGCGCCCACGGCGCCCGTACGCTCGTCGTCCCCGGCGACCGCGAGGCCACGGCACGGGCGGCGCGGGCGGCCGCCGACGAGCCCGGGGTCTTCTACGCCTCGCACGTGTACAACCCTCACTTCCTCCACGGCACGAAGACGTACGTCTACGAGATCTGGGAGGACCTCGGCGGCAGACTGCCCGACACCCTCGTGCTGCCGGTCGGCAACGGAACGCTGCTGCTGGGCGCGGCCCTCGCCGTCGAGGAGCTGTACGGCCACGGGCTCGTCGACCGCCGCCCCGCCCTCGTCGCCGTCCAGGCGGAGGCCGTCTCCCCCCTGGCCGCCGCCTTCCACGCGGGCGCGGACGACCTGGTGGGCGGGGGCGGCCGGGCGGGGGCGAACGAGAGGGCGGGGGCGAACGACCCGGATGGCGCGGCCGGCCGGGCCGGCACGGACAACCGGGCCGGCGCGGACAACCGGGCTCGCGCGAGCAACCGGGCTGGCGCGGGCGACCTGTCGGGGGCGGACGGCCTGTCGGCTCCGGCTGCGGCCGTCGCCCGTCCCACACTCGCCGAGGGCATCGCGATCCCGAACCCGCCGCGCGCGGCACAGATCCTCCGGGCCGTACGGGCCTCCGGCGGCACCTTCCTCACCGTGCCGGAGGACAGCATCCGCGCCGCCCAACTGGACCTGGCCCGGCGCGGCCTGTACGTGGAGCCGACGGCGGTCGCCTGCTGGGCGGCCGTACGCGCGACGCCACCGGGCCCCGGCACGGCGGTCCTGCCCCTGTGCGGGGCGGGAGCGAAGACGGGCCTGGCGGCAGCGGCGGATCCGTCGGGCGAATAGGCACCGTCGAGGGGCCGGGCCGCAGGGCGCCGGACCCGCAGGGGGCCCGCCCCGCCGAGGCCCGCACCGCTGGGCCCGCACCGCCGAGGCCCGGACCGCCGAGGCCCGGACCGCGGGTGTCACGCGGACCGACCGGCCGCGCCCTCCTCGTACCGGAAGTCCGGCACTCGCGCCTGCAGCCACTCCTCGCTCGCCCACCCCGCCATGGCGAGCGTCACGACGACGGCGAGGGCGAGGAGCACCGAGGAGCGCCGGCGGAGCAGGGCCCAGACGCCGAGAGCGAGGGCGGGGATGCCGAGCAGCATCAGCGGCAGCTCGATCCACACCAGGCTGAAGTCCCGCCCCTCGCCCTCGAATCCGCCGGTCAGAGCGGGAGTGGCGCCAATCCCCCACACCACGAGCGCGGTGGTGAACCCGCCGAGCACGGCGAGAAAGCCGATTCCGTCCTTCATGGGGTGGGGGACGCAAAGGCCGCCCGGGCGGTTCAGAACTCGTCGGCACCGTTCCGGAGTTCCGGCGTCCAGTAGCCGGTCTTCGCGGCGGACTCGTTGACGGCCAGGCCGCCGGCCGGAGCCTTGACGACGATGCTGCCCTCGGCGGGGGCGCCGGCGGCGAAGAGGTTCACGTTGAAGGAGGTGACGACCTTGTTGTCCTCGTGGACACCACCGAGGACGACGCGCACATTGGCGTACGCCGGGGCACCCGGCTGCAGGACGACGGGCGCGGCCGGCTTGCTCTTGGCGACCGCCGGGATGTCCTTGGCGGTCTGGATCTCGCCGAAGGCGATCAGCGGGTATCCGTCGAGGCGGCAGGCGCGGCCGGAGGTGTTGGTCGCGGTGAGGACGATGTGCTCGGTGGGCGTCTCGTCCACCTTGGCCGCGGTGACCTTGACGTCCTTGTAGGTGCAGGTCCGGGCCCCGGCCGAGGAGCCGGACGCGGACGTCGACCCGGCCGAGGTCGCGGCGGCGGCCTTGCCGCCGGTCGAACCACCGGCCGTGGAACCACCGGTGGTCGCGTCCCCGGCCGTGGAACCACCGGTGGTCGTGCCCCCGGTGGCGCTCTTCTGGCCGCCGCCCTCGGGCGTGACCTGCGTGGACGTGGTCGTGGTCGCGGCGCCTTCGTCGCGGCTCCCGCCCTCGTCACCGCCACAGGCGGTCAGGCCCAGCGAGAGGACGGCGGCGGCCGCGACGGCCAGGACGGTCTGCTTGCGGTGGTGGGTACGCATGATGGTTCTCCCCCGGTTCAAGGTCGGACGGCCCCGCATTCGGTGCCACCTACACCTTCCCGCCCACCCTTGCCGTCCCGCTTGCGTACGGCTAACGCTCCCTTGTCGCCCTCCCGCGGCGCGGCCTTCGTGATGTGGAGATCCCCGATCCCGCCCTCGCCGTCCGGATCTGCACGTGGTGATGAACTGTGCGTTGTGCACGGTCACCTGTGCTGTGTGCTGAGCGGCTGTGTGATCCGGGGACTCGAACCCCCGCGCTGCTCTCCGCGCACCAGCGTGGACCGGTTTCACCGCCGGCCCTCGGCCTGTGCACGCCTCCGTGACGACTACCTGCTCCACATCGAGCACCGTCCCGCTCAGTCCAGCAGGTCGATCTCCCAGTTCGACCGCTGGATCAGGACGTCGGTCTCGCGGATCTCACGGGCGACGACATCGGCCCGGGCGCGCAGTTCCGCGACCGGAAGCGCGGAGAGCATCTTCAGCTCGGACCGCAGTTGCCGGACCATGCCGTGCTGGTCCCGGCCGGCGGCGGCGTCGGCCGCCGCGGTGAGCAGGGCGTGCCGCAGCCGCAGCACGTCCCTGCGCGCCAGCGCGTCCGTGAGGGTCCCGCCACCGTCGATCACGGCCGCGGAGTTGGTCCGGTTGATCCTCCGGATCAGGGACTCGAGCTCCTCCAGCACCTGATCCGCCTCGGCCAGCAGCCCCGCCGCGTCCTCCGCCGGCGCCTCGCCCTCCTGATAGCGGGCGTTACCGACCACCCGGGCACGCAACTGCTCCACCCGCCGCGCCGCGTCCGCCCGCAGCGCCAGCGCCTCGGCCAGCTTCAAGGATCCCCCTCGCTCGTCGATCATCCGCCCGCAGTATGCCTCCCGGCAGCCGACAGCGATAACCTGACGGGTCCCCCGCCCGACGGCCGCTTTGGGGTGTCCTGCGGACCGGCTGCGGACCGGCCGGGCGGGCGGGGGGCGAGAAATCCATGGCGCACCGGCAGAGCCGGCAGGGAGACTGCCCAGGTGAGCGACCGCTTCCCCTGTCCCTGCTGCGGGCACCGCGTGCTGGACGCGATGCCCGGCTCGTATGAGATCTGCCCCGTCTGCTTCTGGGAGGACGACGGGGTCCAGTTCCGCTGGCCGACCATGGCCGGCGGCGCGAACAAGGTCTCTCTGATCGAGGCCCAGCGCAACTACCAGGACGTCGGCGCCTGCGACGAACACGGCCGCCGGGACGTCCGCCCGCCGACCGAGGACGAGCCCCTCGACCCCACCTGGCGCCCCACCTTCTGGCGCCGGGACCACTCCGCGTCATGACCTCCCGCATCGAGACACTCGTCCAGCAGCTCGACGGCAAGGCCGACGCGTCCTACGACGCCCGCGCGGAGTTGATCCTGCTTGGCGCCGACGCCATACCCGCCGTCATCAACGGCTTGCCCTCCCTCGGCGGCTTCGGTCAACTGACCGCCATCGAGGTCTTCGAGGAGGTGGGCGATCCTCGTTGCGGCCCCGCTCTCATCGGCCTGTTGGACAGCGACAATCCGACCGTCCACGAATGGGCGGCCATGGCCCTGGCGAGCCTGGAGATCGACGGCGCCATAGAGCCCCTGCGCCGCGCCTACCGCGCCTGCCTGGAACGGGGGACCCCGCCGGACTGGACCGAGCCCGGCGGCATCCGCTGGGCCCTGACCGAACTCGGCGCCCGCACCCCCGTCGTCCCGCCGCTCACCGCGCGCCTACGACCCATCACTGCGGACAACGCCCCCGGCTGGCCTTCAGCCCACTTCACCGAGATCATCAACGACCTGGCCGACCACGCCCAAGTGATCCTCTACTCCCAGTTCTGGCGAGTGGACGCCGGCGGCACATACGGCGTCTCCGGCCCGGCCCTGGACTGGGAACTCGACTGGACCGCGCCCTGGGAGCACCTGGTCGAGGAGTCCCGCACCTGGTCCCTGCTGGAAGCCTCGGAAGCCCCCACCAGCAGCAACATCTTCGTCGCCCCCACCTGGATCGACCGTACCGACCTGTACCCGGAGAGGTGACCGATGCCGTTCCAGCACCCCGAGGAGGTCGGCTACGGCTACGTGATCGAGCGCTAACCGGCGGGCTGGCCGTCGTGGTCCAGGGCGCCGAACACCACCGCGGGTCCTGGCCAGGACGAGAAACCCGGCCTCCACGCGTCCACAACCGACGCAGCGGCTGAACCGGACGCCAACGAAGTCAGCCGTCGCACCACAATGGAGCAGCCATGAAGCTACCCGTCGTCATACATCAGGCCCGCTTGGGCGCCGATGAGTTCAGAGTCGTCCGGCCCGCCCGGCCTCTGACCCATGCAGTGCTCATCGACCAGGACCGGTACCTGAACGCCTATCTCGACCAGGACGCCGCCCGGAGCGTCGCCGGACTGTGGATGCTCGCCGCACGCTCACCGCGCTCGCTGATCCACCTGCCCATGCGAGCCAATGACCCACCGGCCGGGGCGGTGCCGGACGGTGTCGGCTTCCCGCTCGACCTCGTGCTCCTGCACCATTCACTCCAGTTCGCCCCCTCACGCTGGAAGCAGGTGCGAGGGCGCCTCGGACCCGGGCGTCCCCAGACCGTGAGCCTGCCCGAGGCGGAGCAGGACGACGTTGCGGTGACCGACTACGCGGCACGTCACTACCGGGAGAACCGCGACCTGTTCCACCAGCATCTTCATGCCGAGACCCTGTTCATGACCGGCAGCGCGAAGGTGTTCCGGGAGACCGCGCGGCAGTTCCTCGAGGTCGCCCGCGAAGGACCGGGCCACGTCCCGGTCCACCCCGGCTACGCGCACTTCTGCACCATGCTGCACTCGAACGCCGGCATCCTCGGCGACGCCGCCCGCGAGATCCACATCGAGTACTGCGACCGGTGGAACCCGTGAACCTCCAGCCCGCCGAAGCCGCTCCAGGTCCTGCGGACCGGTGCGGACAACGCAACGGCCTGACCCGCTTTCTCGCAGGTCAGGCCGTTGGTCCACGTCCGGTCAGACGTTGAAGCGGAACTCCACCACGTCGCCGTCCTGCATGACGTACTCCTTGCCCTCCATGCGGGCCTTGCCGGCCGCGCGGGCCTCGGCCACGGAGCCGGTGGCGACGAGGTCGGCGAAGGAGATGACCTCGGCCTTGATGAAGCCCTTCTGGAAGTCGGTGTGGATCACACCGGCCGCCTCGGGGGCCGTGGCGCCCTTCTTGATGGTCCAGGCGCGGGACTCCTTGGGGCCGGCCGTCAGGTAGGTCTGGAGGCCGAGGGTGTCGAAGCCGACGCGGGCGAGGGTGGCGAGGCCGGGCTCCTCGGCGCCGACGGACTGGAGGAGCTCCATGGCGTCCTCCTCGTCGAGCTCGGCGAGGTCGGCCTCCAGCTTGGCGTTGAGGAAGATCGCCTCGGCCGGGGCGACGAGGGCGCGCTGCTCGTCCTTGAACGCCTCGTCGGTCAGCTCGTCCTCGTCCACGTTGAAGACGTAGAGGAACGGCTTGGTGGTCAGCAGGTGGAGGTCGTGGAGGAGCTCCGCGTTCTCCGAGCCCTGGACGATGCCCTGCGAGAAGAGGGTGTCGCCCCTCTCCAGGATCTCCTTGGCCGCCTCGACCGCCGCCACCTTCGGGGCCACGTCCTTCTTGATCCGGGACTCCTTCTGGAGGCGCGGCAGGACCTTCTCGATGGTCTGGAGGTCGGCGAGGATCAGCTCGGTGTTGATCGTCTCGATGTCGTCCTTGGGCGAGACCTTGCCGTCGACGTGCACGACGTTCTCGTCCTTGAAGGCGCGGATGACCTGGCAGATCGCGTCCGACTCGCGGATGTTCGCCAGGAACTTGTTGCCCAGGCCCTCGCCCTCGCTCGCGCCGCGCACGATGCCGGCGATGTCGACGAAGTCGACCGTGGCCGGGAGGATCCGCTGCGAGGAGAAGATCTCCGCCAGCTTGGTCAGGCGGGCGTCCGGCACGCCGACCACACCGACGTTGGGCTCGATCGTGGCGAACGGGTAGTTGGCCGCCAGCACGTCGTTCTTGGTCAGGGCGTTGAACAGGGTCGACTTGCCGACATTCGGCAGGCCGACGATTCCGATCGTGAGCGACACGGTGGCGACTTCCCTATAAGGAGTGGATGCGGTGTTCCCCCAGTTTACGGGCGCACCGCACCGACCCGGGACGGCGCTCTTCGCGCCAAGGTCACCCAAAGGGCGTGTCCCGCACCCGGTTCCCGGCCCCTTCCGACCTACGTTGGTGGGGTGGAGCAGCACAGGACACGCAAGCCGCAGCCCCGCCGCCCCGCCGGGGGACGGCCGCAGGCCCCTCTGACGCCGCCCGGCGCGATGGTCGAGGGCGCCGAGGTCTATCGCGTCGCCGCCCGGCCGCGACCGGGCCGGCCGCGCCTGGAGCGGCCCGCGCCGCCGGTGGTCGTGGCGCTGCGCAGGCTGCCCAGCCCCCGGCTGACCGGTCTCGGCGCGGGTCTGTTCGCCTCGGCCGTGATGCTGGTGATCGGCTTCCTCGACTGGCTGCTGTTCGACGGCTCGCCGCTCGTCTTCGGGCTGCTGTTCCTGCCGGTCAGCGCCCTGACCGCGCTCTGGGTCAGGACCGCCGACCTCGTCACCGCGCCGATCAGCGTGCCGATCGCCTTCGCGGTCGGCGTCGTGCCGATCTCGGGCGGTACGGGCGGGGTCGGCGGCCAGGCGATGGCCCTGGTCACGGCGCTCGCCGTGCACGCGGGCTGGCTGTACGGCGGGACCCTGGTGGCCGGAGTGATCGCGAGCGTCCGGAAGGTGCGGGACATGGGCCGCCGCCAGCGGATCGCCGCGCTCGGCTCCCCCGGCTCCCCCGTACGCCCCGTACGCCGCCCGGCCCCCGAACGCGGCTAGCGGCCGGGACCGGGGCGGTGGCCGGGACCGGCGCGGTGGCGGGGGCGGTGGCCGGGGCCGCTCCCCCGCCCCCGCCCCGTAACGGCACGGCCCGCTAGCCCGCTCCCCCGGCCAGCCCCGCTCCCGCCGCCGCCATCGCCGCGCCCACGATGCCCGCGTTGTTCTGGAGCTCCGCCGGGACGATCTCGGCCCGGATGCCCTCGATCAGCGGCAGGAACTTGTCCGCCTTGCGGCTGACGCCGCCGCCGATGATGAAGAGCTCGGGCGAGAACAGCATCTCCACGTGCGCCAGGTACTTCTGCAGGCGCTTCGTCGCCCAGTGCTCCCAGCTCAGGTCCTCGTCCTCGCGTGCCTTCGCCGAGGCTCGCGTCTCGGCGTCGTGGCCCTTGAGCTCCAGGTGGCCGAGTTCGGTGTTGGGCAGCAGCCGGCCGCCGGTGAAGACGGCGGAGCCGATGCCGGTGCCGAGGGTCAGCAGGATGACGGTGCCCGTGCGGCCCCGGCCGGCGCCGAAGGACATCTCCGCGATGCCGGCCGCGTCGGCGTCGTTCAGCACCGTCACCGGCAGGCCGCCGAGCCGCTCGCCGATCAGCCGGCCCGCGTCGACGCCGATCCAGCCCTTGTCCACATTGGCGGCGGTACGGATCGTGGAGCCGGTCACCACCCCGGGGAAGGTGACGCCGACCGGCCCCGACCAGCCGAAGTTCCGTACGACCTCGACGACGCCGCCCACGACACCGTCGGGTGTCGCGGGCTGCGGGGTGAGTACTTTGTGGCGAGGTTCGGTCAGGTCGCCGCGGTCGAGGTCCACGGGGGCGCCCTTGATGCCCGATCCGCCGATGTCCACTCCGAAGACGTTCATGGACACCACCGTACGGGCCGGGGGCTCAGCCGTTGAGGAGCTTCTCCGCCTCGGCCCTGAGGTCCTTGTTGCGGAGCTCCTTGGGCAGCGAGAAGGTGAGCGACTCGTCGGCGGTCTTGACCAGCTCGACGTCGGCGTAACCGCGCTCGGCCAGCCACTCCAGGACCTCCTGGACCAGCACGTCCGGGACGGAGGCGCCGGAGGAGAGGCCGACGCTGGTGACGCCCTCGAGCCAGGTCTCGTCGATCTCGCTCGCGAAGTCCACCAGGTACGCGGCGGGGGCGCCGGCCTGCTTGGCGACGTCGACCATGCGCTGCGAGTTCGAGGAGTTCTTGGAGCCGACCACGATGACGAGCTCGGCCTGGCCGGCGAGCTCCTTGATGGCGAGCTGGCGGTTCTGCGTGGCGTAGCAGATGTCGTCCGACGGCGGCGAGATGAGCTGCGGGAACTTCTCCTTCAGCGCGTCGACCGTCTCCATGGTCTCGTCGACGGAGAGCGTCGTCTGGGAGAGCCAGACGACCCGGGACGGGTCCCGGACCTCGACCTTGGCGACGTCCTCGGGGCCGTCGACGAGCTGGATGTGGTCGGGGGCCTCGCCGGAGGTGCCGATGACCTCCTCGTGACCCTCGTGGCCGATGAGGAGGATGTCGAAGTCCTCCTTGGCGAACCGGACGGCCTCCTTGTGGACCTTGGTGACCAGCGGGCAGGTCGCGTCGATCGTCTTCAGGCGGCCCTGGCGGGCCTCCTCGTGGACGGTCGGGGCGACGCCGTGCGCGGAGAACATCACGATGTTGCCCGGCGGCACCTCGGTCGCCTGGTCGACGAAGATCGCGCCCTTCCGCTCCAGGGTCTGCACGACGTACTTGTTGTGGACGATCTCGTGCCGGACGTAGATCGGGGCCCCGTACTGCTCCAGGGCCTTCTCCACCGCGATCACGGCGCGGTCCACGCCCGCGCAGTATCCGCGGGGAGCGGCGAGCAGGACACGCTTCGGGCGGTTCGTCGCGGGCGTCGACGCGGGCGTTGCAGTCATGCGTCCCATCGTAAGGCCGCACCGGTCGGCGTTTTGATCGGCCGATGGGGCGGTGTCGTGGCCGAGACTGACGCCATGGCTGAGGAAGCGCAGGTGGCGGAGGCCGCCGGGCACGAGGGGCTCCGGCGAAATCTGGGGTTCCGGGATCTGGTCGTGTACGGGCTGCTGTTCATCGCGCCGATGGCCCCGGTCGGTGTCTTCGGCACGCTCGACGCGAAGTCGCACGGGGCGGTCGCGCTCGTGTACCTGGTGGCGACGGTCGCCATGGCGTTCACCGCCTTCAGTTACGCGCAGATGGTGCGGGTCGCGCCGCGGGCCGGGTCCGTCTTCACGTACGCGCGGACGGCGCTGGGCGAGGGGCCGGGCTTCGTCGCCGGCTGGATGGCGATGCTCGACTACCTCCTCATCCCGGCGGTCGCGTATCTCTTCGCCGGTATCGCGATGGAGGCGCTGGTCCCCGGGGTGGACCGGTGGGTGTGGACGGGTGTCGCGGTGGTCGTGACGACCCTGCTCAACCTGTGGGGCGTGCGGGCGGCCGCCCGGGTCGGCTTCGCGGTACTCGCCATGGAGATCGCGGTGCTGATGGTCTTCGTGGTGTCGGCGATCGTGGTGCTCGTACGGGACGGGGCGCGGCGGGACTGGTGGTCGCCGCTCACGGGCGACGCCGGGTTCTCGGCGGCGGCGGTCCTCGGGGCGGTGTCGGTGGCGGTCCTGTCCTATCTGGGCTTCGACGCGATCGCGTCCTTCGCGGAGGAGGTGACGGGGGGCTCGGCCAAGGTGGCGCGGGCGGTGCTGTTCTGCCTGGCGCTTGCCGGGGTGCTGTTCGTGGCGCAGACGTGGCTGGTGGCGCTGCTCGAGCCGGTCTCCTCGGCGCAGCTCGCCGCGGATCCGGCGAAGCAGGGCTCCGCCTTCTACGACGCGGTGGACTCGGCGGTCGGCGACTGGTTGCACGACCTGGTGGCGGTCTCGAAGGCGATCGGCGCGGCCTTCGCGGCGCTGGCGGGCCAGGCGGCGGGGGGCCGGCTCCTCTTCGCGATGGGCCGCGACCGGCGTCTCCCGCACGTCCTGGCCCGTACGGACTCGGGTGTGCCGAGGGTGGCGCTGCTGGTGTCGGCGACGGTGACGATGATCGCCGCGGTGTGGGCGGCCCGCCGCGACGACGGGCTCGACCACCTGGTCTCGGTCGTGGACATCGGCGCCCTGACGGCCTTCGTGCTGCTCCACGCGAGCGTGGTGGGCTGGTTCGCGATCCGCCGCATGGCGGGGCCTCCACGCTGGCTCCCCCACCTCGTGGCCCCGGCGATCGGCGCGGCGATCCTGGTCGCGGTGATCGTCGAGGCGGCGCCGTCCGCGCAGGTGGTCGGCGTGATCTGGCTGGGCGTCGGCCTGGTCGTCCTGGCGGTGCAGGGAACCCGCCGAGCGACGCCGTAGTGGAGGGGGCTCGGGCTTCGGGGCGGGCGGCGCCGGGGCCCGGGCCGGGGCGCGAGCGGCCTGGCCTGCCGTACGGGCCGGGGGCCCGCGGGGCCGGCGCCGGGCCGCGCGCCGCCCCGTCGACGTACAGGCCACGCCCCACCCCCTCGCCGCGCGCGCCGCGCACGGACCCGGGGGTGTGTCCGAGGGGAACGTTACGCTCGGCGCATGGGTCTGAACACGTCTGCGGAAGCGCCGTTGCCCGTCGGCGAGGTCTCTCGGCTCATCGGGGGGTGGATCGACCGGTTGGGGGCCGTCTGGGTCGAGGGGCAGATCACGCAGTTGTCGCGGCGGCCGGGGGCGGGGGTCGTGTTCCTGACGCTGCGGGATCCGTCGTACGACATCTCGATCAACGTGACCTGCTATCGCCAGGTCTTCGACGCCGTCGCCGATGTCGTGTCGGAGGGCGCGCGGGTCGTGGTGCACGCCAAGCCGGAGTGGTACGCGCCGCGCGGGCAGTTGTCGTTGCGGGCGGCGGAGATCAAGCCGGTGGGGATCGGGGAGCTGCTGGCCCGGCTGGAGCAGCTCAAGCGGAGCCTCGGCGCGGAGGGCCTGTTCGCGCTGGACCGCAAGAAGCCGCTGCCGTTCCTGCCGCAGTTGGTCGGCCTGGTCTGCGGCCGGGCCTCGGCCGCCGAGCGGGACGTCCTGGAGAACGCGCGGCGGCGCTGGCCCGCCGTCCGGTTCGAGGTGCGGAACGTGGCGGTGCAGGGCGTGAAGGCCGTGCCGCAGGTGATCCAGGCGGTCAAGGAGCTCGACGCGCACGACGGCGTGGACGTGATCATCGTGGCCCGGGGCGGCGGCAGCGTCGAGGACCTGCTGCCGTTCTCGGACGAGCAGCTCATCCGCGCGGTCGCCGGCTGCCGTACGCCGGTGGTGTCGGCGATCGGCCACGAGCCGGACTCGCCGCTGCTCGACCTGGTCGCGGACCTGCGGGCGTCCACGCCGACGGACGCGGCCAAGAAAGTGGTGCCGGACGTGGGCGAGGAGCTGGAGCGGGTACGGGGGCTGCGGGACCGGGCGCTGCGGTGCGTCCGCGGACTCCTGGAGCGCGAGGAGCGGGGTCTGGCCCACGCGCTGGCCCGGCCGGTCATGGAGCATCCGCAGCGGATGGTGGAGGTGCGCGAGGACGAGCTCGACGCGCTGCTCGCCCGGAGCCGTCGGACGCTGGGGCATCTCCTCGACCGGGCCGACTCGGAGCTGTCGCACACCCGGGCGCGGGTCCGGGCGCTGTCGCCGGCGGCGACGATGGAGCGCGGGTACGCGGTGTTGCAGCGGGCGGACGGCTCGGTGGTGCGGGCCCCGGAGGAGGTCGGGGCGGACGAGCGGCTGCGGGCGCGGGTCGCCGCGGGCGAGTTCGCGGTGCGCCGCGTGGCCGACCCGGACCCGGACCCGGCCTGAGCCCCGGCCCCGGCCTGAGCCCCGGGCCCCACCCGACGGAAAACGAAGAACGATCATGGAGGACGGCATGGCAGCCGGCACGGAAGAGACCGCTCCCGGTTACGAGCAGGCGCGCGACGAGCTCATCGAGGTCGTCCGGCGCCTGGAGGCGGGCGGGACGACCCTGGAGGAGTCGCTGGCGCTCTGGGAGCGGGGCGAGGAGCTGGCGAAGGTGTGCCGGCACTGGCTGGAGGGGGCGCGGGCGCGGCTGGACGCGTCACTGGCCGCCGAGCGGGCCACGGAGGAGCTCGACGAGGCCGAGTAACCGCAGGTCATGAGAGGATGAGCGTGAACCGGATCACTATCCGGTTCATTTAGTTGAACCTTCACCTACTCCGGGCGTACTGTCGTGACATCGCCCGATCCCCCCGGCGGGCGATCCCGTAGTCCGGAAGGTACGCAGCATGTCTCTCGTTCTTGACCCCGCCGCCCAGGACCTCCTCTTCCGCGAGGCCCGTACCGCCAACACGTTCACCGACGAGCCGGTGACCGACGAGCAGGTGCAGGCGATCTACGACCTGGTCAAGTACGGCCCCACGGCCTTCAACCAGAGCCCGCTGCGCATCACCCTGGTCCGCTCCCCCGAGGCCCGCGAGCGCCTGGTGGCGCACATGGCCGAGGGCAACCAGGCCAAGACCAAGGCCGCCCCGCTGGTCGCGATCCTCTCCGCGGACAACGAGTTCCACGAGGAGCTGCCGGCCCTGCTCCCGCACTTCCCGCAGGCCAAGGACATGTTCTTCGCCGAGCGCCCGGTCCGCGAGCAGTCCGCCCTGCTGAACGCCGCCCTCCAGGCCGCCTACTTCATCGTCGGCGTCCGCGCCGCCGGCCTGGCCGCCGGCCCGATGACGGGCCTCGACTTCGCCGGCGTCCAGAAGGAGTTCCTGGACGACGACCACACCCCGCTGATGGTGGTCAACATCGGCAAGCCGGGTGAGGACGCCTGGTTCCCGCGCTCCCCCCGCCTGGCCTTCGACGAGGTCATCACCACCGTCTGACGCGTACGGCGCGTACGGAAGACGCCGGACACAGACGGCAGACATAGACGGCAGACGGACGAGGGCCCCGGTGCACACGCACCGGGGCCCTCGTCCACGCCCGCCCGCCTACGTTCCGCGCGAGCTCCGCGTCACGCCTTCTTCGCCTGCAGCGCGCCCGCCATCTGCGCGAGCCGCTCGAACGAGGCCGTGCCGGTCACCACGGTCGTCGCACCACCCTCGGTGCGCACCAGCGCGTCGTACTTCGGGCCCTCCCAGCGCTGCCAGACCTGCCCGGCGACCGTCTGGGTCTTCCCGGAGTTCTTCGCCTGCAGCGTGACCTCGGGAACGTACTTCGCCGGGTCCTCGGTCGACTGGTTGACCGCCACGTACTGGGTGTCCGGGTCCAGGAAGCCCAGCCTCCAGGCGTTGTGGTCCTCCCGCTTGTACGAGACGACCGTCGCCTTCCAGTCCTCGCCGAGACCCTCCGGGGCCAGCACCGGGTAGGGCGCCGCCCGCTGGGCCGTCAGGAGCTCGACCCGGTAGTCCTTCGTCTGGACCGGGTTCGCCTTCTCGTCGTGCGGGATGAAGAGATACATCACGCCCGCGGCGACCATGATCACCGCGAGGGACTGGAACATCCCGCGTACCGTCTGCCTGCCTCGCATACCTGCCACGCCCCCCATGGTCGCATCATGGTGGTGTGCTCATTCGTGGGCCCCTCTGCTCAATATGTCGGCCTGACGATAGAGTCGCCTCACCCTCTTCTTCATCCCGGCCGTCGCCGTACAGAAAGGTGCGCTCCGATGACCGAGCACCACTTGCCGCCCGAGCTCGAGGTCTCTCCCGAGGCCCCCGACCGCAACCTCGCCCTCGAACTGGTCCGCGTCACCGAGGCCGCCGCCATGGCCGCCGGCCGCTGGGTCGGCCGGGGCGACAAGATCGGCGCGGACGGCGCTGCGGTGAACGCCATGCGGACCCTGATCTCCACCGTCTCGATGAACGGCGTCGTCGTCATCGGCGAGGGCGAGAAGGACGAAGCGCCCATGCTGTTCAACGGCGAGCGGGTCGGTGACGGCACCGGCGCCGAGGTCGACATCGCCGTCGACCCGATCGACGGCACCACGCTCAACGCCAAGGGCATGCCGAACGCGATCGCCGTCATGGCCGCCGCCGACCGCGGCGCGATGTTCGACCCGTCCGCGGTCTTCTACATGGACAAGCTGGTGACCGGCCCGGAGGCCGCCGACTTCGTCGACATCAACGCGCCCGTCTCGGTCAACATCCGCCGGGTCGCCAAGGCCAAGGGCATGACGGCCGAGGACGTCACCGTGGTCATCCTGGACCGCCCGCGTCACGAGGGCATCGTCAAGGAGATCCGCGAGACCGGCGCCCGGATCAAGTTCATCTCCGACGGCGACGTCGCCGGCTCCATCATGGCCGCCCGTGAGGGCACCGGCGTCGACCTGCTGATGGGCATCGGCGGCACGCCCGAGGGCATCATCTCGGCCTGCGCCATAAAGTGCCTGGGCGGTGTGATCCAGGGCAAGCTGTGGCCCAAGGACGAGGCCGAGCGGCAGAAGGCCCTCGACGCCGGTCACGACCTGGACCGGGTGCTCACCACCCACGACCTGGTCTCCGGCGACAACGTCTTCTTCGTGGCCACCGGCATCACCGACGGCGAGCTGCTGCGCGGCGTGCGCTACCGCTCCGAGACGGCGACCACCCAGTCGCTGGTCATGCGCTCGAAGTCGGGCACGATCCGCCAGATCGACTCCACGCACCGGCTGGCGAAGCTGCGCGCGTACAGCAAGATCGACTTCGACCGGGCGAAGTAGCCGGTCCGGGCACCGCGCCCGGACCCGTGACGGTACGAAAAGGGGCGCCCCCATGTGCGGTGGGAGCGCCCCTTCCCGTACGGGCGGCGGGACCCGTCGAGCCGGCCTCAGTCGGTCTCAGCCGTCCTCGGCCGTCTCAGCCGGCCTTGGCGATCCGCTCGGCACGCTCGGCCGCCGCGGCCTTCCGCAGCTCGACGTCCCGGCGGCGGCGCCGGGCCAGCACGACACGGCGCTCGGCGGCAGTGAGCCCGCCCCACACCCCGTACGGCTCGGGCTGGAGCAGCGCGTGCTCGCGGCACTCGACCATCACGGGGCAGCGGGCGCAGACCCGCTTGGCGGCCTCCTCACGGGAGAGGCGGGCGGCGGTGGGCTCCTTGGAGGGGGCGAAGAAGAGTCCGGCCTCGTCCCTCCGGCACACCGCCTCCGTGTGCCAGGGACCGGCCTCGTCCTCCCGAGCGGGGATGCGCGGGGGCGGCACGGCGGCGGCGACCCGGAGGGGCTGATGCGGCGTGTGCAGCACGGTCTACTCCTGACGACGGCTTCCGCGGGCGAGCGACGATGCCCCAGCCCTACCCGCTGTGCGCGCGCCTATGCACTGCGTGCGTCCGCCTTCCGGAGCGCGGACACCGGGCGGCGAATTCCGGTCACCGCACGAACCGGCCGCTCGGCGGCGGTGCGCAGGTCGCTCCGAGCCGGCACGGCCGCCGCTCGCCCGCCGGTCCGTCGGCCGCTCAATGGCCGAGATGCTTACGGAACTTGTCCTGAACCCGGTTCTGGAGGTCGGTGACCCACTTGCCGCGCTTGGGTCTGGCCTCCACGTTCCCGAAGACCGCGTAGCCGTTGACGACCACGACCGGGGCCTGCGGGTCGGCGCCCTCCAGGGTCACCACCTCGAAGTTGCCGAAGACGCCGGTGCCGCTGCCGCGCAGGGTGATGTTCTCCGGGACGCGCACCTCGACGTGGCCGAAGATCGAGGTGGCGTTGATGGTGGTGAGGCGCTGGGCGAAGATCGCCTCGGTCAGGTCGATCTCGATGCTGCCGAAGAGCGAGAAGGCGTTGGTCCTGCGGCCCACGCGCCAGCGGCCCTTGCGGGTGGAGGCGGAGAAGACGGCGACCATCGTGTCGGCGGGGCCCTCGGTGTCCTCAGGGCCGTACAGCGGGGCCGGCGCGGAGGCCGGCCGGGCCCCGGTGGCGGGGAGGTCCCGCACGATCGGCTCCAGCTCGCCGACCGTCTTGGCGCGGTAGACCGCGTCGATCCGCTCCGCGTGCTCCTCGGGATCGATCCGCCCCTCGGCCAGGGCCTCCCTGAGGATGTCGGCGATCCGGTCCCGGTCGGCGTCCGAGGCCCGCAGCGATCCCTGCGGATCGGCGACATCGGGCCGGGGCGCGGGGGCCGGGGCGGGGGCGGGCTCGGCGGGCGCGACCGGCTGCTGGGGCTGCTTCTCGAGGTCCACGGACCCAGCCTAGCGAAACGCGATAGATCGCGACCAGGGGAAGCCTCCGTGTCCTGTGGACAACGCCGCGAACACGCCATTCCGGCGCGGTCCCCGCCGCTAGTGAGCCTTACCTCACAGGATCCTCGGCCCGCCCGCGTTCTACGCTGGATGGCGCGCTGCCAACGAAGGCGGCGCTGCTGTCTGCCGGATAAGGAATGGCTGCCGTCATGCCAGAGTTTGCGTACTCCGATCTGCTCCCCCTGGGAGAGGACACCACGCCCTACCGCCTGGTGACCTCCGAAGGCGTCTCCACCTTCGAGGCCGACGGCCGTACGTTCCTCAAGGTCGAGCCGGAGGCCCTGCGCAAGCTGGCCGCCGAGGCCATCCACGACATCCAGCACTACCTGCGCCCGGCCCACCTGGCCCAGTTGCGGAAGATCATCGACGACCCGGAGGCGTCGAGCAACGACAAGTTCGTCGCGCTCGACCTGCTGAAGAACGCGAACATCGCCGCCGCCGGCGTGCTGCCCATGTGCCAGGACACCGGCACCGCGATCGTCATGGGCAAGCGGGGCCAGAACGTGCTCACGCAGGGCCGTGACGAGGAGGCCCTGAGCAAGGGCGTCTACGACGCGTACACCAAGCTCAACCTGCGCTACTCGCAGATGGCCCCGGTGACCATGTGGGAGGAGAAGAACACCGGCTCGAACCTGCCCGCGCAGATCGAGCTGTACGCGACCGACGGCGGCGCCTACAAGTTCCTCTTCATGGCCAAGGGTGGCGGCTCGGCCAACAAGTCCTTCCTCTACCAGGAGACGAAGGCCGTGCTCAACGAGGCGAGCATGATGAAGTTCCTGGAGGAGAAGATCCGTTCGCTCGGCACGGCGGCCTGCCCGCCGTACCACCTGGCCATCGTGGTCGGCGGCACGAGCGCCGAGTTCGCGCTGAAGACCGCCAAGTACGCCTCCGCGCACTACCTGGACGAGCTGCCGACCGAGGGCGACGCCGCGACCGGCCACGGCTTCCGCGACAAGGAGCTGGAGGAGAAGGTCTTCGAGCTGACGCAGAAGATCGGCATCGGCGCGCAGTTCGGCGGCAAGTACTTCTGCCACGACGTCCGCGTGGTGCGCCTGCCGCGGCACGGCGCCTCGCTGCCGGTCGCGATCGCCGTCTCCTGCTCGGCCGACCGCCAGGCGGTCGCGAAGATCACCGCCGAGGGTGTCTTCCTGGAGCAGCTCGAGACCGACCCGGCGCGCTTCCTGCCGGAGACGACGGACGAGCACCTCGACGAGGCGGGTGACGTCGTCGAGATCGACCTCAACCAGCCGATGGACGAGATCCTGGCCGAGCTGACCAAGTACCCGGTGAAGACCCGTCTCTCGCTGACCGGTCCGCTGGTCGTGGCCCGCGACATCGCGCACGCCAAGATCAAGGAGCGCCTGGACGCGGGCGAGGAGATGCCGCAGTACCTGAAGGACCACCCGGTCTACTACGCGGGTCCGGCGAAGACCCCCGAGGGTTACGCCTCCGGTTCCTTCGGCCCGACGACGGCCGGCCGCATGGACAGCTACGTGGAGCAGTTCCAGGCGGCGGGCGGTTCGAAGGTCATGCTGGCCAAGGGCAACCGGAGCAAGCAGGTCACGGACGCGTGCGGCACGCACGGCGGCTTCTACCTCGGTTCGATCGGCGGCCCGGCGGCCCGCCTGGCGCAGGACTGCATCAAGAAGGTCGAGGTCGTCGAGTACGAGGAGCTCGGCATGGAGGCGGTCTGGAAGATCGAGGTCGAGGACTTCCCGGCGTTCATCGTCGTGGACGACAAGGGCAACGACTTCTTCCAGAACCCGGCCCCGGAGCCGACGTTCACCCACATCCCGGTGCGCGGTCCCGGTCTGGGCTGACGCCCTCTCCGGGCTCTCCCGCCTCGCGGCGCCCCTCGGTCCTCCGGGCCGGGGGGCGTCGTCGGTCTCCGCTCAGAAAGTGGCTACCGACCGGTAGTCCTCTGGACGCCTACCGGTCAGTATTGGCCGCGAGCATGTCAACCACTGAGCCGGTCGACCACTCGGGAGCCCCCCATGCCCTCCGCCGAATCCACCTCCGCCAAAGCCGCCTCCACCGCCGTCGCCACGCTGGGTCTGACCGCCCTGCTCGTCGTCGGTCCCGCCCCGGCGGCGTCCGCCGCCGACCCGGACACCCACGTCACCTCGACCGCCGCCCTCGCGGACATCGACTACGGGACCTGGCGCCGTGACGTGGCGGCGGTGGTCGCCGAGGCCCGCCCGTACATCGAGGAGCGTGCCGAGGACGCCGGCCGCGAGAAGCAGGCCATCGTCCTCGACATCGACAACAGCTCCCTGGAGACGGACTTCCACCCCTTCTGGGAGCTCCCGACCCCGGCCATCCCCGAGGTCCGCGACCTGGTCCAGGACGCCCACGAGCGCGGCGTGGACGTCTTCTTCGTGACCGCCCGCCCGGGGATCCTCCACTCCCTCACCGACTGGAACCTGAAGCAGGCCGGCTACCCGGTCGACGGGCTGTACGTGCGCTCGCTGCCCGACCTGTTCGCCGAGGTCGGCGCGTACAAGACGGCGAAGCGGGCGGAGATCGAGGGCAAGGGCTACACGATCATCGCGAACATCGGCAACAACACCACCGACCTGGTCGGAGGCCACGCCGAGCGGGCCTTCAAGCTGCCGGACTACGGCGGCAAGCTGTCCTGACGGGACCGTTCCGGTCAACGGCGGCGGTCAGCGCGCTCAGCGCGTGGTGACGTGGAACTCCAGCCGGTCGTGGTCCCCGTCCGGGCTCGTACGGATGTAGCCGCGCGCTTCCCTGAAGTCGCCGGTGCCGCCGGTGACGGCGACGTCGAGGGAGGCCGGCTGCTCCTCGGTCATGTCGACGGCCGTCAGGGTCTGGCCGGTGATCTGGCCGGCGGGGTCGCCGCTCAGCACGAAGGTGCCGACGCAGTGCACGTCGAGCTGCTGACCGGAGCCGCGCACGACCGCGCAGCTCACGCCGGAGCGGCCGACCTTCTCGCCGCCCTTGCTGCGGTAGAGGTCCTCGGCGAAGGCGAAGACGTCGCCGACCTGGGGCGGCGCGCCGGTCTCCTCGCCGCCGGGGTCGGGGACCTCCTTGGCGTAGAGGGTGAAGTCGTAGTTCCGGCCGTTGTCGGCGGCGTGCGCGAGGGCCGGTGCGGCGGCCGGGGCGGTGGCGGCGAAGGTGACGGCCGCGACGGCGGCGGCGCCCAGGGCACCGGCCTTCCTGAAGCTGCGGTTCATTCCTGCCTCCCGTGGGACGGCGGTCTTCCCCGAGACCCGCCCCCCATTGTCCGGCCGCCGCCGGGGTGCCGCACGTGGTCGTGGATGATGAGCGCATGCCAGAGAGAGCACCGATACGCACGGCGGTCCCCGCCACCCTGATGGCGGCCGGGCTGCTGCTGACCGGCTGCGGGACGCCCGCGGCCGACGTCGAGACGCCCGCCGCTCCGGCCGGTGGCGGGTCGAAGAGCGCCGCACCCGCGAGCACCGCGCCGGCGGCCGGCGCCGCCGCCGCGGCCGGGTCGATCGGCGGCGCGGGGACGGCCTGCGTCCTGCCCGTCGCCTTCGGCCTCGCGAAGGACTGGAAGCCGAAGGCGGTCGAGGCCCCGGAGGACCCGGACTTCGCCGAGCTCACCCGGCAGGGCCCGGCCACCGTGCGCTGCGAGGTGGACGCCAAGCCGGCCGGGAACATCGGCTATCTGCGGGTGTGGACCGCCCCGGCGGGTCCCGCGCGGGCCGCGCTCGAAGGCTTCGTGAAGGCGGAGAAGGGTTCCAAGGGGGCCGTCTACCGGGAGGCGAAGGCGGGCGCGCTGCCCGCGGTCGAGGTCACGTACGCCGTGTACAGCGAGATCATGGAGGAGACCAAGGAGGAGCGGGCCTTCGCCGTCGCCACCGCGAAGGGGACGGTGATCGTCCACCTCGGCGGTCTGGACTCCGAGGAGCACCGGCAGATGCTGCCGGCGTACGAGCTGGCGAAGACGTCCCTCAAGGTCTCCTGAGCCGGAGCGTCCGGGATACGTCTCCGAAGGCGGGTCCGTGGCCCCCGTCCCGCACCGGACGGGGACCACGGAGTCGAAGGGGCGGGGCGGGAACCGTTACGCGACGAACCGCTGGTTCGCCGAGCCGTCGCAGCCCTGGAGCCGGATCGGCTCCCTCGCCGCGCCCTGGGTGAGGCACAGGCCGGGCGCCGCGGCCGGGCGGAGGGTGGCCCCGTCACGGACGAAGGTCTGGTGCGCGGCGCCGTGGCAGTTCCAGACGACGAGCGCCGTGCCGGCCCGGTAGTTCGCGCCGGGGACGTCCAGGCAGCGGTCCTGGGTGAGTTCGGTGTGGAGGGTGCGGCGGGCGGAGTCGTACCACCAGCCCTGGTTGCGGCCGCCGTGGCAGTCCCAGCCGAGGACGGCGGTGCCGTTGGCGGAGCGGGACGCGTTCACGTCCAGGCAGTTGCCGGTGGCCGCGTTCTTCAGCGGCTTGTAGACGTCGTCCCAGGCGAACGGGAACAGCACCGGGCGGCCGGAGGAGTTGACGTCCGCGCAGCTCGCCTCGCGCAGCGAGGTGCCGTAGAGCTGGGTGAGGCAGGACGCGAAGGCCGCGTGGCCGCCCTTGTTGGGGTGGAAGGACTGGCGGACGGAGTTCTCGTCCGGGGTGCCGGGCTTGGAGAGGTCGACGTAGAGGCCCCGGGCCCAGGTGTCCTCCATGCAGACCTCGTGGCCGTGGAAGAGGCGCGAGTTGTCGAGGTAGACGGCGCCGGTGGCGGCGGCCGCCCTGCGCATGCCGCGTTCGAAGGCGGGGACGGCGGTGTCGCGGCCCCAGGTGGTGTCGGAGTCGTAGCCGAGACCACCGCAGGCGAGCTTGCCGGGGAAGCCGGGGTTGTCGTGGAAGTCGGGCCCGATCGGGCTCGGGTAGCCCATGACGACGAGCTTGTAGTCGCCGTCGGCGTATCCGGCGTCGCGCATGACGGTCCTGAGGTCGCGCACGGTCTGCTCGACCTTGGGGACGAGTCCGTCGACGCGGGCCTGCCAGCCGGGCGCGTACTTCGGCTCGCAGGGGCCCTGGAGCGTGAGGTAGCGGGTGACGCAGTCGGTCATGACGGGGCCGAACTGGAGGTCGTCGTTGGCTCCGGCGACCAGCAGCACCATCTTGATGCGGGTGTTGCGCGCCTTGACGGCCAGGTTGTCGCTCTGGACGAGTTCGTCCGCGTACTGCTTCGAGCCGCCGATCCGGATGTTGCCGGTGTACGCGCCGGAACAGGACACGTTGAAGGTGAGGTCCGCGGGGATGCCGGTGCGGTGGATGGCGGCGTCGGGCGAGCGGTGGCACCAGTTGGTGGGGCCGTCGGTCGGCGGCTCGTAGGTGCCGACGCCCTCGCCGGAGATCTCGCTGTCGCCGAGGGAGATGAGGCCGGTCCTGCGCTGGGCGAGCGGGCGTTCCTCGGGGCTTCCGTAGATCGCGGTGGCCTCCGCCGCCCGGATCGCCTCCAGCTCGGGCGGGAGCGGTACGGAGGTGATTCCGGCCGCGGTGGCCGTGTCGGCCGCGCCGGCGGGTGCGGCGGCCGTCATGCTGCCGAGGGCCGCCGCGGCAGCGGCGAGCGCCGCGACCGGCCAACGGAGTCTGTACCTGGTGCGCGTCATTGCGCCTCCTGGAAGTGGGGTTACCCACGGTTTTTACTGGCCGGTAAACGGCTTGGGAATACGTCGAACAAGACAAGTGCTCAACTTTTTCAGGAGGTTGACGAACCATGAGCAACGAAGAGACCGGCTCGGACGGCTACCGCGTCGAGCACGACTCCATGGGCGAGGTCCGTGTCCCCGCCCACGCCAAGTGGCGCGCCCAGACCCAGCGGGCGGTCGAGAACTTCCCGATCTCGGGGCAGCGGCTGGAACGGGCCCACATCGAGGCCCTGGCCCGTATCAAGGCCGCCGCCGCCAAGGTCAACGCCGAGCTCGGCGTGATCGACGCGGACCGGGCGGAGGCGATCGTCGCGGCCGCCGAGGAGGTCGCGGAGGGCCGCTGGGACGAGCACTTCCCGGTGGACGTCTTCCAGACCGGCTCCGGCACCTCGTCCAACATGAACACCAACGAGGTGCTGGCCACCCTGGCCGGCGAGCGGCTCCCCGAGGGCCGGGACGTCCACCCCAACGACCATGTGAACGCGTCCCAGTCGTCCAACGACGTCTTCCCCTCCTCCATCCACATCGCCGCCACGGCCGCCGTCACCCACGACCTCATCCCGGCGCTCGATCACCTGGCCGCCTCCCTGGAGCGGAAATCAGCCGAATTCGCGAGCGTGGTGAAGTCGGGCCGTACGCATCTCATGGACGCCACCCCGGTCACCCTCGGCCAGGAGTTCGGCGGCTACGCGGCCCAGGTCAGGTACGGGATCGAGCGGCTGCGCTCGGCCCTGCCCCGGCTCGCCGAACTCCCGCTGGGCGGCACGGCCGTGGGCACCGGCATCAACACCCCGCCCGGCTTCTCGGCCGCCGTCATCGCCGAGGTCGCCCGCGCCACCGGGCTGCCGTTCACCGAGGCTCGCGACCACTTCGAGGCCCAGGGCGCCCGGGACGGCCTGGTGGAGACGTCCGGGCAGCTCAGGACCGTCGCCGTATCGCTCACGAAGATCGCCAACGATCTGCGCTGGATGGCGAGCGGCCCGCGCACCGGACTGGCCGAGATCAATCTCCCCGACCTCCAGCCCGGCTCGTCGATCATGCCGGGCAAGGTCAACCCGGTCATCCCCGAGGCGGTCCTCATGGTCGCCGCGCAGGTGACCGGAAACGACACCACCGTCGCGGTGGCGGGCGCCGCCGGGAACTTCGAGCTCAACGTGATGCTCCCGGTGATGGCCAAGAACCTCCTGGAGTCGGTCCGGCTGCTCGCCAACGCCGCCCGCCTGCTCGCCGACCGCACGGTCGACGGGATCACCGCCAACGCCGAACGGGCCCGCGAGTACGCCGAGTCCTCGCCGTCCGTCGTCACCCCGCTGAACAAGTACATCGGGTACGAGGAGGCCGCCAAGGTCGCCAAGAAGTCGCTGGCCGAGCGGAAGACGATCCGGCAGGTCGTCCTGGAGTCGGGCTACGTCGAGCGCGGCGACCTCACCCTGGAACAGCTCGACGAGGCGCTGGACGTGCTGCGCATGACTCATCCGTGACCTTCGCCGCAGCGGCGCCGGGGGCCCACCCCTAAGATCTGCGCATGACAGGATCCGGCCGCCCCCAGCACTGGGCGCCAGGGGATCAGATCCTCTGGCGCTACCGCGACAACGGCACCGGCGACGTGCACATCTGCCGCCCGGTGACCGTGGTCCAGGACACCCCGGAGCTGCTCGCGGTCTGGATGGCCCCCGGCACCGAATGCGTCAAACCGGTCCTGGCCGACGGCACCGCCGTGCACGAGGAGCCGCTGGCCACCCGGTACACGGCGCCGCGCACCACCGCCCGGTCCCGCTGGTTCGGCACCGGCGTGCTCAAGCTGGCCCGGCCCGGCGACCCGTGGTCGGTGTGGCTTTTCTGGGAGCGGGGCTGGCGCTTCCGGAGCTGGTACGTGAACCTGGAGGAGCCCCGCACCCGCTGGTCCGGCGGCGTCGACTCCGAGGACCACTTCCTCGACATCTCGGTCTACCCCGACCGGAGCTGGCTGTGGCGGGACGAGGACGAGTTCGCCCAGGCCCAGCGGGCCGGTCTGATGGACGCCGCGCAGGCGGCCCGGGTCAGACGCGCGGGTGACGCGGCCGTCGAGGTGATCCGGGCCTGGGGACCGCCGTTCTCGGACGGCTGGGAGGACTGGCGGCCCGACCCCGCCTGGCCGGTGCCCGAACTGCCCGCCGACTGGGATCGCACCCCGGCGCACACGGCACCATGAGACCCTTGATGTGCCCCCGGGGTGCAAACGTAGGATCGTCCTCCGCAAGCACTCGACCGATCGGACCGCACGTCAGCGACACTGCACGGCCCATGACATGACGGCGCGTCAACCGCCGGTCATCCGCTAGTCACCATGATCGCTTCTTGAGGGGAAGAGCAGTGCCGGACCTGTGCGCGGACACCGAGCCCCCCTCCTCCACATCGACCTCGTGCCGGTGGTTTAGGGCCGTCGTAGGCGCGGCATCGGCGAGAAGAGCGCGTGCAACGCACCACCGGCCCGGACGGACGGAATCCCAGGCGTGACGGAGCATCCCACCTCCCACGAAGGCCGCAAGGCGATGGCTGCCCGGCCGCAGGAACGCACTCGCCCCCGCCAGGAGACGGCGGCGACGGCGGCGGCAGCGGCCGTCTCCGTGCCCGCGCCGGCGCCCGGCGGAAGCGGCGGCAACGGTCAGAGCGGTGCCGACGCGGCCGCACGGCGCGAGGGCGAACGGCTGCGCTTCGTGGGCGCGGCGACCCGGCGGATCGCGCGCGGTCTCGACCTCGACGAGATCGTCCTCGGTCTGTGCCGGGCCACGGTGCCGACCTTCTCCGACGCGATCCTGGTCTATCTGCGCGACCCGCTCCCGGTCGGCGACGAGCGCCCCGCGGAGCCCTTCGTGCTGCGGCTGCGCCGCACCGACCGGCTGCGCTTAACGGACCTGGAGGGCGAGGAGCTGGTCCTCGTCCCCGACCCGGACCCGACGCCGGCCGCGGAGCTGTGCGAGGTCCGCTCGGGCAGCGCGCTCGCCGAGGTGCTGCGCGGGGTGCGGCCGGTGCCCGGTGACTCCGCCGCCGCGCGGGCCGCGCTGCCGGAGCTGCTCGGAGCGGACCACCCGGTGCCCGGCGGGCAGCGGGCGATACTGGCGCCGCTGCGGGGGCGGCGCCGGGTGATCGGCGCGGCCGTGTTCCTGCGCCGCCCGGAGCGGGCCGGCTTCGAGCCCAACGACCTGCTGGTCGCCGCCCAGTTGGCCACCCACACGGCCCTCGGCATCGACAAGGCGGTGCTGTACGGGCGCGAGGCGTACATCGCGGACGAGCTGCAGCGCACGATGCTGCCGGACTCGCTGCCGCAGCCGACCGGTGTGCGGCTCGCCTCGCGTTATCTGCCCGCGGCCGAGACGGCCCGGGTCGGCGGTGACTGGTACGACGCGATCCCGCTGCCCGGCAGCCGGGTCGCCCTGGTCGTCGGCGACGTCATGGGCCACTCCATGACCTCGGCGGCGATCATGGGCCAGCTCCGCACCACGGCACAGACCCTGGCCGGCCTCGACCTGCCGCCGCAGGAGGTGCTGCACCACCTGGACGAGCAGGCGCAGCGGCTCGGCGAGAACCGGATGGCGACGTGCATGTACGCGGTGTACGACCCGGTCTCGCACCGGATCACCATCGCCAACGCGGGCCATCCGCCACCGATACTGCTGCACCTGGGCGGCCGGGCGGAGGTGCTGCGGGTGCCGCCGGGTGCGCCGATCGGGGTGGGCGGGGTGGACTTCGAGGCGGTGGAGCTGGACGCGCCGGCCGGGGCCACGCTGCTGCTGTACACGGACGGTCTGGTGGAGTCCCGGCTGCGGGACGTGTGGACCGGGATCGAGCAGTTGCGGGAGCGGCTCGCGGCGACGGCCCAGTTGACCGGACCGGACCACTCGCCTCCGCTGGAGGCGCTGTGCGACGACGTTCTCGACATGCTGGGTCCGGGTGACCGGGACGACGACATCGCGCTGCTCGCGGCCCGTTTCGACGGGATCGCGCCGAGCGACGTGGCGTACTGGTTCCTGGAGCCGGAGGACGCGGCTCCGGGCCGGGCGCGGCGGCTTGCCCGGCGGGCGCTCGCGCGCTGGGACCTGGAGGAGCTGACGGACTCGGTCGAGCTGCTGATCAGCGAGGTCGTGACCAACGCGGTGCGCTACGCGGAGCGGCCGGTGACGCTGCGGCTGCTGCGGACGGACGTGCTGCGCTGCGAGGTCGGCGACGACTCGCCGCAGTTGCCCCGCCAGCGGCGGGCGCGGGACACCGACGAGAGCGGACGCGGGCTGTTCCTGGTGAACCGGCTGGCCCGGCGGTGGGGGGCGACCCGGCTGTCGGGGGGCAAGGTGGTGTGGTTCGAGCTGGCCACGCGCTGAGCTCGGTGACCTCCCCGTACGAAGACGACGGCCGGGCCCCTGGTGGGGGCCCGGCCGTCGCCGTGTGCGGGTGGGGTCAGTCGCCGGGGCGGCTGTCCGCGCCGCTCTCGCCGTCCGGGACGGGCGGGATCGTCGGGTCGATCGTCCTGGTCGGCGTCGGCTCCGGCGGGGTCGTGCCGGTCGGCGTGGGCGGCTCCGGCGGGGTGGTTCCGGTCGGCGTGGTCGGCTCCGGCGGGGTGGTGGCCTCGTCGGTGGCCGTCGCGGTGGGCGTCGGCGAGCCGGTGGTGCGCGTCGGCGTCGGGGCGGTGTCGCCGCCGAAGGTGCCGTCGGTCTCCAGGTCGAAGGTCGCGTCCGAGCCGCCGCCGAGCGCCCGCTCGGTGTAGGCGCCCCAGATCTGCGCCGGGGTGCGGCCGCCGTTGGCGCGGCCCGGGTTGATGGTGTCGGTGAGGGTCACCTGGTTGCCCGCGGTGTCCTCGCCGAAGAGGCCGACGGCGGTGACCAGTTCGGGGGTGTAGCCGACGAACCAGGCCGAGCGG
This sequence comes from Streptomyces sp. NPDC006339, assembly GCF_040612775.1. Classification (NCBI taxonomy): domain Bacteria; kingdom Bacillati; phylum Actinomycetota; class Actinomycetes; order Kitasatosporales; family Streptomycetaceae; genus Streptomyces; species Streptomyces sp. NPDC006339. The sequence continues at coordinate 112,123 of NZ_JBEXQW010000005.1, forward strand.
TTGTTCTCGGAGGTGCCGGTCTTGCCGGCCGCCTGGTAGTCGCCCGCGGCCCGGAAGCCGGAGCCGGACTGCACAACACCCTGCATGGCCTTGGTGGTGGTGTCGGCGGCCTCGCGGCTGATGACCCGCTCGCCGATGGACTTCACCGGCTCGGCCTGGCGCTGCTTGTGCTCGGCGGACTTCACGAGGGTCGGGGTGACCTTGACGCCGTGGTTGTCGAGGGTGGCGTAGGCGCCGGCCATGTCCACGGTGGAAGCCGTCATGACGCCGAGGGACATCGAGGGGCCCTCGCCGAAGTCCGGGCCGTCCTTCATGCCGAGGGCGAGGGCGGTCTGCTTGGTCTTGGCGAAGCCGACGTCCACGATCATCTGGGCGTAGACCGAGTTGATCGAGCTGTTGGTGGCCTTCTGGACGGTGACCGGGCCGTAGCTGCGGTCGTCCTCGTTCTCCGGGGCGAAGTCGATGGGGCTGCCGACGACCGGGCGCTTGCTGGTGCCGTCGTAGATGGTGCCGAGGCCGATCCTGCGCCCGTCCTGGGTGACGGAGCGGTTGTCGATCGCCGAGGCGAGCACGATCGGCTTGAAGGTCGAGGCGGGCTGGTAGTCGCGCCGGGTGGCGTTGTTGGTCCAGTGCTCGGTGGCGCCGACGCCGCCGTACATGGCGACGATCGCGCCGGTCTTCGGGTCGACGGAGGTGGCGCCGGCCTGGACGGTGGCGTCCTTCTTGTCGCCCTTGCGGTCGAGCTTGTCCTCGAGCTGCTCGTCGACCGCCTTGACCAGGGCCTTCTGCTTCTTCTCGTCGATGTTGAGGGTGACGGTCCAGCCGCCGGCCTTGAGGTCCTCCTCGCTGACGCCCTGGCGCATCAGCTCCTGGTTGGCGGCCTCGACGATGTAGCCGCTCTGGCCGCTGAGGCCCTTGGGGGCCTTGGGCTTGTGCGGGACGGGGAACTTCAGGCCGGCGCGCTGCGCGGAGTCCAGCCAGCCCTCCTCGACCATGTTGTCGAGGACGTAGTTCCAGCGCTGCTCGACGAGCTTGCGGCCGTCGGCGCTGGCGGAGGTCCAGTCGTACTGGCTGGGGGCCTGGAGCAGGGAGGCGAGGTAGGCGCCCTGGCCGACGGTCAGCTTGCCGGCGTCGACGCCGTAGTACGCCTGGGCGGCGGCCTGGATGCCGTAGGCGTTGCGGCCGTAGTAGCTGGTGTTCATGTAGCCGGCGAGGATCTCCGACTTGGACATGTTCTGGTCGACCTTGAGCGCGATGACCATTTCCTTGAGCTTGCGCGTGGCGGTCTGGTCCTGGCTCAGGTAGTAGTTCTTGACGTACTGCTGGGTGATCGTCGAGCCGCCCTGCTTGCCCTTGCCGGTGACGGTGTTCCAGGCGGCGCGGAAGGTGCCCTTGATGTCGACGCCGTGGTCCTTGTAGAAGGTCTTGTTCTCGGCGGCGACGAAGGCGCGCTGGACGTCGACGGGGACCTTGTCCAGGCCGACGATCTCGCGGTTGATCTTGCCCGTACGGGCCATGACCTTGCCGTTGGAGTACTTGTAGACGTTGCTCTGCAGCGTGGCGTCCGCGTTGGCCGTCGGCACCGGGACCATCAGGTAGAGCGCGTAGAAGGCGCCCATCGCGAGCAGGCAGCCCACGAAGAACGTGCCCAGGAGTTTCTTCCAGGTGAAGAGGCGGCGTATGCGGCCGCCCTTCCTCGCCTGGCTCGTGCCCGATCGGCCCATGTCCTCGTTCGCTCCGCTCGTCGTCGAATCAGCTCAGCAAGCTAACACCGCCCATCGCGACAAAGCGCGACCCATCCGGCTTTCCGGGCGTGAGAATCAGCACCCACCCCCGACGGAACCGACGCTCCACGGGCCCCGATGGTTGTGTGCCCCCGGTCACAGGCAGCTCGTTCGAAGGGTGTCACCCCGGCGGGGACCGGCCCCCACCAGGGCTATACATCGCGTGTATACACCCCGTGTACAGTGACGCCCATGTCCATCGGTCACACCCTCCTCGGACTCCTGGAGTCCGGCCCGCGCCACGGTTACGACCTCAAGCGCGCCTTCGACGAGCGCTTCGGCCACGACCGGCCCCTCCACTACGGGCAGGTCTACTCGACCATGTCCCGGCTCCTGAAGAACGGCCTCGTCGAGGTCGACGGCATCGAGGCCGGCGGCGGCCCCGACCGCAAGCGGTACGCCATCACCGAGGCCGGCGTCACCGATGTCGCCCAGTGGCTCGCCACCCCCGAGAAGCCGGAGCCGTACCTCCAGTCCACGCTCTACACCAAGGTCGTCCTCGCCCTGCTCACCGGACGCGGCGCCGCCGAGATCCTCGACGTCCAGCGCGCCGAACACCTGCGCCTGATGCGCGAGCTCACCCGGCGCAAGCGGGACGGCGACCTCACCGACCAGCTCATCTGCGACCACGCCCTCTTCCATCTGGAGGCCGACCTGCGCTGGCTCGAGCTGACCGCCGCCCGCCTCGACCGGCTCGCCGAGGAGATCCGCCGATGACCACCAGCACACCGCTCCTCAGGGCGACCGGGATCGACAAGGCGTACGGCCCCACCCCCGCCCTCAGCGGGGCCGACTTCTCCCTGCGCGCGGGCGAGGTCGTCGCCGTGATGGGGCCCTCCGGATCCGGCAAGTCCACCCTGCTGCACTGCCTCGCGGGCATCGTCCGCCCCGACGCCGGCACCATCCACTACGACGGCCGCGAGCTCACCGCCCTCGGCGACGGGGAGCGCAGCGCCCTGCGCCGCTCCGACTTCGGCTTCGTCTTCCAGTTCGGCCAGCTCGTCCCCGAGCTCACCTGCGCCGAGAACGTCGCCCTCCCGCTGCGTTTGAACGGCGAACGGCGCAAGAGCGCCGAATCCCGGGCCCGCGACTGGCTGGCCCGCCTGGAGGTCGAGGACGTGGCCGGCAAACGCCCCGGCGAGATCTCCGGCGGCCAGGGCCAGCGGGTCGCGGTCGCCCGCGCGCTCGTCACCGCCCCGCGGGTGATCTTCGCCGACGAGCCGACCGGCGCGCTGGACTCCCTCAACGGCGAGCGCGTGATGCGCCTGCTCACCGACGCCTCCCGGGACACCGGCGCCGCCGTCGTCCTGGTCACCCACGAAGCCCGGGTCGCCGCCTACTCCGACCGCGAGATCGTGGTCCGCGACGGCTCCGTACGGGACACGGAGTGGGCGGCATGAGCGACACCGACACCAGCGGGACGGGCCCCGGCGGCAGCGCCGGCACCGACCCGCACGGGACGGACACCGGCGCCCACGCGGCCACGACCGGCACCGGCACCGGCACCGCAACCGCCCCCACCGGAGCCACCGGCCCCGGCACCGGCACCGGCACCGGCCGCACCGGTGACACCCGTACCGGAGCCACCGGCGGCGGATACCGCCCCGGCCCCCGCGCCTGGCTCCGCGACCTCGCCCTCGGCGCCCGCTTCGCCGTCACCGGCGGCCGCGGCGGCTGGCTGCGCACCACCCTGACCGCCACCGGCATCGGCCTCGGCGTCGCCCTGCTGCTCGCCGCCGCCTCCCTGCCGCACATGCTGTTCCAGCGCGAGGTGCGCGAGTCGGCCCGCGCCGTCGACGCGAGCGAGCTGGTCACCCGCCCCGGGCCCGACACCTTTCGCTACGCCGACCAGTCCACGCTCTACCGCGGCGCCACCGTCACCGGCCTCCTGCTGCAGCCCGACGGCCCGAACCCCCCGGTCCCCCCGGGAGCGGCGAAGGTGCCCGCGCCCGGCGAGATGCTCGTCTCCCCCGCCCTCCGCGAGCTGCTCGCCTCGCCCGAGGGCGCCCTCCTGCGCGACCGGCTCCCGTACGAGATCGTCGGCACCCTCGGCGACGCGGCCCTGATCGGCCCCGCCGAGCTCCGCTACGTCGCGGGCAGCGACGTCCTCGCCGCGTACGGCCACGAGGGCCGGGGCAAGCACTACGGCTGGTCCGTGCCCGAGGAACCCATGAACGCGTTCCTCCTGCTCCTCGTCGTCATCGCCTGCGTCGTGCTGCTCCTGCCGGTCCTGGTCTTCATCGCGACCGCCGTGCGCTTCGGCGGCGAACAGCGCGACCGGCGGCTCGCCGCGCTCCGCCTGGTCGGCGCCGACACCGCCATGACCCGCCGGATCGCGGCCGGCGAGTCCCTGGCCGGCGCCCTGCTCGGACTCGCGGCCGGCGCCGGGTTCTTCGCCCTGGCCCGGCAGCTCGCCGGCACCGTACAGATCTGGGACGTCAACGCCTTCCCCTCCGACGTGTCCCCGGTGCCCTGGCTCGCCGCCCTGATCATCGCCACCGTGCCCGTCGCCGCCGTCGTGGTCAGCCTCGTCGCCCTGCGCGGCGTCGCCATCGAACCGCTCGGCGTGGTCAGGACCGCCACCCCCCGGCCCCGCAGGCTCGCCTGGCGACTGGTCCTCCTCCTCGCCGGCGCCGCGGTGCTCGTCCCCAGCGTCGGCCAGGTCGAGGCCACCGACACCGAGATCAACATGCCCGGCGTCGCCCTCGGCGCCACCCTCGCCCTGATCGGCCTCACCAGCCTGCTGCCCTGGCTGGTGGAGTCACTGGTCCGACGGCTCCGCGGCGGCCCGGTGGCCTGGCAGCTCGCCACCCGCCGGCTCCAGCTCAGCAGCGGCACCGCCGCCCGCGCCGTCAGCGGCATCGTCGTCGCCGCGGTCGGGGCGATCGCCCTGCAGATGCTCTTCCAGGCGATGCAGAACGACTTCCTGCGGGTCACGAACATGGACACCGCCCGCGCCCAGATGGAGACCAAGGTCGAGGCCCGCAGCGCCGCCGACGCCCGCCGGGCCATCGAGGAGCTGTCCCGGACGAAGGGCGTCACCGGAGTCGTCGGCACCATCGAGTCGAGCGTCTGGCGCCCCGGCCCCCTGAAGCCGGGCGAGGACTTCGCCCCGATCACCTCGATCGCCGTCGGCGACTGCGCGTCGCTCAGGGAGTTCGCCCACCTGCCGTCCTGCGCCGACGGGGACGTGTTCATCGCCCTCGCCCACGGCGCGGAGGGCCCCGACGACGCCTGGGTCGCCAAGACCGCGAGGCCCGGCACGCACGTCGCCCTGCGCGACCCGGTCGCCCACGAGGGCGGACCGGTGCCCACCTGGCGCATCCCGGACACCGCCCGCACCGTCGACGCCCGCCTCGACCCGATGGGCCGCGTCCAGTTCGGCGTGATGGCCACCCCCAAGGCGATCGACGCCACCCGGCTGGACTCGCCCGAGGCCGGAGCCATGATCCGCATCGACCCGACGGTGCCGGACGCGCACGAGTACGTACGGAACACGGTCGCCGCGCTCGACCCGCTGACCCGGGTCCAGACCCTGCAGGACGTCGAGCGGGACGCCCAGTTCACCAGCGTCCGCACCGGCATCCTGGTCGGCGCCACCCTCACCATGCTGCTCGTCGCGGCCTCGCTCCTGGTCACCACCCTGGAGCAACTGCGCGAACGCAAGCGGCTGCTGTCCTCGCTGGTCGCCTTCGGCACCCGCCGCGGCACCCTCGGCTGGTCGGTGCTCTGGCAGACCGCCGTACCGATCACCCTCGGCCTCGCCCTGTCCGTGGCCGGCGGACTCGCCCTGGGCCTGGCCCTGCTGCGGATGATCGGCAAGCAGGTCGAGGACTGGTGGGTCTTCCTGCCCGTCACCGGGGTCGGCGCCGCCCTGATCCTGCTCGTCACCCTGCTCAGCCTGCCGCTGCTGTGGCGGCTGATGCGGGCCGACGGCCTCAGGACGGAATAGCGTCCCCGGCCACGATCCGCACCGGCAGCCGCCGCATCGCGTCCCGGAGCGAGCCCGCCAGTTCCTCGAACTCGGACTGGCGGGCCGCTCCCGTACGCATCGCGAGCGCGACCCGGCGGGACGGCGCCGGTTCGGCGAAATACCCCGTGAACAGCGCCGAGTTACGGGCCGTCTCCACCTTCACCGCGGTGCGCGGCAGCAGCGTCACGCCCAGACCGCCCGCCACCAGTTGCACCAGCGTCGAAAGCCCCGCCGCGGTCGTGGTGACCGGCGCCCCCTCGGTGCGACCCGCCTCCCGGCAGATGTCGAGCGCCTGGTCGCGCAGGCAGTGCCCCTCGTCCAGGAGCAGCAGCTTGAGCTCCCGCAGCGCCTCCCGAGGGATGTCCCCGCGCCCGGCCAGCGGATGCCCCTCGGGCGTCACCAGCACGAAGTCCTCGTCGAACAGCGGCAGCTCGGTCACCCCGGGCACGCCGAGCGGCACCGCGAGCAGCAGCAGGTCGAGCCGCCCGGCGGCCAGCCCCTCCAGGAGCGACGAGGTCTGCTCCTCGTGCACCTGGAGATCCAGCTCCGGATAGCGCGTGTGCACCAGCCGCAGCACGGTCGGCAGCAGATACGGCGCCACCGTCGGGATCACCCCGAGCCGCAGCACCCCCGTGAACGGCGCCTGCGCCGCCTCCGCCTCCTCCATCAGCTCCCCCACCGCCTCCAGCACCGCGTGCGCCCGCGCCGCGAGCCGCTCCCCCGCGGGCGAGAGCAGCACCTTGCGCGTCGTACGCTCGAGCAGTTGGACACCGAGTGCCTCTTCGAGAGCCGAAACCGCGCCCGAAAGCGCCGGCTGGCTCATCCCGATGGCCGCGGCCGCATCGCGGAAGTGCAGGTGCTCCGCGACCGCCGCGAAGGCTCTGAGCTGGGACAGGCTGGGCTGCTTCACCCGACGTACCGGAATCACTGATAACCACCTTCGATCAACGCGACCCACTCTAGCTATTTCACTGATCAATGCACTCCGTGCCATGCTGTGAGCCGTCCAACCCCCACGGAAGACCCCAAAAGGGACCCTTCCCGTTCGCAAGGAGAGCGCGTGCTCACTGTCGGTGACCAGTTCCCCACCTACGACCTGACCGCCTGCGTGTCGCTGGAGAGCGGCAAGGAGTTCGAGCAGATCAACCACAAGTCGTACGAGGGCAAGTGGCGCGTGGTGTTCTTCTGGCCGAAGGACTTCACCTTCGTCTGCCCCACCGAGATCGCCGCGTTCGGCAAGCTGAACGACGAGTTCGCGGACCGCGACGCGCAGATCCTCGGTGTCTCCGGCGACTCCGAGTTCGTCCACCACGCCTGGCGCAAGGACCACGCCGACCTGCGTGACCTGCCCTTCCCGATGCTCGCCGACTCGAAGCACGAGCTCATGCGGGACTGCGGCGTCGAGGGCGCGGACGGCTTCGCCCAGCGTGCCGTGTTCGTGATCGACCCGAACAACGAGATCCAGTTCGTCATGGTGACCGCCGGCTCCGTCGGCCGTAACCCCAAGGAGGTCCTGCGGGTTCTGGACGCCCTGCAGACCGACGAGCTGTGCCCGTGCAACTGGACCAAGGGCGAGGACACCCTCGACCCGGTCGCGCTCCTGGCCGGTGAGTGAGCATGGCCCTCGATGAGCTGAAGGCCGCCATACCGGACTTCGCCAAGGACCTGAAGCTGAACCTCGGTTCGGTCATCGGCAACAGCGAGCTGCCGCAGCAGCAGCTCTGGGGCACGGTGCTCGCCTGCGCCATCGCCTCGCGTTCGCCGAAGGTCCTGAAGGAGCTGGAGCCGGAGGCCCAGGCCAACCTGAAGCCCGAGGCGTACCAGGCCGCCAAGTCGGCCGCCGCGATCATGGCGATGAACAACGTCTTCTACCGGACCCGGCACCTGCTGTCGGACCCGGAGTACGGGACGATGCGCGCCGGTCTGCGGATGAACGTCATCGGCAACCCGGGTGTCGAGAAGGTCGACTTCGAGCTGTGGTCGCTGGCCGTCTCCGCGATCAACGGCTGCGGCCAGTGCCTGGACTCGCACGAGCAGGTCCTGCGCAAGGCCGGTGTGGACCGCGAGACGATCCAGGAGGCCGTGAAGATCGCCGCGGTCATCCAGGCGGTCGGCGTGACGCTGGACGCCGAGGCGGTTCTCGCCGAGTAAGGGCGCCGTACGGGTGAGCCCGTACGAGTGAAGGGCCCCGGGGTTTCCCACCCCGGGGCCCTTCGCCGTCCGCGGGCCCGGTCAGCTCTTGAGGGCCTTCATCAACTGCTGCATGTCCTCGACGAGGTAGGTCTGGACGGCCGCCGGGTCCAGCTCGGGCTTCTCGATGGGCCGGCCCCTCTCGTCGTCGTAGTCGTCCGCCTGGAGCACGAGGCGCAGCACCGCCTGCCCGTCCAGGACCTCCAGCGAGTCGTCTCCCCACGCACCCCCGAAGTAGGCGATCTCGCCGATGCCGCCGACCCTGTCGCCGCCACCCGCCAACTGCGGGTCGGCCCTCCGGGCCTCGAACTCCGGGCCGGGGTCGGTCACCCGGTGCAGGGTGTAGCCGACGCGCAGGGTGTACGGGACGGGCTTCGCCGCCAGGGTGACGCTGCAGTCCCACTCGAAGAGGGCGGGGTGGTCGGACTTCAGCGGTTCTTCCGGCGCCGGTCCCTTGGGGCCGAACGCCGCGGTCAGCCCCTCCAGCTTCGCCACCTCGCAGGGGTCCCGGTCCGTGCGGTAGCCGCCGAGGTCGGGGCGGTCGTCGGGGTCGTACGCGGCGAGGCCGCCGGCCCACAGCGCCGAGGCGACGACCGCGCCGCCGAGCGCCCACAGCCAGGGGCGGCGGCCGGACGGCTCGGGGCGCGGGGGCGCGGGCGGTGCCGGGGGCGGGGCCATCGGCGTGGAGCCGGGGGCGGGGGCGGGGAACGCCGTACCGCCGACGAGTTCCGGTTCCGAGATCACGTGTCACTTCCGGTGGGGCGATCGGTCGAGCCGGGCGCGGGGGTCGGCGCCACCTGGTGGGCGGTCGCGCCGCGCGGCTCGGGGGCGGCCCGGAGGGCCTGTTCGGTGCTGTACGCGCGGAGGTAGCCGACCACGGTGTTGGCGACGGCGACCAGCGGGACGGCGACGACGGCGCCGCCGATGCCGGCAGTCAGTCCGCCGGCCGCGACCGCGAGGACGACCGCGAGCGGGTGGACCCGCACGGCCCGGCCGAGGATGAACGGCTGGAGGACGTGTCCCTCGATCTGCTGCACGGCGAGCACCACCACGAGGACCATCAGGGCGGTGAACACGCCGTTGGTGACGAGGGCGACGACGACCGCGAGGGCGCCGGAGACGACGGCGCCGACGAGCGGGACGAAGGCGAAGAGGAAGATGAAGACGGCGAGCGGCACCGCCATCGGCACGTCGAGGAACCACAGGCCGAGGCCGATGAAGACGGCGTCGATCAGGGCGACGAGGACGGTGCCGCGGACGTACGCGGTGAGGGTGCGCCAGGCCCGGGGGCCGGCGCCGGCGACGCCGGGCCGTGCCTGGGCGGGCACCAGCCCCAGCGTCCACTCCCAGACCTTCTTCCCGTCGTAGAGCAGGAAGAGGGTGGAGAACATGGCGAGCAGGATGCCGGTCAGCGCCTCGACGATCACGGTCACGCCCTGGAGTCCGGCGGAGGTGATCTGTTCGGCGTTGGCGCCGATGGTGTCGCTGAGGTTCTGGGCGATGTCGTTGATCTGGCGCTCGGTCACGTGGAAGGGGCTGTCGAGGAGCCAGCGCTTGAGCTCCTCGATGCCGTCCCGGACCCGGTCGGTCAGGTTGTCGATGTTGTCCATCACCTGCCAGACCACGAACCAGCCGACGAGACCCATGATCACGAAGCCGGAGACGGCGGTGACGGCGGTGGCGAGGCCGCGCGGGAGGCCCTTGCGGCGCAGGAGTGCCACGGTGGGCTGGAGCAGTGCGGTGATGAGGAGGGCGGCGACGAAGGCGAGGACGACGAGCTGGACGGAGCTGATCACCTTCATCAGGACCCAGACGGTGCCGGCGAGGACCAGCAGGCGCCAGCCTGCCTCGGCGGCGACCCGCATGCCCCAGGGGATCGCGGCCGCCGGGTCGGGGCGGGCGGCGACGGCGGGCGCGTAGGCGGGCGGCGCGGGTACGGAGGCGGGCTCGGGTGCGGGGCCGGAGGCGGAGGAGGCTTCCGGGGCGGTGGCGGGGGCGGCCTTCGCCGCGGGGTGCGGCTCCGGGGCGGGGGCGTCGTACGGCGGGCCGAGTGGGTCGCCGCGCTCGGCCTCGGCCCGGCGTTCGTCCAGGCGTTCGCTCGCGCGGCTGAGGCCCTCGCCCAGCCGGTGCAGCCATCTCGGCAGTCTCGACATGCTCTTCCCTCTTCCCCCTTCGGGTCCCCGAACCTACCCCACGCGCGCGCGAAGCCCCTCACCGAAAGACGGTGAGGGGCTTCGCGGGGTTGAGCGTCGGCCGGTCCCGGCCGGGGGCCGCCCTAGTACCAGTGGTTGGCCTGCCAGAACGACCAGGCGCCGCAGGGGCTGCCGTAGCGGCCGTCCATGTAGCTGAGGCCCCACTTGATCTGGGTGGCGGGGTTGGTCCGCCAGTCGGCGCCGGCCGAGGACATCTTCGAGCCGGGGAGCGCCTGGACCAGGCCGTAGGCGCCGGAAGAGGGGTTGGTGGCGCGGTAGTTCCAGCCGGACTCGTGGTCCACGATGTTGCTGAAGCACTGGAACTGGTCCGCGGGGATCATCTGGCGGGCCATCGCCTTGACCTCGGCGATGCTGTACGAGCCCTGGGCGGAGAAGCTCGACGCGTCACGCAGGGAGTCGCGGTTGGCGCGCTCGGCGGCCTCCTTGCGCTCCTTCTCGGCCTTGTCGGCCGCCTTCTTCTTGGCCTCGGCGTCCTTGGCGGCCTGGATGCGGGCGGCTTCCTCGGCGGACTTGCGCGCCAGGGAGTCGGCGGCGGCGGCCTGGACGTCGGCCTGCTCCGTGAGGGAGGAGATCTGTACCTGGGCCTGCTCTCCCGCGGGGATGTCCGCGAGCAGCGTGGTGTCGGCCGCGGTGGCCTCGAAGTTGTCGTCCGAGGGCTGCGCCGCGTTGCCCGAGGCAACACCGACGACGGCGCCGACAGTGGTGACCGCAGTGGCCGAAGCCACCGCGAATCCCCGGACCGAGATCCGGCTCACACGGTTTCCTTCCAGCATCGCCCGCGCAGGTGACCAAGCGGGCGAAATCGTGCCCCTGACACTGGTCTTCGACTGCATGGGTCACTGAAGACACGGGCCCGTGGTGCTGTGGGCGGCATACGGCGAACGGTTGTTGAGTTGTGTGGTGCCGCACCCCTGAGGGTGCACGTGTGCCGTATGCGGGGCCTGACGGAAGCAAGACTCTGCCGGACGTCGGCGCCGCGAGGCAATTCCATGCCGCGTGTGAAAGCTCACACCCGGCCGGGGGCACGGGATTTGGCGGATACGGCGGACAGCGCGGCGCCGCCCGGCTAAGCTCTCGCGCTTTGCCGGGCGGCGCCCACAGGACCCTCGAATCGGTCAGATCTGGCCGTCCTCCAGCATTTCGGTCACGAGCGCGGCGATCTGGGAGCGCTCGGAGCGGGTGAGCGTGACGTGCGCGAAGAGCGGATGCCCCTTCAGCTTCTCCACCACGGCGACGACCCCGTCGTACCGACCCACCCTCAGGTTGTCGCGCTGGGCGACGTCATGGGTCAGCACCACACGGGAATTCGCCCCGATCCGGGACAGAACGGTCAGCAGTACGTTCCGCTCCAGGGACTGGGCCTCGTCCACGATGACGAACGCGTCGTGCAGCGAGCGGCCCCGGATGTGGGTGAGCGGCAGCACCTCCAGCATGCCGCGGCCGAGCACCTCCTCGATCACGTCCCGGCTCGCGACGGCCGACAGCGTGTCGAAGACGGCCTGGGCCCACGGGCTCATCTTCTCGGCCTCGGTGCCGGGGAGATAGCCGAGCTCCTGACCGCCGACCGCGTACAGCGGACGGAACACCATCACCTTCTGGTGCTGACGGCGCTCCAGGACCGCCTCCAGGCCCGCGCACAGCGCCAGCGCCGACTTGCCGGTGCCGGCCCGGCCGCCCATGGAGACGATGCCGACGTCCGGGTCGAGCAGCAGGTCGAGCGCGATCCGCTGCTCGGCGCTGCGGCCGCGGATGCCGAATGCCTCCCGGTCGCCCCGCACCAGGCGCACGCTGCCGTCGGCCCCGACCCGGCCCAGCGCCTTGCCGCGCTCGGACTGCAGGACGAGACCGGTGTGCACGGGCAGCTCGGCCGCCTCCGGCACGTAGAGCGTCTCCTGGTCGTAGAGGAGGTCGATCTGATCGGCCGAAAGGGCGACCTCGGACATTCCGGTCCAGCCGGAGTCCGTGATGGCGAGCTCCGCCCGGTACTCCTCCGCGAGGAGACCGACCGAGGACGCCTTGATCCGCAGCGGCAGGTCCTTGGAGACGACCGTGACGTCGTACCCCTCGGCCTGGAGGTTGCGCGCGACCGCGAGGATCCGCGAGTCGTTGTCCCCCAGCCGGTAGCCGGCCGGCAGGACACCGGGGTCCGAGTGGTTGAGCTCGACGCGCAGCGTGCCGCCCAGGTCCCCGATGGGGAGCGGGGCGTCGAGGCGTCCGTACCGGACCCGGAAGTCGTCGAGGAGGCGCAGGGCCTGCCGGGCGAAGTAACCGAGCTCGGGGTGGTGCCTCTTGGCCTCCAGCTCGGTCACCACGACGATCGGGAGCACCACTTCGTGCTCCTCGAAGCGGGACATCGCGCTGGGGTCGGCCAGCAGGACGCTGGTGTCGAGAACATAGGTGCGCCTGTCGGACAAGCGGCGCTTAGTGCTGGTCACCACGGAAGGACAGACCCCCTTCGAGGACCCCTGTGAGGTCGGGGTGCGACGGCTCCACGGGAGGAGGAGCCGGCGTCGCTGCGGAATGGGACCGGGCTCTGGCCACGATGCGCGGGCCGAGCTCCGGCCCTCCGCTTCGTCCGTGCGTGTCCTGCACGGTCGTCCTGGTGCAAAGGACCTCCCGGGTGGCGGTCTCCGTGCCGCTCACTTCACTGGGGATATGCCCTTCCGCACGCGCCGTCATGCCATGGCATATGACGGCGTGTTCGTGAACAGGGGGTGACGGGAGTTCCGCGCGGGGGGTCAGTTGCCGAAACGGCGGTGCCGGGCCGCGTAGTCGCGCAGCGCGCGCAGGAAGTCGACCTTGCGGAAGGCCGGCCAGTGCACCTCGCAGAAGTAGTACTCCGAGTGCGCGCTCTGCCACAGCATGAAACCGGACAGGCGCTGCTCGCCGCTGGTGCGGATCACCAGGTCCGGGTCGGGCTGGCCGCGCGTGTAGAGGTGCTCGGAGATGTGCTCGACGTCGACGATCTCCGCCAGCTCCTCGAAGCTGGTGCCGCGCTCCGCGTGCTCCAGGAGCAGCGAGCGGACCGCGTCCGCGATCTCCTGCCGGCCGCCGTAGCCCACCGCGACGTTCACGAGTATCCCGGTGTTGTCCACCGTGGCCTGCTCGGCCTCCTTCAGGACGGACTGGGTGCGCGCCGGGAGCAGGTCGAGGGTGCCGACGTGGTGGACGCGCCAGCGGCCGTCGGCGGCGAGCGCCCGCACCGCGTCCTCGATGATCGCGAGCAGCGGGACGAGCTGCTCCTCGGGACGGTTCAGGTTGTCGGTGGAGAGCATCCAGAGCGTGACGACCTCGACGTCGGTCTCGGCACACCAGCCGAGCAGCTCCTGGATCTTGTCCGCGCCTGCCTTGTGACCCTGCTCCGGGGTGCCGCCGGATGCCTTGGCCCAGCGCCGGTTGCCGTCGAGGATGACACCGATGTGCTTGGGCACCTGGGCGTGATCGAGGCGGCCTTCCACCCGGCGTGCGTAGAGCCCGTACACCAGGTCGCGCAGGTTCACTGTTCTTTACCCCTCCATGCAGTGTCGGCCCCCGAAGCCGCCACATTACTGCGGAGGGGTGACCGGCTCCCAGCCCGGGACTGTCACAAGTCCGTGATAAGCAGAGATACGTGACTGATTCCCCCGTGTACCGCGCCGCCGAGGACCGCTACGACTCCATGGAGTACCGGCGCACCGGCCGCAGCGGGCTCAAGCTGCCCGCGATCTCGCTCGGTCTGTGGCACAACTTCGGCGACGACCGCACCCTCGACTCGCAGCGCGCGATCCTGCGCCGCGCCTTCGACCTGGGCGTCACCCACTTCGACCTGGCCAACAACTACGGGCCGCCGCCCGGCTCCGCCGAGCTGAACTTCGGCAAGATCTTCGCGCAGGACTTCGCGCCGTACCGGGACGAGCTGATCGTCTCGACGAAGGCCGGCTATCTGATGCACCCGGGGCCGTACGGCGAGTGGGGCTCCCGCAAGTACCTGATGGCGTCGCTCGACGCCTCCCTGAAGCGGATGGGCCTCGACTACGTCGACATCTTCTACTCCCACCGCTTCGACCCGCACACCCCGCTCGAGGAGACCATGGGGGCGCTGGCCTCCGCCGTCCAGCAGGGCAAGGCGCTGTACGTGGGCGTCTCCTCGTACACCAGCGAGCAGACCGCCGAGGCCGCGCGGATCCTCAAGGAGATGGGCGTCCCGGCCCTGATCCACCAGCCCTCGTACTCGATGATCAACCGGTGGACGGAGGAGGACAAGCTCCTCGACACCCTGGAGGCGGCCGGGATGGGCTGCATCTCCTTCGTGCCGCTGGCGCAGGGCCTGCTCACCGACAAGTACCTGCAGGGCATCCCCGAGGGTTCGCGGGCCACCCAGGGCAAGTCCCTCGACCCGGACCTGCTCTCCGACGAGGTGCTGCGCCGCCTGCGCGGCCTCGCGGACATCGCGCGGCGGCGCGGGCAGTCGCTCGCCCAGTTGGCGCTGACCTGGGTGCTGCGCGACGAGCGGATGACCTCGGCCCTGATCGGTGCGTCGAGCGTGGGACAACTGGAGGAGAACGTGGCGGCGCTGGCCGGTCCGCCGCTGACCGACGAGGAGCTGAAGGAGATCGACTCCTTCGCCGTCGACACCGCCGGCACCAACATCTGGGCCGGCCGGGGCTGACGCGCCCGGACAGAAAAACGGGCCGGTCCGTGGGGGGGATACGGACCGGCCCGAGGGGGGGTTTCCACCATAACCCTTCATTAGTCGTGCTGGGTGCCACCTGCGCCGAACGGGTGCCGTCGGATCGGCCGGAGCCCAGGTGGCACAAGGGCTGTAGGGCCCCGTGGCGGGTTTGCGCCCGGGCGTGGCGGCGGATTTCGTACCTCCCACGGGGGACCCCCGCCGGGCCTCACCCGGTTGACGCGGCGACCCGGGTCGACAGCGCCGGGCAAGGCGGACGGAAACCGACCTGATTCGCTCCTACGGTCGGGGCATGACGACCGCCACTCCCGCCGCGCCCCCGGTCACCTGGGCGCAGGCCGACGCCCGCAGGATCCGCCGCCAGTTCCTGGCCGAGCCGGCGGACGCGCCGCCTGCGGAGGTGGCCGCGGCCATGCTGGGCGCGCACGCCCAGGTGCTGTCCGCCGCCGAGCTGTCCGTCGCGCTGCGTACGACGGCCGGGACACGGGCCGGCGTACGCGCCGCGCTGCGGCGGGACCGCACGCTGGTCAAGACGTACGGGCCGCGCGGCACCGTCCATCTGCTCCCCGCCGCCGATCTGCCGATGTGGACGGGAGCCCTCTCCGCGATCCCGGCCGGGCCGAGCCCGCAGCCGCCGCACGTCCGGATGACGGCCGAGCAGACGGACGCGGTCCTGGCCGCCGTCGCGGACGCGCTGACCGGTGCGGAACTGACCGTGGACGAGCTGACGGACGCGATCGTGGCGCGCACGGGCCCCTGGGCCGGCGAGCGGGTGATGGACGCCTTCCAGGAGAAGTGGCCGCGCTGGCGGCAGATCACGCACCTGGCCGCGCACCGCGGGGTGCTGTGCTTCGGGGCCGACCGGGGCCGGAAGGTGACGTACACCCACCCGGGAGTGCGTCCCGAGCCGGGACCGCGGGCGCTCGGCGATCTGGTCGACCGCTATCTGCGCGCGTACGGACCGGCGGAGCCCCGGCACTTCGCGAAGTGGCTGGCGGCACCGCCCGGCTGGGCGGCCGGGCTCTTCGCCTCGCTCGCCGAGGCGGGCCGCGTCGAGGAGGTGTCCTTCGAGGGCGCGGCGGCCTGGGTCGCCGCCGGGGACACCGCCTTCCCCGAGGAGCGGCCGGCCCGCGGGGTGCGGCTGCTGCCGTACTTCGACGCCTTCGCGATCGCCTCCCAGCCGCGCGAGCGCCTCTTTCCGGGCCCGGCGCGGGAGCGGGCCCTCGCGGGCGGCCAGGCGGGGAACTTCCCGGTGCTGCTCGTCGACGGGACGGTGGCGGGCGTCTGGCACCAGCGCCGCTCCGGGAAGCGGATCGCGGTGACGGTGGAACCGCTCCGGCCGCTGGGCGCCGCCCGGCTGCGCGCACTGTCGGCGCAGGCCGAGCGGGTGGCGGAGATCCTGGAGGGCCGGGCGGAGCTGACGGTGGGACCGGTGGCGGTGGGCCCGCACGCCTAGGGAGCGGGGGCGTGGGCGGGGGAAGGGGTACGGGCCGGGGTGGTGCGGTGCAGCAGGGTGATGCCGTCGCGGACGGCCACCACCTCGTAGCCGTGCTGCTCGCGGGCCGCCCGCAGTTCCGCGCTCTGCTGCTCCGGGGGGTAGGGCCAGTGGCCTCGGGGGTACGGCCATGCCTCGGGGGCCTCGCGGTCGTGGACGATCCATTCGGCGGTGGGCGGCGGCAGCTCCCCGCGCCGGGGCTCGTAGAGCCGGCCGTCCACCGGGAAGGTCGGGAAGAGGACCACCGTGCAGCGGGAGGTGAGCTGCGGCACGAGCCGGTTGGAGGCGGCGACGGTGGCACCGTCCGGGATGCGCGCCAGGAGCGACCGGGCGGCCTCCACGTGATCGGTGGTGCGCCAGGTGGCCCGCTGGGTGAGCTGCGCCAGCGGGAAGGAGGGGATGAGGACGGCGGTCACGGCGAGGACCGTGGCGAGGGCGGCGCGGACGTTGCGGCGGTCGGTCTGGCGGCCGAGGACGTCGAGGAGTCCGGCGAAGACGACGGGCATGAGGATCGCGCTGTAGTGGAACGCCGTGCTCCAGTGGAAGCCGTTCTCGGAGGCCATCCGCCAGGCCAGGGTGGGCAGGGCGATCAGGGCGAGCGGGGAGCGCAGGGCGAGCAGCGCGGACGGGGCGAAGACGAGGACGAGCGTGGTCGCCTTGGTCTCGGGGCGCAGCAGGTCGAGCGGGGCGTGCGCGAGCGCGGAGAGCAGGGAGCCGTGGGCGGCGGCGAGGTTGCCGCCGTGGACGTAGCCGCCGGTGGGGGCGAGGGCGGGCAGCAGGACCTTGATCGCCAGGAAGGAGCCGAGGAGTCCGGCCGCGACGGTGGCGAGTCCGAGGACGCGAACGCTCCGGGTCGCGCGGCCCTTGAACGCGATGTAGCCGCCGACGGCGGCGAGGGTGAGCCCCAGGTCCTCCTTGACGAGCAGGAGCGGCGCGGCCCAGGCGACGGCGGTCCGCCAGCGCTGCCGGCCGAGCGCTTCGAGGCAGAAGGCGAGCAGCGGTACGGCGAGGGCGACCTCGTGGAAGTCGAAGGCGGCGGCGGAGGCGATGCCCCAGCTCAGTCCGTACCCGGCGGCGACGGCGTGGGCGCCGCGGCGGCCGACGACGCGCAGCGCCCAGCGGACGAGGGGGACGGCGGCGAGCGCGAGGAGGGCGGACTGGACGATGAGCAGGGTGAGCGGGGAGGGCCAGAGGCGGTAGAGCGGGGCGAGGACGGCGAGGAGGGGGTGGAAGTGGTCGCCGAGGAGGTTGAAGCCCTCGCCGCGCAGGGGGACGACGGGGGCGCGGAGTTCGGCGTAGGCGCGGACGGCCTGCTCGAAGATGCCGAGGTCGTATCCGGTGGTGCGCAGGAGGACGTGGCGGCGTACGGCCACGGTGGCGTACAGCAGGCAGAGCGCGGCGGCCCAGGCCCAGGGGATCAGGGCGGTCCGCCGGTGGAGGGGGGCGGGGCCGGTGGGGGTGGGCCGGTCTCCGGCGCCTTCCTCTGGGGCCGCCGATGCCGCTGACACCTTTGCACCCTTTGATTCCTTTGAGTCCTTTGAGTTCTTTGATGCTGCTTGCTCATCAATTGTCCGCATACGGCGTGATGCTAGGCGGGCGCTTTCAGGGGACGGCGGTGAACGCGCCGAGCAGAAGGCCGAGGAGCGCGCCGACGATCATGAACGGACCGAAGGGGATGTGGGCGCCGCGGGTCGCGCGCCGCGTGACAACCAGACCGAGCCCGTACAGCGCGCCGAGGAGGAATCCGGCGAAGGCCCCGGCGAACAGCACGCCCCAGCCGTACCAGCCGAGGGCCGCGCCGAGTGGCACGGCGAGCTTCACGTCGCCGAACCCCATGCCGTTCGGGTGGAGAAGGAACAGCAGCAGATAGCCGCCGCCGAGCACCAGCGCCCCGAGCAGGCTGTGCGGCCACGACCCCGCCGCGTACGGCGACAGTGCGGCGACCGCGAGGAGCAGCGGCAGCGCGACGGCGAGCGGCAGGGTCAGCCGGTCGGGCAGCCGGTGGACGCGCACGTCGACGCAGGCGAGGAGGGTGCCGAACGGCGCGGCGAGCAGCCAGACCAGCAGCTCGGGCCGGGGGACGCCGGTGGCGGCGGCGAGCGCGGCGCAGGCGAGCGCGGTGAGCAGCGGCGCGACGAGGGGTGCGGGGGTGGTGGCGCAGCCGGCTCGCCCCGGACCGCCCAGCCAGCCCCGGGCCGGCCCGGCGAAGGCGTGCCCGGCGGGGCAGCGGGAGCGCCAGGGCTCGTCCGGGGCGACCGACAGCCGGTAGGCGGCACGGGGCACGAGCAGCCCGGCCGCCGCGCCCCACAGGGCGGCGGCTGTGACGAAGGCGATCGACAGGGCGTCCACGGCGTGAGCGTAGAGCTAGGGTCGGGGCCATGGGGCGGAAGTGGGGGGACGGGAGAGGCTGGTTGGCGGTTCCGGGCGGGCGGGGGCGGGTGCCGTTGGAGGTCGCGGCCTCCTACCGGGCCCGGCGGCGCGGTCTGCTGGGCCGTGACGGCCTGGACGGCGCCCTGCTCATCACGCCCACGAACAGCGTGCACACCTTCGGGATGCGCTTCACCGTCGACGTCGCCTATCTGGACCGCTCGTTGAGGGTCCTCGACGTGGTGACCATGCGGCCGGGACGGCTCGGCATGGTCCGGTGGCGGGGCCGGCACGTGCTGGAGGCGGAGGGCGGGGCGATGGCGAGCTGGGGTCTGCGGCCGGGCGTACGGGTCGCGGTGGACCTCACGGACCGCGGGGGCTCCGGGGGTCCGGGCCCTGCGGGCCGCACGGGCCTTACGGAGGGCCCGGGCCCAGGAGCGTGAACGCCCCGTACGCGGCGGAGGCCAGCGCCAGGGCGGCCAGCACGGGCACGGCCGTGCGGGTACGGAGCCGGGCCAGGGCCGCGGCGGGCGGCAGGAGCAGTCCGAACGCGGGCATCATCAGGCGCGGCCGGGAGCCGAAGTACGCGGCGCCGACGAGGGAGACGAGGACGACGGCGATCGTGTACACGAGCAGCGGCAGCGGCTGCCGCTGCCGTACGCACAGCACGATCAGCCAGGCGAGCAGCGCGAGCGCCGCGCACAGGCCGAGGGCGGCGGGCCACGGCAGGCCGGCGATGAACAGGGCGAGGGCGACACCGCCGTCGATGGAGTTGCCCCAGGCGGCCTGCACGTCGAAGTAGGCGGTCGGGCTGCCCTGGCGGACGCCGACGTAGACGATGTAGCCGAGCCAGCCCAGCGGGGCGAGGAGGACGCCGGCGGCGACGCGGGGCCGGAGCCTCCGTTCGCGTACGACGGTGGCCACGGCGGTGATCCCGATCGCGGCGATCAGCGCGGCGGCCGTCGGCCGGGTGAGCCCGGCGAGCACGCACAGCGCGCCCGCCAGGATCCAGCGGTCGCGCAGCACGGCCCACACCGACCAGGCGGCGAGGGCCGTGAACAGGGTCTCGGTGTACGCCATCGACTGCACGAACGCCGTCGGGTACACCCCCCACAGGACGGCGAGCACCACCCCGGTGCGCGGCCCGGCCACCTGCGTGCCGACGGCGTGGAGGCCCCAGGCGGCGACGAGCGAGGCGGTCCAGGACACCAGCAGCCCGGCGGTGGCGGCGTCGACCGGCAGCACGGCGGACAGGGCCCGTTCCAGAGCCGGGAGGAGCGGGAAGAACGCGAGGTCGGCGTGGACGGAACCGTCGGGCAGGGTGACCTCGTGGCCGTAGCCGTGCTCGGCGATCCGCACGTACCAGACGGAGTCCCAGCGCCCCGAGAGCCGGTGCAGGCCGTCCTTGCCGGTGGCCGCGGCGACGGCGGCGAGGACGGCGAGACCGAGCAGGCGGGTGGCGGCGTAGCCGCCGAGCGCGGCCCAGGGCGGGGCGGGGGTGGTGCGGGACATGCGGTCGATTATCGGTCGCCCGGCCGCAGGGCCGGCCACGCGGTCCGACGGTCAGCCGCGGGGGCGCATGCGCAGGAACCGGGCGGTCATGACCGGTCCCAGTTGCCGGACGATGCCGTACCCCGGCTCGTGGGGGCGCGGCAGGTCGCCGAGGAAGGAGGTGACGATCACCTCGTCGACGCCGACGTCCCCTCGGCGGCTCTGTTCCTCCAGGAAGTCGAGCGTGCGCCGCCAGTCGACCGTGCTCCCCTCCTCCTCCAGGAACGCGCGGACGGTCCCCTGGACGACGTCCCAGAAGAAGACGTGCGGCAGGACGCCGCCCTGGGTGAAGACGTGCGACTCGTAGGCGTCGCGGAAGGCGGGGATCCGGGCGACGAGGTCGCTGACCAGTTGCACGCTCGGGGTGGTGGTCGTCATGACGGCCCAGAATGCTCCTCGGGCAGGCCCTCTTCCGCCGCTTTTGCGCTTTCCTGACGGCCTCTTTCGACGGGTTTTCCACAGGGGGTGCGAACTGTCGCTCTTCCGTGGATCGTTGCTCGTATGTACGAGTTGATGACGCCGACGATGCTCGCCCGGGGCGGGGTGCTGCTCACGGTGTGGGCGGTCGCGGCCGGCTGGCCGCGGGGCCGGCTGACGGGGCGGCTGCGGCGGGACGGCTGGCAGCGGATCTGCCGGGGCGCGTGGGCGGTTCCGGGGAAGGAGGTGGACTGGCGGGTGCGGGCCAGGGCGGTCCAGTTGCTGCGGCCGGAGCTGGTGTGCAGTCACCGGACGGCGGCGGCGCTTCACCGCATCGAGTTACCGGCCGAGGGGCGGCGGCCGGTGGACGCGGAGGAGGTGCTGGAGTTCGCGGCCCTCCCGCCCCACCGGGGAGGAACGGCCGGGCGGGGGTGGATACGGGTGTACGGCACGAGCCGGCTGACGGACCGGGACTGCTCGCTGCGGCGGGGGCTGCGGGTGACGAGTCCGGCGCGGACGGTCGGCGACCTGATACGGGCGGCCGGCAGCCGGGAGGCCGCCGTGCTCGTCGCGGACTCGGCGCTGTCCCACCGCTTCGTCGACGGACTGCGCCGCGCGCCGCTCGTCCGCGTCGAGGAGCTGGCCGCCGAACTGGCGGCGCCCCGCTGCCCGGGCGGCCCGGCGGCCCGCCGCTGGCTGGCGCTCGCCGTGCCCGGGTCCGGCTCCCCCGCCGAGACGGTCGCCCGGCTGCGGATGCGCGACGCGGGCCTGCACCCCGAGGTCCAGCCGACCCTGCACACCCTGACCGGCCGGCCCCTGCGCCCCGACTTCTACTTCCGCGCCGCCGGACTGGCCGTCGAGATCGAGGGCTTCGCCTTCCACGGCACGCGGGAGGCGCACGAGCGCGACGTCCGCCGCTTCAACGAGCTGCAGAACTGTCCGGGCGTGCGGCGCGTCCTGCGCTTCACGGCCCACGAGGTCTTCGCGCGCCCCGACCGGATGACGGCGACCGTCCGGGCGGCCCTCACGGCCCTCACGGCCCTCACGGCCGTCACGGCTCTGGCGGCGCGTCCGGGGGCGCCGTAGGTCACCCGCCGGAGGTGCGGGGGAAGGACACCTCGACGCGACGGTTCTTCTTCCGTCCCTCCTCGGTGGAGTTGTCGGCGATCGGGTAGTCCTCGCTGTACCCGCGGATGTCGAAGGTCGTCCCCGGGTCCAGGTGCCGGGCGAGCACCTGCTGCACGGCGTCGGCACGCTGCTTGGAGAGCTTCAGCCCGTGCTCGTAGGTCCCGAGGTCGTCGGTGAACCCGAAGACCCGGACGCGGCTCGATCCCTGCTTGTCGATCTCCACGGCGATGGCGGCGATCCGGGCGGTGGCGGAGGGGCTGAGCCGGGCGCTGTCCTTGGGGAACAGCACCTCGGCCTGGAGGGCGAACGTGACGTCCACGTTGGTGTCCTCCCGGCGCTGCTCGCCGCCCTCCTCCTCGACGATCTGCTTGATGTCGAGGACCTTCGCGGGGGCGAGGGTGGCGCCGTCCGGCAGCATCAGCGCGGGCGAGCTCGCGTCGATCGCGGCGGGCGGCGCGCCGACCGTCGTCGACCCGGGCGGATCATCGGCCCGAGCCGTCCCGACGCCTCCCCCGAGGAGAAGCACCGTGACGGTGAGAGCGGCGAGGCGGCGTGGTGTCGTCGTCATGGCAGCGCCCTCAGGAGAGCTTGATGGTGGCGGGGTCGAAGGTGGGGAGTTGGAGCGAGACTTCGGTGGTGGTGGGGGGTGGGGCGGGGAACTGCATGAAGACGCTGGTCCAGGCGCCGGGGGCGAGGCTGGACAGGTCGGTGGTGGTGAGGGGGCGGCCGTCCGTGTCGCGAAGGACGTAGTAGCGCTTCTTGCCGACGGGGTCGACGAGGGTGGCGCCGCCGAGGGAGTTTCCGTGCTTGATGATCTCCGTCTCATTGCCGCCGAGTTGGGCGGGGATGACGCGGACGTCACTCGCCGTGTTGCTCAGCTTGCCGCTGACGGTGACGAAGCCTCCCTGGTCGCGCTTCGCCGAGACGACCGAGAGTTGCAGGCCCTCCTGCCCCTTGAGAGTGGCAATGGGCTCGGTCGGCTCCTCGGACTGCGGCTGGGCGTTCCCCCCACTGCTCCGGGAGGCGCTGCTGGTCGTCGTCGGCTTGTCCTGCGGCTTGTCTTCCTGGCCGCAGCCGGCAAGGCCGATGACAAGTCCGGCCACCGTGGCCATCGTGGCCCATCCTCGGCCGGCCTTCTTCGTGTGCCGCACACTCATGGAAACAGGGTCCTTCGCTCGTCAGTCGACCAGTCGGACGGTAAAGAGGTCGGCTGCGTCGGGCAGCCGCGGGTCTTCCGGCTCGATCGTCCACTCGACGCCGTCGCAGACAAGGCCGGTGATCGGTTCCGGTTCAGGGCTGGGCGTGGGAGTCGGCTCCGGGGAGGCCGAATCCGTCGGCGTGGGTGTGCTGGGCGTCGGCGGTGGGGTCGGCTCGGGCGGGTCGAAGGAGCAGCGGGGTTCGAGGACGGCGGTCGCTGCTGCCATGGCGTGTTGAGTCTCCGTGCCGGGGACGAGCGAACTGCCGACCGTGTCCAGGGTTCGGATCCGCACGCGAAACTCCTCTTCCCCTCCGACAGTCCGCGCCGTGCATCCGCCGGCGAGCAGTTCTGCGCCGTTTTCTGCCGCGAACTGAGCAGCCCGTTCGCAGGACCGCTCTGGGACGTATTCCCTGCCGCTGAGGAAGTCCTCCCATGCCTCCGGGTCCGCCAGCACAAGGAGCCAGCCTTCCCGTAGTTGTTCACGTGCGTCCTGCGCTGCGGCGAGTGCGGCGGCGTCCGCCGCGGTCTGACCACCGCCGCGCGTGACCGCTGCCTGTCCTACCGCGAAGTAGACGAACGCCAGGAACAGCAGTCCGCCTATCACTGCCACGTAGACGGGGAATGCCTGCCCGGAGTCGTTGGTCTGACAGCGCCGCAGCACACTCAGCCCTGGCCTCCGCCGCCCCCGGTGAGGCTCGCGATCTTGCTGACGATCGCATTCTTGATGTTCTGGCCGATGTCCGTGCCGGTGATCGCCACCACGATCGCCACCACCACCACGATGATCCCCAGGTACTCCACCGCCGTCTGGCCGCGGTCCTGCCTGGAGCGGGTGGCTCTGGTGGTGGCCCAAGCACTCGCGTGCACCCTGGCCTTGGTCAGGGCCTTCAGCAGCGCGTCGTTCATGGTGGTTCCCTCCGTGTGCGGCGACGCGGGCAGGGTACGCCCGGAGGGGCGGGGGATCACAGGGTCCGTAGGCCCAATTACGGTGGGTGATCGGGGGCGGCGGGGTCATGAGGCCGTCCTCGTGCCGAGCCAGGAGGCGATCGCCTCGCCGCGGGTGGTGCTGTGGAGCTTGGCGAAGATGCGGTTGATGTGGTTCTTGACCGTCTTCTCGGTGATGGAGCAGGTGGCGGCGATCTGCTGGTTGGTCATGCCGGATGCGATCAGGTTCATCACCTCCACCTCCCTCGCGCTCAGACCGAACCGTTGCACGTGCGAAGCTGGATTCCTGAAGCTCAGTATATTCGAGACAGTTGACGCACCGCCAGGATGTGCAGTCGCACGCACCGCAGCGATCAGTTCCGCCTCGTCGAACTCCCCGTGGACCAGTTGCGCGCAGCCCGCGCCCCGGGCCGGGGTGTGGGTGAGGAGGAGGACGGGGGCCAGGGGCGCCAGGGTGCGGGCGGCGGAGGGCGGGCCGTCGAGGACGATCAGGTCGGGGGCGGGGCGGCGGGCCGCGGACAGGGCCTGGGCCGGGAGCGCCGCCAGGACCTCGATGTCCCGGTGCGCGCCGAGCAGCACCGTCAGGCCCGCCCGTACCACCGGGTTGTCGGTCGCCACCAGGACTCTCAGCATCGCCGCCGTCCTCATTCGCCCGTGATCGAGCCGAAGTCGGTGCCCGTGCCGAGGAAGAGGCCCGCCCCGAGCAGGATCATCGTGGCCGGGACCATCAGCGTGGTGATGACCATCGTGGCCTTGGGCACGGCCTTCGCGGCCTTCCTCCTCGCGTTCTGGGCGTCGGTGCGGCGCATGTCGTCGGCGATCTGGATCAGGGTGTCGACGATGGGGGCGCCGAGCTCCTCGCCCTGCTGCAGGGCGGTGACGAACTGGGCGACCTGCTCGGAGTCGTTGCGGCGGCGCAGGGCGTCGAACGCCTCGCGGCGGCTGACGCCCATGTCCATCTGGCGCAGGGTGATGCGCAGTTCGTCGGCCCACGGGCCCTCGTACCGCTCGGCGACCCGCTCCAGTGCCTGGCGGAAACCGAGGCCGGCCGAGACGACGACGGCCAGCACGTCCAGGAAGTCGGGCAGGGTGCGCTCGATCTGGTCCTTTCGGATCCGGACCGCCGACCAGATGCCGACCTCCGTCCAGAAGGCGCCGAAGGCGAAGAGCAGCAGCGCGACGAGGACGGAGCCGCGCCCGAGCATGAGCAGGCCGCCGAAGCCCCCGAGGAAGCCGTAGACGGCCCGCCGGGCCCCGTAGCGGTCGATCGTCAGGCCGCCGGGGTTGCCGGCGAGGTCGATGCGGCGGCGGACGGAGTTCACCCGCTTCGGGCCCATGAGCCGCAGCACGGCCGGCGACCAGCGCATGCCGAGCCGGTCGACGAGGGAGTCGACGGCGCCGGTACGGGTGGCGCCGACCTCCAGGGCGAGCTGGAGGTCGTCGGGCAGCTTGGCGTCGGCGCGGTAGAGGCGGATGCCGTAGAAGAAGCCGGCGACGGCGAGGCCGGCGAGGAGGGCGAGCAGCAGATCCACGAGCACGTCCCCCTATACGTCGATCTTCGCGAGGCGGCGGATGACGACGAAGCCGACCACGTACAGCGCGAAGGCGACGACGACGGCGAGCTGCCCGGCGGCCGAGCCGGTCATCCGGTCCAGGGCGCCGGGCTGCATGTTGTCGATGAGCAGCAGGGAGCCGACGCCGATGACCGGGACCGCGTACGCCGTCATGCTGACCTGCGAGAGCTGGGTGCGGACCTCGCGCCGGGTCTCCTTGCGTTCCTCCAGGGTCTCGGTGAGGTTGCGCAGCGAGGAGACGACGGTGCCGCCGGCCCGGTTGGCGAGGACCAGGGTGGTGACGAGGACGACGAGCTCACGGGACGGGAGGCGTTCGGCGAGCTCGCCGAGGGCGTCGTCGACGGAGGTGCCGACGGCGAGCTGCTGGGCGACCCGCTCCAGTTCGTCGCCGGCGGGCGCCTCCAGTTCGTCGGCGGCGAGGGAGAGTGCCATGCGCAGGGCGAGGCCGGCCTGGGTGGCGTTGGCCAGGATGCGGGAGAGCTCCGGGAGCTGGTTGATGAACTTCTCGATGCGCTTCTGCCGCTGCCAGTTGAGGAAGCCCATGGCCACCCACACGCCCAGGAATCCGCAGATCGGGCCGAAGAACGGGGAGAGCAGGGTCTGTCCGGTGATCCACAGGGCCACGACCGCGGCCGCCATGGCGACGACGAACTCGCCCGGTGTGACCGAGAGTCCGGTGGCGGAGATGCGGAGTTCGAGCCGGCGCCCGAAGGACGTGCGCCGGATCCGTCGGTCGATGCCGCGGAACGGGCGCCCGCGCCGGCCGGTGCCGCCCTCGCCCGCCTCGCCCGCGGCCCGTGACAGGCGGGCGATCAGGGCGGCCCGCTGGGCGGCCCCGCTCGCGTAGAGCTGGACGCCGATCACGGCGAGGACGCCGGCGATCAGGGCCGCGGCCACCGTCGGCAGTGTCGGATTCACGGTGGTGTCCCCCTACTTCGCTTCCCGCACGGCGAGGTGCGCGTCGGTCGTGGCCACGCCGAATGCCTGCGGGACGGGCTGGCCCGCCAGGTACAGCCGGTCGGCGACGCGGCGCGGCAGCGGGTGGTAGGCGAAGGCGCCGTGCACCCGGCCGTCGGCGGCGATGGGCCGGGCCTCGAAGCGGCAGACGGTGGCGAGGAGGTAACGCTCGCGGCCGTTGGAGGCGAGGATCGCGATCTCGGTGATCCTGCGGGTGCCGTCGGGGTGGCGGGTGAGCTGGACGAGGACGTCGACGGCGCTGTTGATCTGGTCGCGAAGGGCCTCGAAGGGCACCTTCACCTCCGACATGGAGGCGAGGGTCTGGAGCCGCATGAGGGCGTCCTCGGCGGAGTTGGCGTGGACGGTGGCGAGGGAGCCGTCGTGGCCGGTGGACATGGCCTGGAGCATGTCGAGGGTCTCTCCGCCGCGGACCTCGCCGACGACGATGCGGTCGGGGCGCATGCGCAGGGAGTTGCGGACGAGGTCGCGGATGGTGACCTGGCCGCGGCCCTCGATGTTCGGCGGGCGTGCCTCCAGGCGGATCACATGGGACTGCTGGAGCTGGAGTTCGGCGGAGTCCTCGATGGTGATGACCCGCTCGCCGTCGGGGATGAGCCCGGACAGGGCGTTGAGCAGGGTGGTCTTGCCGGTGCCGGTGGCGCCGGAGACGATGATGTTGAACTTGGCCTGGACGAGTCCGGACAGCAGGAGCAGCATCTGCTCGTCGAGGGAGCCGAGGCCGATCATCTCGTGCAGGGTGTAGGCGCGGGGGAAGCGGCGGATGGTGAGCGTGGCGCCGGTGAGCGACAGCGGCGGGATGATGACGTTGACGCGTTCGCCGGAGGGCAGCCGGGCGTCGACCATGGGGTTGGACTCGTCCACGCGCCGGTTGACGGTGGACACGATCCGCTCGATGGTCTGCATGAGCTGCTCGTGCGAGGCGAAGCGGAGCGGGAGGAGTTCCACGCGGCCGGCCCGCTCGATGTAGATCTGGTCGGGGCCGTTGACCATGATCTCGGTGATGGAGGCGTCTTCGAGGAGCGGTTCGAGGACGCCGAGACCGAGTGCCTCGTCGACGACCCGGCGGATCAACTGGGCGCGTTCGGCGGTGGAGAGGACGGGGCCCTCGCGGCTGATGATGTGGCCGAGGACGCGTTCCAGGCGGGCCCGCCGCTCGGCGGCGGCGAGCGCGGACATCTCGGTGAGGTCGATCTCCTCCAGGAGCTTGGCGCGGAAGGACGCGACGAGGTGGCCGTCCTCCCGTCCGCCGCCGGCCCGGTGGTCGTCGGGGCTGCTGATGCGGGCCCGCAGGCTCATGGCTGGTCCTCCTCGGGCACGGGCATGGTGGCCGTCTTCTCGACGGGCTCGAAGGTCCAGAAGGGGATGAGGGAGGGGATCCGTACGGTGACGGTCGCGACCCCGCCCTCCTCGGTGACGTCGCTGCGGCGGGCGATCCAGCCGCTCATGGCCGTCCGGCCGGCCGACTCCGGATCGGGTACGGCGTCCGGGTCGTCGACGCTCGCCGCGCGGGCGGCCGCCCGCGCGCCCGTGCCGGCCTGCTGGGCGGCGTAGGCGATGACGCCCATCTGTACGCCGACGAGGCCGATGAGCAGCAGGATCGGCAGGAAGCCCAGGTACTCGACGGCGACCTGGCCGCGGTCCCGCTTCCGGAGGCGTCTCATCACCGCTCGTCCCCCTCCCACACGGCGGCGGCCTCGCCGGTGACGTCGAAGGGGAAGCTGACGGCGCCGGGGAACAGCACGGGCACCCGCAGCCTCACCGTCGCCCGCACCATGCCCCCGCTCTCCGGGCAGCTCACCGCGGCCCCCGAGGCCCACGCCCCGTCGAGGTGCCGGCGTCCCGCCGCCCCGCAGTCGTCGCCCACCGCCCCGGCCCGCGCGGCCTCGTCGGCCGCGTTGCCGGCGAGGGTGTACGTGTAGCCGATCAGGACGCACTGCCACAGCAGCACGAGCGTGAGCAGGATCAGCGGCAGCATGCCGACGAACTCGACCGCCACCTGTCCCTCGTCACGCCGTACGCCACGCCGCAGGGCGCGCCGTACGTCGCGTCCGACCGGCATCCGGCTCATGTCAGCGCCCTCCGCCGCGCCGCCGCAGCCCGAGCGCGCCGCGGTCCGACGCCCGGACGAGCTCGCGGCCCCGGCCGCCCTGTCCGCCGCGGCCCTGCTCGGCCGCCGCCTTCACGAGGCCGAGCTCGCCCGCGAGCGACCACAGCGCCTGCTTCACGGTCGACCGGGCGTCGAGGTCGTGGAGGCGGCCGGCGTCGACGACGGCGGCGAGTTCCTTGAAGTGGGCGGGGACGGCGACGCCCGCCATCCGGGTGCCGGTGATCTTCTGGACGAGGGCGGGCTGGATCTCGGAGGAGCGCTGGTGGCGGTTGACCACCAGGGTGCTCTCCTCGGGCTTGCGGATCTGGAGCCGGTCCCACATCCGGACGACCCGCTTGGCGGCCCGTACCGCCACCACGTCGGGCGTGGTGACCAGCAGGGCCGTGTCGGCCATCTCGACGGCGGCCGCGCCGGCCGCGTCCAGGTGGGTCCCGCAGTCGAGGACGACGACCTCGTAGCGGCCGCGCAGGGCGCTGACGATCTGGCGGGCGGAGCGGTCGGTGACCTCTTCGCCGCGTTCGCCCTCGGCGGGGGCGAGAAGCAGGGCGAGGCCGGTCTCGTGGACGAAGACGGCGTCCTGGAGGACGCGGGGCGAGAGGTCGTCGACGGCGGCGAGGTCGACGAGGGAGCGGCGGAACTGGACGTCGAGGTAGGAGGCGATGTCGCCGCCCTGGAGGTCCATGTCGACGAGGGCGACGGTGCGGCCGGAGGCGCGGGCGGCGAGGGCGAGGTGGACGGCGGTGACGGTGGTGCCGACGCCTCCCTTGGCGCCGCTGACGGTGACGACGGTGCCGCCGGGACCGGCGGGGGTGTCGGCGCCGCCGCCGAGGTGGCGGCGGACGCCGGTGGACCACTGGGCGGCGGCCTGGACGCGGCTGGCGAGTTCCTCGTAGCCGAGCGGGAGGGTGACGAGGCCGCGGGCGCCGGAGTCCATGGCGGCGGAGAAGAGCACGGGGCTGGCGTCGGCGGTGATGAGGACGACACCGACGGCGGGGAAGCGGAGGGCGACCTCGCGGATGAGTTCCAGGGCCGGTACGGGCCCGATGCGCTCGTGGACGAGGACGACCTCGGGGAGTTCGTCGAGGGACTCGGCGGCGAGCCGGGCGAGGGTGTCGACGAGCTGGGTGGAGTCGGTGACGGGCCCGACCGGTTCGCCGTCGGGGAGCTGGCCGATGAGGGTGGTGACGGCGCGGGCCGCGTCGGGGTCGGCGACGGCCGGCAGGATCCTGGTGGGCATGGCCGGGCCTCACTTGTCCTTGTCGAGCGTGTAGGTGCGGTCGCGCGGGTCGGGCGGGGTGGTGGTGCCGGGGGCGACGAGCGCGAGGCGGACGTGCTCGGCGAAGGACTCGGCGTAGGCGACGCGCTGGGCGTCGGCCGTGCTGAGGGCGAAGGTGATGGGGACGGCCTCGCCGGCCCGGTCGGCGCGGTCGTCGCGGCGGGCGTCGATGGGGGTGAGCGCGCCGACGTCGAGGACCCGGGCGGCGGCGACGATCAGCTTGGACTGGGCGGCCCGGCCGCCGCGGTCGCCGGCGAAGGTGGCGTAGATGTTGACGGTGGCGCCGGGGGTGATCTTGCCGGCCACTCCGGTGGCGGCGTCGATCATGATGGCGATCTCCTGCTGGCCGGGTTCCAGCGCGGGCCGGTCGACGATCATGTCGGCCTGGAGGAGGGAGCCGCGTTTGAGGGTGGTCACCGCGATCTTGCCCTCGGTGCGGTCGAGGTCGGTGACGGCCGTGGCCGGCAGCCAGCGCTCGGGCATGGTCACCTTCTCGAACTGGCCGGGACCGAGCGGGGTGTAGGGCCGGATGTCGTTCTTGATCCGGTACGCGGTGACCTCGGGTCCCACCTTGGAGTTCACGTCGCTGATCACGGAGAGCACGCCGGCGAAGGCGCCGAGGGCGCACAGGACGGAGAGCAGCAGCAGGATGACGCCACGGCGCTGGCGGGAGTTCATGGCCGTACTACCTCGATCGTGGACGGGAACGGGAACGGGGACGCTGGGGTGGTCGTGCCCCCTAGGGGTGGCCGGCGGGGGTGACCGGGGTCGGTTCGGCCGTGGGCAGCGGGGCCGCGCAGAAGCCGCAGCGGTCTCCGATGAGTTCCATCCGGCACCAGTGGCAGGTGTCGCGCCGTACGGAGGAGACCAGGTGGTGCAGGACGGCCAGGTCGGGCAGGTAGGCGGCGAACTCGACGAGCTTGCCCGTGCCCCACCAGCGGGGCGAGGACTCGGGCAGGGCGGCCTCTTGGACGGCGCGGACCTGCCAGCGGGGGGCGAGGGCGGTGGTGGGCCAGTCGGTCTGGAGCTGACCGCGGGCGAGGACGAGGTCGGTGGCGAACTCGGGCCCGGTGAGGGTCTCGGAGCCGGCAGGACCGGAGGATCCGAGGCGTACGAGCTGGGGGACGGGTCCGGCGAGGACGGCGAAGTGGGCGCCGGGCAGCCAGCCCTTGACGTGGGAGGCGAGGCCGACCGGTACGTGGTCGAGCCGGGCCACGGAGCCGAGGACGGCGCCGGCGTAGACGTAGTGGGCGAGCAGCCGGGCGGCGGAGGCGAGCACTCCGGGGCTGAAGTCGCAGGCGGAGAGCTGGCGCAACTGCCGGACGAGGACGGCGGCGCCGAGTGGGGGCAGGTCGGTCCTGACGATGGCGATCCGGTCGGATTCGAGCAGCGCGCGGACGGCGTACAGGCGCTGTTCGGTGGCGGGTGGTGCCGTGGTGGGGCAGACGACGATCAGGTGGCCGTGCCGTTCGAGCAGGAGCTGGACGTCGGCGAGCGCGGCGTCGAGCGGCCGGGTGTCGGGGCCGGGCAGGACGGCGGCGGGGAGGGTCTGGGGATCGGTCGGGGGCAGCACCAGGTCGGGCCTGGTGACCGCAATCGCTGTCGGCACGTCGGGCTCCCCCGATCCCTCACTGACCACTCGTGGATCACTCGTCGATCACTTGCCGCGTTCGCGGCGTCACCGCTCTTGCACTCTAGCCAGGCGACCTGAGCGCTGAACACACAATCGTTCAAGCTCCGTCACTTTCTCGGCGGCGTGAACTGCGGTTCCTTCCAGAGGTCTTGACAACCCGATTGGTCTGGACCAACTTGTTGCCCCTCCCCACTCCCCCCGGAGGCAGCACCGTGGACCGCACCTTCACCGCCGCGCTCGCGCTCGCCGTCGGCGCCGGGCTCGCCGTCGTCGGCGGCACCGGCACCGCCCAGGCCGCGAACGTCAACGTCGCCAAGAACGCGGGCTTCGAGAACGGCCTCGCCAACTGGTCCTGTTCGGCCGGCAGCGGCGCGGCCGTCTCCTCGCCGGTACGCACCGGGGCGGGCGCCCTGCGGGCCACCCCGGCCGGCCTCGACAACGCCCGCTGCACCCAGACCGTGACGGTCAAGCCGGGCTCCACCTACACCCTGAGCGCCTGGGTGCAGGGCGGCTACGCGTACCTCGGCGCGACCGGCACCGGCACCACCGACGTCTCCACCTGGACGCCGGACAGCGCCTCCTGGAAGCAGCTCACGACCACCTTCACCACCGGCCCCACCACCACCTCGGTCCAGATTTACACGCACGGGTGGTACGGCACGGCCGCGTACTCCGTCGACGACGTGAGCGTCTTCGGTCCGGACGGAGGCGGCGGCACGGACCCGGAGCCGACGGTCCCGGCCCCCCCGGCCGGCCTCGCCGCCGGCACCGTCACCTCGTCGTCCGTCTCGCTCTCCTGGGGCGCGGTCTCCGGCGCGACCGGCTACAAGGTCTACCGGGACGGCTCCCTCGCGACGACGGTGAGCGGCACGTCGGCCACGGTCACCGGGCTCGCCGCCGACACCGCGTACCAGTTCCAGGTGGCCGCCACCAACGCCGCCGGAGAGTCGGCCAAGTCGGCCGCCGTCGCCGCGCGGACCGCCAAGGCCACCGACCCGGGCCCCGGCCCGGCCGTGCCCAAGCACGCACTGACCGGCTACTGGCAGAACTTCGACAACGGCGCCGCGGTGCAGAAGCTGCGGGACGTCCAGGCGCAGTACGACATCATCGCCGTCTCCTTCGCGGACTCCACCGCCACGCCCGGCCAGATCGTCTTCAACCTCGACCCGGCCGTCGGCTACGCCTCCGTCGCCGACTTCAAGGCCGACATAGCGGCCAAGAAGGCGGCCGGCAAGTCCGTGATCATCTCGGTCGGCGGCGAGAAGGGCAACGTCACCATCAACAGCGACGCCTCCGCCACCGCCTTCGCGAACAGCGCGTACGCGCTGATGCAGGAGTACGGCTTCAACGGCGTCGACATCGACCTGGAGCACGGCATCAACTCCACGTATCTGACCAAGGCGCTGCGCCAACTGTCCGCCAAGGCCGGTCCGTCGATGGTGCTGACGATGGCCCCGCAGACCATCGACATGCAGAACACGAACACCGAGTACTTCAAGACCGCGCTCGCCGTGAAGGACATCCTCACGGTGGTCAACATGCAGTACTACAACAGCGGTTCGATGCTGGGCTGCGACGGCAAGGTCTACAGCCAGGGCTCGGTGGACTTCCTCACCGCGCTCGCCTGCATCCAGCTCCAGGGCGGCCTCGACGCCTCCCAGGTCGGCCTGGGCGTGCCCGCCTCGACGCGGGGCGCGGGCAGCGGCTACGTCGACCCGCAGATCGTGAAGAACGCGCTCGACTGCCTGGCCCGGGGCACCGGCTGCGGCAGCTTCAAGCCCGCCAAGACCTACCCGGGCATCCGCGGTGCCATGACCTGGTCGACCAACTGGGACGCGACGGCCGGCAACGCCTGGTCGAACGCGGTCGGCCCGCACGTCCACAACCTCCCGTAACACCTTCCCCGGTCCCCCCTTCGGGGGAATCGCTCCGCAGCGCCGCCGCTTCCCCCGGCGGCGCTGCGCCGTTTCCGGGACCACGGGCGGGAGAATATGGCCGAACTCCACTCCTTGACCGGTGCATGCCACGCCCCCACGATGTGCACACCCGCACCAGTCTGTCGCACACCCCCACACTCCCCACCCAGGAGACAGCATGCGACTTCGCACCCGAGGTGCCCCCCGAGGTGCCCGCGGAACCCGCGGCATCCTCGGCCCGGGCCGAGGAAGGACCGCCGGCCTCGCGGCCCTCCTGGCGCTCGCGCTCGCGGCGCCCCTCTCCGCCCTCACCCCGACCGCCGGGGCCGACCCGGCGCCGACCGCCGTCGCCCGGGACGGCGAGGAGGTGATCCGGCAGTACGAGGTCGCCGGACCCTCCACCGCCGCCCAGCGCTCCGCCCTCACCGCCACCGGCGTCTCCATCGACGAGGTCGACGCCCGCTCGGTCGTCGTCAGCGCCAACGCCCAGCAGCTCGCCCACCTCAAGAGCCTCGGCTACAAGACCACCGCTCTGCCCGGGCCGCCCGACCGCAGCGGCGGCCACGACCACACCCAGGGCGTCGGACCGCTCGACTTCCCGTCCGCCGACTCCAAGTACCACAACTACGCGGAGATGAACGCCGAGATCGACCAGCGCCTCGCCGCCTACCCGTCCATCATGAACAAGCGGGTCATCGGCAAGAGCTACCAGGGCCGCGACATCGTCGCCATCAAGATCAGCGACAACGTCGGCACGGACGAGGCCGAGCCCGAGGTCCTCTTCACCCACCACCAGCACGCCCGCGAGCACCTGACCGTCGAGATGGCGCTCTACCTGCTGCGCGAGCTCGGCGCCGGCTACGGCAGCGACTCCCGGATCACCAACATGGTCAACGGCCGGGAGATCTGGATCATCCCCGACCTCAACCCGGACGGCGGCGAGTACGACATCGCCAGCGGCTCGTACCGGAGCTGGCGCAAGAACCGCCAGCCCAACTCCGGCTCGACGTACGTCGGCACGGACATGAACCGCAACTGGGACTACAAGTGGGGCTGCTGCGGCGGCTCCTCGGGCTCCAAGAGCTCCGAGACCTACCGCGGCGCCGCCCCCGAGTCCGCGCCCGAGGTGAAGGTCGTCGCCGACTTCGTCCGCTCCCGCGTGGTGGGCGGCAAGCAGCAGATCAAGACGGGCATCGACTTCCACACCTACAGCGAGCTCGTCCTGTGGCCCTTCGGCTGGACCACCGCCGACACCGCCACGGGCATGACCCAGGACGACCGTGACGCCTTCGCCACGGTCGGCCGGAAGATGGCGTCGAGCAACGGCTACACCCCCGAGCAGTCCAGCGACCTCTACATCACCGACGGGTCGATCGACGACTACCTCTGGGGCGTGCACAAGATCTTCGGGTACACCTTCGAGATGTACCCGGCCTCGTCCTGGAACGGCGGCTTCTACCCGCCCGACGAGGTGATCGAGCGCGAGACCAGCCGGAACAGGGACGCCGTGCTCCAGCTCCTCGAGAACTCCGACTGCATGTACCGCTCCATCGGCAAGGCGGCGCAGTACTGCTAGGCGTCGCCGGCGGCCGGGTCGCTCCCCGCGGCCCGGTCGCCCCCGCCGCTCCTGTCACCCTCGCCGCTCCCGTCACCCTCGCCGCCCTCGTCGCCCTCGTCGAAGTAGGCGTCGAGCACCGCGTCGAGCTGTGACTCCCACTCACCGATGCGCGCCTTGGCCGGCGCCTCGATGTCGACCGGGTACCAGCGCCGGTCCGGGGTGTGCACGGTGACGGTGAACCGCTTGCCGAAGCGGGAGACCGCGGTCTCCACCGCGCCGATCTCGTCCCAGCGGAAGTCGCACTTCTCCTCGTCCAGGCTCAGACGGACGCCGGCGGCGTCGGCGACGATCCGGGCCCGCCGGTCGGCGGCCTCGAACACGGGGCCGCCGTCGGCGCGTCCGGAGTCCTCCGGGGCCGGCGACTCCTCGCCGCCGGCCGCGTCCACGGCCTCGTCGGCGGGCTCGGCGGCATCGGTGGGCTCGGCCGCCGAGGTCCCGTCCTGCGGGGTCCCGTCCTGCGGGGTCCCGTCCTGCGGGGTCTCGTCCGCCGGGGTCCTGTCCTCCGGCCGGGCCGGGCGCGGGCCCATGATGCCGGGCACGAACGCCGGGTCGGCCGCGGCCCCTTGCAGGGGCTGGATGCTGGGTTCTGTGCGCTGGTCCACGGCGGAAGTATGGACGACGGACCTGTGAGGAGCCCAGCCGCCCCCGCCGAGAAAGCGGACTTACGGGAACGGCCTCACAGGAACAGGCTCAGGAGCGCCGCCACCGCGAAGCCGGCCAGCGAGAGGACCGACTCCAGGACCGTCCAGGACTTCAGGGTGTCCCGCTCGGAGATGCCGAAGTACTTCGACACGATCCAGAAGCCCCCGTCGTTGACGTGCGACGCGAAGATCGAGCCGGCCGAGATCGCCATGATGACGAGGGCGAGGAATGCCTGGGAGTGCCCGGCGCCCTCGACCAGCGGCAGGACGATGCCGGCCGTGGTGACGATGGCGACGGTGGCCGAGCCCTGGGCGACGCGCAGCACCAGCGAGATCAGGTAGGCGAGGACGATCACCGGCAGGCCGACGTCGTGGAAGGTGTCGGAGAGGGCCTGGGCGACGCCGCTCGCCTTGAGGACGGCGCCGAAGACGCCGCCCGCGCCGACCACGAGCAGGATGTTGCCGACCGGCTTGAGGGACGACGTGGACACCTGCTCCAGGGACGCGCGGGTCCAGCCGCGCCGCACGCCGAGCAGGTAGTACGCGAGGACCAGCGCGATCGTCAGGGCCACGAACGGGTTGCCGAAGAACTCGATCACCGAGCGCGCGGTGGACGGGTCGAGGGCGATGGAGGAGAAGGTCGCGGCGAGGATGAGGACCAGCGGCGTACCGATGATGAACAGGACGGTGCCGAGCCCGACCGGGGCCTCGGAGCCTCCGGTGCGCTGCGCCGCCACCTGGCGCCTGGCGTCCTCGGCGGCCTCCATCATGTCCTGCGGCACCTCGACGAAGATGCGCCGGCCGATCCAGGCGGCGTAGGCCCAGGCGGCGAGGACGGCGGGGACGCCGACCACGACGCCCATGAGGACCACCCAGCCCAGGGAGACGTGCAGCAGTCCGGCGGCGGCGACCGGGCCGGGGTGCGGCGGCAGGAAGGCGTGGGTCATCGACAGGCCCGCGAGCAGCGGCATGCAGTAGAGCAGGATCGATTTTCCGGACCGCTTGGCGGCGGCGTACACGAGCGGCGCGAGGACGAAGATGCCGACGTCGAAGAAGACCGGGATGCCGAAGACGAGTCCGGTCAGGCCCATGGCGAGCGGGGCGCGGCGCTCGCCGAAGAGGCCGAGCAGCCGGCCGCTCAGCACCTCGGCGCCGCCGGACACCTCGAGTATCGCGCCGAGCATGGTGCCGAGGCCGATGATGATGGCGACGTGGCCGAGGATGCCGCCCATGCCGGTCTCGATGACGGAGGTGGCGGCCGACTTCTGGACGGTGCCGAAGAGTTCGGTGACCGACAGTCCGGCGGCGAGGCCGACGGTGACGGAGACGGCGAGCAGGGCGACGAAGGGCTGCAGCCGGACCTTGATGATCAGAAAGAGCAGCAGGGCGATGCCGAGGGCGGCGACGGTGAGCAGCCCGGCGGTGCCGGGGACGAGGAGGAGCAGACCCCCGGTGTGCGGCGGGGTCGGTGGAGCGTCGGCGGCGAGGATCATGACGGGGGAGACCTCGTTTTCGGGTAGGGGGGAGCGCGGCACGGCGTCCGGGGGGTGAACGCCGTGCCGTGATGCGGCCGGTGAAGCGGAATCAGCTCAGGACCGCCAGTGCGTCGATCTCGATGAGGAGGCCCTTGGGCAGGCCGACGTAGACCGTCGTGCGGGCCGCGGCGGGGGCCTTCAGGCCCTGCTCCTCGAAGTACGCGTTGTAGATCTCGTTCATCTCGGCGAAGTGGTCGACGTCGGTGAGGTAGACGCGCATCATCATCACGTCGTCCCAGGTGGCGCCGCCCTCCTCCAGGATCGCCTTGACGTTGGCGAAGGTCTGGAGGGTCTGCTCGCGCAGGGTCGGGCCGGCCGGCGTCGGGGGCTGCCCCGGCACGGCGGGCAGGAAGCCGACCTGGCCGGCGACCTGGAGGATGTTGCCCTTCTTCACGCCGTGGGAGAAGCGGGCGGGCGGGGCGGTGTGAGTGGCGGGGGTGAGGGCGATCTTCTCGGTCATGGGTGTCCTTACGTGTCCTTCGTCAGGTCGTACGTCGGTACGTCGGTACGTCAGTCCGCCGTAGCGGTCTTCAGGTCGTCGTCGGGGCGGTGCCCGAGTAGTCCCGGCTGATGTCGTCGGCGGTGCGCCGCACCAGCGGGAGCAGGGCGAGGAGTTCCTCGGCGGTGACGACCACGTTGGGCGCCGAGACCGACATGGCGGCGACGACCCGGCCGTCCGCGCCGCGGATCGGCGCGCCGACGCAGTTGATGGACTCCTCGTGGCCGCCGAGATCGGTGGCCCAGCCCTGTTCGCGTACGGTCGCCAGCTCCTCGAGGAAGGCGGCGGCGTTCGGCGTCGAACGCGGGGTGTACGGCGGGTAGTCGAGCTTCGCGGCCAGCGCGCGGCGCTCGGGCTCGGGCAGGTCGGCGAGGAGCAGCTTGGCGACGGCGGCGACGGTGATGGCGACGGGCTTGCCGATCCGCGAGTACATGCGGACCGGGTAGCGGCTCTCGACCTTGTCGATGTAGAGCACCTCGCCCTCCTCGTACACGGCGAGGTGGACGGTGTGGCCGATCCGCTCGTTGAGGGCGAGGAGATGAGGGTGGGCGATCTCGCGGATGTCGAGGTTCTCGACGGCTTCCTGCGCGAGGGCGAAGAGGCGGGCGCCGAGGCGGTAGCGCTGGTCCTGCTGGCGGTAGACGAGGCCGTGCTCGTGGAGGGTGCGCAGCAGCCGCAGGGCGGTGGACTTGTGGACGCCGAGCCGGTCGGCGACCTGGCCGAGGTCGGCGGGTCCCTGCGCGAGCAGCGGCAGGATGCTGAGCGCGCGGTCGACGGTCTGGCTCATGGCGTACGTACCTCCTGGTCCTCCCCCGTCCAGCCGGGGCCGAGGTGCAGTCTCCCCCAGTCCTCGTCGTCGGCGGTGGCCAGCCGGTCGGCGTGGGCGCGGCGGGGCGGGGCGGCGAGGTCCCCGGCCACGGTGAGCGCGGCGGCGGCCATGAGGTGCCCGTGCCGTATCCGCTCCTTGGCCCCGAGCCCGCGCAGGGTCGCGGAGAGGAACCCGGCGGCGAAGGCGTCCCCGGCGCCGACGGGGGCGACGACGCGGACGCGGGGGGCGGGGACGTGGGTGAGGGTGTCGGGGCGGGGGCCGGCGGTGCCGGGGGCCGGGTTCTCGGGCACGGGTGCCGGGCCGCTGCGCGGGGCCTCACCCCACCCCGCCCCTTCCCGGAACCGGGGCTCCGCCCCGGACCCCGAAGGGTCCGCCCCCGCGGCGGCGCCCGCACGTCCCGGCTCGGCCTCGGCCGGCCCGGCCACGCCGGCCGCCCCGGCGGCGCCCGCGCGCTCGTACATCACCGCGCCCTCGGCGCCCCGCTTCACCACCAGCACCGCCGGTTCCGGCAGCGCGGCCCGGATCGCCGCCGGGCCGCGCACGCCCCACGCCGCCTCGGCCTCGTCCTCTCCGACGAACACGACGTCCGCACCTCGCGCCAGCTCCAGCAGCACCCGGCCGCCGGCGGCCGGGGCGGGCCACAGGCCGGGGCGGAAGTTGACGTCGAAGGAGACGAGCGGGCGGCCGGGGCGGGGACGGGTCAGCTCGTGCACGAGGGCGCGGCAGTCGTCGGACAGGGCCGCCGTGATCCCGGACAGGTGGAGGACGCGGCCGCCGGAGACGGTCTCGTACGGCACGGTGGCGGGCGACATCGCCGAGGCCGCCGAGCCGGCCCGGTAGTAGACGACCTCGTGGGCGGCGGCGGCCCGGTCGGTGGCGGTGCGGAAGTAGACGCCGGTGGGGCGGTCGGGGTCGCGGACGACGGCGGAGACGTCCACGCCGTACGCGCCGATCGCCTCGGTCAGGTGGTCCCCGAAGCCGTCGCGGCCGACCCGGCCGACCCACCGCGTCCGGTGTCCGGCGGCGGCGAGGGCGCAGGCGACGTTGGACTCGGCGCCGCCGATGGCCCGGTCGAAGGAGGGGACGTCGGCGAGGCGGCCCGGCCGGGTGGGCAGGAAGGTGACCATGGACTCGCCGAGGCAGACGACGTCCACAGGCGCGTCCACGGACGGGGTTCCGGTCACTGCGGGGCTCCTCGGCTTCGGTGCGGCGGGCGCGGGATCCATTGACCCGGCGTCGGCCCGGATGTTAGACAGCCGTTAGCGATATGCGCAATGGGTGTTGCATATGCTGCAACACCCTGGAGGAGGAGGACCCATGACGCCGGACCCGACCCCGGAACCGGACCGGAACGCGAACCCGACCCCGGCCCCGGACCCGGCCGCGGCACCGGCCGCGGCAC
Organism: Streptomyces sp. NPDC006339; assembly: GCF_040612775.1. Classification (NCBI taxonomy): domain Bacteria; kingdom Bacillati; phylum Actinomycetota; class Actinomycetes; order Kitasatosporales; family Streptomycetaceae; genus Streptomyces; species Streptomyces sp. NPDC006339. The sequence goes on from NZ_JBEXQW010000005.1 coordinate 152,061, forward strand.
CGGACCTGGCGAACGAGCGCGTCGACCACCGTTTCAAGGGCCTGCCGCCGGACGCCGAGGGCCTGACCGTCGGGGCGCTCGCCGCCCAGCGCCGCAACCTCTTCACCGGCGGCTTCACCACCCCCGTCCTCGCGCTCTCCGCCGAGTCGGTCGAGCACAACCTCCGCCTCCTGGAGACCTACGCCGAGCGCCACGGCCTCGCCTTCGCCCCGCACGGCAAGACCTCCATGGCACCCCGGCTCTTCGACCGCCAGATCGAGCACGGCGCCTGGGGCATCACCGCCGCCGTCCCCCACCAGGCCCGCGTCTACCGCGCCCACGGCATCGCCCGGATCTTCCTGGCCAACGAGCTCGTCGACGCCGTCGCCCTGCGCTGGCTCGCCGCCGAACTCGACGCCGACCCCGGCTTCCGCTTCGTCTGCTACGTCGACTCCGTGCGCGGGGTGGAGCTGATGGACGAGGCCCTGCGCGCGGCGGACGCCCGGCGTCCCGTGGACGTCGTCGTGGAGCTCGGCGCCGGTGACGGGGCCCGCACCGGCGCCCGTACCGAGGCCGACTGCGCCGCCGTGGCGGACGCCGTCGCCGCCGCCCGCACCCTCCGGCTCGTCGGCGTCGCCGGCTACGAGGGCGAGGTCCCGCGGGCGGACCCGGACCGGGTCCGCGCCTGGCTCCAGCGGCTCACCGCGCTCGCCGCCGCGTTCGACGAGGACGGGCGCTTCGCGCCGGAGATCGGCGAGATCGTCGTCAGCGCGGGCGGCAGCGCCTGGTTCGACACGGTCGCCGAGGTGTTCGCGGAGATCCCCGCCCTGTCCCTGCCCGTCCTGAAGCTGCTGCGCTCCGGCGCGTACGTGTCGCACGACAGCGGCCACTACCGCACCCTCACCCCCTTCAACCGGATCCCCGAAGAGGGCGCCCTGGAGCCCGCGTTCCGGCTGTGGGCGCAGGTCGTGTCCCGGCCGACCCCCGAGCAGGCGTTCACCAACGCGGGCAAGAGGGACGCCGCGTACGACCTCCATCTGCCCGAGGCCCAGGTGGTCCGCGACGCCCGCACCGGCGAGCTGCGGCCCGCCGACGGCATCACCGTCACCGGCCTGTCCGACCAGCACGGCTGGCTGCGCACCGAGGAGGGCGCCGATCTGGAGGTCGGCGACTGGCTCGGCATGGGCCTGTCCCACCCGTGCACCTCGTTCGACAAGTGGCAACTGATCCCGCTCGTCGAGGCGGACGGCACGGTCGTCGACTACATCCGCACCTTCTTCTGACCGAAACCCCCTCCCCCCGTCACCTGTCACCCACCGGCCGCCGACCGTCGGGCCGCCGGCCGTCTCTCGCCGATCGTCGACCCTCACCACTGTCAGGAGCCCGCCATGGATCTCGTCTTCCGCGACGCCGAGGTCGTCGACGGCACCGGCGCCCCCTCGTACCGGGCCGACGTGGCCCTCCGGGACGGCCGGATCGCCGCGATCGTCAAGGAGGGCGCGGCGGCCGGCTGCCAGCGGCCCACGGCGCGGCGCGTCGTCGACGCCGAGGGCCTCGCCCTGTCCCCCGGTTTCGTCGACATGCACGCCCACAGCGACCTCGCGCTGCTCCGCGACCCGGACCACAGCGCGAAGGCCGCGCAGGGCGTGACCCTCGAAGTCCTGGGCCAGGACGGCCTGTCGTACGCGCCGGTCGACGACCGCACGCTCGACGAGGTCCGCCGGGCGATCACCGGCTGGAACGGCGACGGTTCCGGCATCGACTTCGACTGGCGGACGGTCGGCGAGTACCTGGACCGGCTCGACCGGGGCATCGCCGTCAACGCCGCGTATCTCGTCCCCCAGGGGACGGTCCGGATGCACGCGGTCGGCTGGGAGGACCGGCCCGCCACCGAGGCCGAGCTGGACCACATGCGGCGGCTGGTCGCGGAGGGCCTGGAGCAGGGCGCGGTCGGCATGTCCTCCGGCCTCACCTACACCCCCGGGATGTACGCCCCCGACTCCGAACTCACCGAGCTGTGCCGGGTGGTGGCGCGGTACGGCGGCTACTACTGCCCCCACCACCGCTCCTACGGGGCGGGGGCGCTGGAGGCGTACGGGGAGATGGTGCGGCTCACCCGGGACGCGGGCTGCGCCCTCCACCTCGCCCACGCCACGATGAACTTCGGCGTGAACGAGGGCCGGGCGCCGGAGCTCCTCGCCCTCCTCGACGAGGCCCTCGCCGACGGCTCCGACATCAGCCTCGACACGTATCCCTACACCCCGGGCTGCACCACCCTGGCCGCCGTGCTGCCGAGCTGGGCCCACGAGGGCGGCCCGGAGGCGCTGCTCGCCCGGTTGCGCGACGACGCGACGGCGGAGCGGATCCGCCACCATCTGGAGGAGGTCGGCTCGGACGGCTGCCACGGGGTGCCGGTGGAGTGGGACACCATCGAGATCTCCGGCGTGACCGACCCGGCCCTGGCCGCCTTCGTCGGCCGCCGCGTGCCCGACTGGGCCACGGCCCGCCGCCTGCTGGTCGAGGACCGGCTCGGCTCGACGATCCTCCAGCACGTCGGCCACGAGGAGAACGTGCGCGCGATCATGCGTCACCGGGTCCACACCGGCGGCTCGGACGGCATCCTCCAGGGCGCCAAGCCGCACCCGCGGGCGTACGGCACGTTCCCCGAGTACCTCGGCCGCTATGTCCGCGAGGAGGGCGTGCTCTCCCTGGAGGAGTGCGTCGCCCACCTCACCTCGCGCCCCGCCGCCCGCCTCCGCCTCCCCGACCGGGGCCTGGTCCGCGAGGGTTACGTCGCCGACCTGGTCCTCTTCGACCCGGCGACGGTCGCGTCCGGCGCCACGTACGCGTCCCCCCGCACCCTCCCGGTCGGCATCCCGCACGTGCTGGTCGACGGCCGCTTCGTCATCGAGGACGGTCGCCGGACGGACGCCCTGCCGGGTCGCTCGATCCGGCGCACGCCGACGGCCTGACCCCCTCGGCCGACCCCGCCGGCCCGTCCGCCTCGGCCGACGTCGACGGCCCGACCGCCCGGCCCGACCCCGCAGGCCCGTCCGCCTGGGCCGACGCCGCAGGCCCGACCGTCTCGGCCGACCCCGCAGGCCCGACCGCCTCAGCCGACCCCGACAGCCCAACCGCCCGGCCCGGCCCCACAGGCCCGACCGCCTCGGCCGACACCTCCGCCCCGGCCCGCTCGCGGCGGCGGATCCACAGCACGCCGAGGAGCAGGGCCACGCCCGCCAGGGCGAAGCCGTACGCCGGGGTGTGCCCCGAGGGGGCCGTCTCGTACGTGAGGGCCGCGCACAGGACCGCGAGGTACCGGGCCGGGCGGGCGCGCCAGGCGCCGGCCGCGGCGACGGTGGCGGTGCCCCACAGCAGGTACCAGGGCTGCACCATCGGTGACAGCGCCACCAGGGCGAGGAGAGCGAGTCCGAGGGCCGCGACCGGGGAGAGGCGGCCCTGCCAGGCCCGCCGCGCCAGCAGGGCGATCAGGACGAGCGCGGCGAGCAGGCCCAGCTTCTGCACCACCGCCTTGACCGGCTGCGGGTCGTCCGCGACGAGCAGACCGAGGCCGAGCCCGAGGTCGCTGGTGACGGAGAGCGCCGTGTGGATGGTGCCGGCCACGCTCTGGGTGCGCAGCCAGCCGAAGCCGGTGCCGGCGAGCAGGGTCGTCCCGGCGGCGACGGCGGCCGCGACGGCGCCGGGCAGGACGAGGCCCCGCAGGAGGTTCCGCGCACCGCCGCCCCGGCGGCGGGCGAGGAGGATGCCGACGAAGAGGAGCGCGACGGCGGCGGGCGACTTGACCATCGCCGCCAGGCCGATGACCGCGCTGCCGAGCACCCACCGGTCGCGGACCGCGAGCAGCACGCCGGCCAGCATGAGGCCGATCATGAGGCCGTCGTTGTGCATGCCGCCGACGACGTGGATGAGGAGGAGCGGGTTGAGCGCGGCGAGCCACAGCGCCCCGGCCCCGCTCCCGGCCCCCCGGTCCCACCCGTCCGGCCTCGCGCCGCCCGGGTTCTCCCCGCCCTCACCGGCCTCCCCCGCCAGGCCCCGCACCGCCCAGACGATCAGGGCGAGCGCGGCGACGGCGAGCAGGCGCATGCCGAGGACGGCCGGGACGACCGCGCCGCCGGTCAGGTGGACGACCGCCTGCGCGAGGACGAGGAAGACGGGGCCGTACGGGGCGGGGGTGTCCGTCCAGTGCCCGCCGACGCTCGCGGCGGCGTCGTGGCCGAGGTCGCCGGGGCCCAGGACGGAGGGCCCGGCCCCGTACACGTCATGGCCTTCCAGGACCATCGCCCCCTGCGCGATGTAGCTGTAGACATCGGCGCTGTAGAGCGGCGGGGCGAGCAGCAGCGGGGCCGTCCAGCAGACGAGGGTCACCAGGACCCGGTCGCGGGCGCCGGCGGCGAGCAGCCGCCCGTACCGCCACCAGGCGGCGAGCAGCAGGGTCAGGCCGAGGTAGGCGAGGATCGCGCCCGCGAGGGTGAGGGCGGAGCCGTGCGGGTGCCACAGGCCCTGCCCGCCACGCACGGGAAGCGTTCCGGCGGCCCAGCCGCCGGCGGTGACGGCGAGCGATCCGGCCGCGCCGAGCCACCGGCATCCGGCGGTACTGAAAACCCACATGACGGGACAACCTATCCTGCGGCCCGCCCGCACCCCGGCTTCCCGGTCGGCCTAGCGCGGCTTCTTCGTGACGCCGGGGGCGGAGCCCGACTTCCCCGGGTGCTGGGTGGAGCCGGCGGAGCCGCTGCCGGCGCCGGTTCCGGTCGTTCCGGCGGACGGGGTGGCGGAGGAAGGGGCGCCGGAGGGAGTCGGTCCGGCGGGCGTGGATCCGGTGGCGGTGGTGCCGGCCGGGGCGGTGGGCGAGCCGCTCGCCGTGCCGGACGGGTCGCCCGGGGACGTCGGGGCGCCGTCCTCCGCCTCGCCGGTGGCTCCGGCGCCCGGCTGGATGAGCGCGGGCATGCCGGGGTGCCCGCCGTCCACCGCCGGCGCACGGCCGGTCGGCCCGGAGTCGAGGGCCGTGACGGCCGCGAGCACGCCGACCACCACGACGGCCCCGCTCCCGATCATCCAGAGCGGGCCCGGACCGCGGCGCTTCGACGCGTGACGGCGCCGTCTCGGAGGCTCGGCGCCCCCCGTTTCGTACTGGCTCACGAGGCGTGATTGTAGGGAGCACGACATGCCGGAAGCGACGTGGGTCACACGGCGGCGGTGCCCGACGTGTCCCAAAACACGAAGCGCGACACCCGCCCCCGCCGTAAGCTCTCGTCATGCAGGTGATCCAGTCCACGAAGCTCGCCAACGTCTGTTACGAAATCCGGGGCCCGGTGCTCGAAGAGGCGATGCGGCTGGAAGCTGCGGGTCATCGCATCCTCAAGCTCAACACCGGCAACCCGGCCGCCTTCGGCTTCGAGTGTCCGCCGGCCATCCTCGAGGACATGCTGCGCAACCTCGCCGGGGCGCACGGTTACGGCGACGCCAAGGGCCTGCTGTCCGCCCGGCGCGCGGTGATGAGCCACTACGAGACCAAGGGCATCCCCCTGTCGGTCGAGGACATCTACCTCGGCAACGGGGTGTCCGAGCTGATCCAGATGTCGATGCAGGCGCTGCTCGACGACGGCGACGAGGTGCTCGTCCCGGCCCCGGACTATCCGCTGTGGACGGCGTCGGTGTCGCTGGCCGGCGGCACAGCGGTGCACTACCGCTGCGACGAGCAGGCGGACTGGATGCCCGACCTGGCCGACATCGAGCGGAAGATCACCGATCGGACCAAGGCGATCGTGATCATCAACCCGAACAACCCGACCGGCGCGGTCTACGACGACGAGATGCTGCGGAGCCTCACCGAGATCGCCCGCCGCCACAACCTGGTCGTCTGCTCGGACGAGATCTACGACAAGATCCTCTACGACGGCGCCACGCACACCCCGACCGCCGCCATCGCCCCGGACCTGCTGGTCCTGACCTTCAACGGGATGAGCAAGAACTACCGGGTGGCGGGCTTCCGCTCCGGCTGGCTCGCGGTCTGCGGCCCGAAGGCGCACGCCTCCTCGTACATCGAGGGGCTGACCATCCTCGCCAACATGCGGCTGTGCGCCAACATGCCGGCCCAGCACGCGGTGGCCGCGGCGCTGCAGGGGCGGCAGTCGATCGAGGACCTGGTGCTGCCGGGCGGGCGGCTCCTGGAGCAGCGCGACACGGCGTACGAGCTGCTGACGCGGATCCCGGGCGTGACGTGCGTGAAGCCGAAGGGGGCGCTGTACCTGTTCCCGCGCCTCGACCCGAACGTCTACAAGATCAAGGACGACCGGCAGATGGTCCTGGACCTGCTGCGGGCCGAGAAGATCATGGTGGTGCACGGGACGGGCTTCAACTGGCACGAGCCGGACCACTTCCGGATCGTCACCCTGCCGAACGCCACGGATCTGGCGGACGCCGTGACCCGGATCGGGACCTTCCTGGACGGTTACGCCCAGCACTGAACCTCTTCTCGACGCAGCTCAACTTTAGATTGAATCTAAGCTAGGATGGCTCCAGAGCTACCGCAGGAGGCCATCCCCATGTACGAACCGATCCGCACGAAGTCGGTCCACCGGATGGCCGACGACGACCAGAACGGCTACCCGCACCGCTCCCGCGAGGAAGAGCTGGACATCCAGCTCGCCGGCCACCTCTCCGCCCTGCTCGCGGTCACCGACGAGCTCGGCGACACCGAGGCCGGCGAGCTGATCGCCCGGCAGGTGGCGCGGCTGCGTGGTGCGCCGCCGGCCCGCCACGCCGGCCTGAGCGGCTCCTCGCCCGAAGCGCTGCACCGCAAGGCGCACGCCCTGGCGGGCCGCGCCCTGGTCGTCGCCGCCTCCCGGGCCGACACGGCCGCCGCGATCCTCGCCGCCGAGCGCATGGACGCGCACACCGCGGCGCTCGCCGGGGAACCCCTGGTCGGCGCCCCCTGACGGCCCCGGTCCGCGCGGCCACGACCCCGCGCGGACCGGGCGCCACCCACCCGGCCGGACCGGCTGGGAAGCGGCGCGCGCCGCGAGCCGGGTGGACCCGCTCGGCCCGGTGGACCCGCTCGCCCCATCGGACCCGCTCGCCCCAGCGGACCCGCTCGTCCCGGAACTCCACGGTCACCGTGCGGTGCCCCACCGGCACACCCCCTCCGGTTCCCTACCGGGATCGTCGCTTCACCGCCCGTACACACAACTCCCCCTGGAATGTGGGTTTCCGGGAGCACGCTGCCCGCGTGAGACGCATCCTGGGAATCGTCCTCGCCGTCCTGCTCCTCGGCGGCGTGGCCGCCGCCCTCGCGGTGGGCGGCGACAAGGGCGACAGCGGCACGGCAACGAAGACCGTGCGAGGAGTGATCGGGTCGGAGAAGGCGGAGTTCTTCGCCGACCCGGCGGTGGTGCGCGCCCTGGCGGCCGAGGGCCTCACCGTACGGACGGACACCTCCGGGTCCTGGGACATGGAGGAACTGCCCCTGACGGGCTACGACTTCGCGTTCCCCGCAGCCAAGGCGCCCGCCGACGAGCTCAGGGCCAAGGCGAAGGTCACCTCGGCCCCGCTGCGCCCCTTCTACTCGCCGCTCGTGGTCGTCGCGCACAGCGCCGCCGCCACGGTGCTCGCGGACAACGGGCTCGCCGAGCTCGGCCCCGGCGGCCGCACGGGCACCCTGCGGATGGACGCCTATCTCGACGCCGCCCGCGCCGACCGCACCTGGCAGCAGCTCAAGGGCTCCGCCCGGCACGCCGAGCTGCGCGGCACCCTCTTCATCACCTCGACCGACCCGGTCGCCTCCAACTCGGGCGCCCTCTACCTCGCCGCCGCGAGCTACGTCGCCGACGGCGGCCGGGTCGCCGGCGACAGCGCGGCCGTGGACCGCACCGCGCCGCTGCTGCGCAAGCTCATCCAGGTGCAGGGCGCCCAGCAGTCCGGCTCGGACGCGCCGTTCCGGGACTTCGTCAGCGGCGTCGGCAATCCGCTGGTCCTGGTCTACGAGTCGCAGGTGGCCGCCCAGTTGCTCGCCGGGACGGACATGGGCGACCTGGTCGTCCTCTACCCGGACACCACCGTCAACAGCGACCACACCCTCGTGCCGCTCACCGAGGCCGGCCGCGCCCTCGGTGAACTCCTGTCCACGGACCCGGAGTTGCGGGAGCTCGCGGTCCGGCACGGATTCCGCCCGCAGGGCGCGGCGGCGGAGTTCACCGCCGCCACCGCCGGCCACACCGGCTATCTGAACCAGACGCTGACCGGTGTCCGCCAGGCGCCCGTGCCCACCTCCGCGGTGCTGCGCGCGATGGCCCTGCGGGCCCGCGACCAGGGGGACACCACATGACGACACCGGCCCACGAACGCCCGCCCCACGACGCGCGCCCATCCGCCCACGAGCGCCCACCCGCCGACGCGCACTCATCCGTCGACGCGCACCCGCCCGTCGACGCGCACCCACCCCTCGACGCGCGCCCGCCGACCCGTGAGACCGCACCCGGCCACGAGCCGCCGCTCGTCCTCACGCCGCCGGACCCGGTCCCGCCCGTCCGTCCCGAGCAGGCCACCGGCCTCGTACCGCTGGACGCGCCCGTCGTCGCGGAGATGACCCGCAGGGCCGCCGAGTACGTCGACTCGCTGTCCGGGCTCGACCCGCGCTCGCCGGAGTTCGCCGGCCGCATCGGCGAGATCGCCGCGCTCGGCGCGGGCGAGATGCGGGCCGCCGCCCGGCAGTCCGACCGGATGCTGGACCGCACCGTCCGCTCGCTCGGCCGGGGCGGCGGCGACGCCCAGGCCCGGGTCGGCTCCTCGCTGCTCGAACTCCGCCGCACCGTCGAGGACCTGGACCCGCGCGACACCCCCGGCAAGGGCGCCCGCCGGCTGCTCGCCCGGCTGCCCGGCGGCAACCGGTTGCGCGACCGCGTCGCCGCCTACGCCTCCTCCCGGGCCACCCTCGACCGGATCGTCGGCGCCCTGCGCGGCGGCCAGGACGAACTGCGGCGCGACAACGCGGCCCTGGGGACGGAGCGGGCCCGGCTGTGGGAGACCATGGGCAGGCTCCAGGAGTACGCGGTGCTCACCGAGGCGCTCGACTCGGCCGTCGAGGAGCGCATCGCCCGTACCCCGGAGCCCGACCGGGCGGACGCGCTGCGCGCCGACGTCCTCTTCCCCGTCCGGCTGAAGCGTCAGGACCTGCTGACCCAGCTCGCCGTCTGCGCGCAGGGATACCTGGCGATGGACGTGGTCCGGCGCAACAACGACGAGCTGATCAAGGGCGTGGACCGGGCCGCGACGACGACCCTGACGGCGCTGCGGATCGCGGTGATGCTCGCCTCGGCCCTGGAGAACCAGCGGAAGGTCACCGAGCAGGTGAACGTCCTTCGGTCGACGACCGAGGACCTGATCCGGGGTAACGCCGAGATGCTGGCCGGTCAGGCCGGCGAGGTCCAGCGGATCGCGGCGGATCCGGCGGTCGGCGCGGAGACGCTCCGCACCGCGTTCCAGGAGATCTTCCGGACCCTCGACGCCATCGACACGTACCGGGCGCGGGCGACGGAGACGATGGCGGCGACGGTCGAGTCCCTGACGGCAGGACTCCAGGAGGCCCACGGCCACCTGGAGCGCAGCCGCCGCACGAACGCGCCGGAGGACGGTGGCCCCGCATGACGATCACCCCCCGCCCCGACACTCGCCCCCGCCCCGGCACCCGCCTCCCCACCCGCACCGGCGCCCGAAGCGGCCCCCGCCCCCACCTCCTCCCCCGCCTCCGCCCCCACACCCGCCCCCTCCCCCGCCTGCTCGCCGCTCTCGCCCTCACTCTCCTGCTCACCGCCACCGCCGGCTCCTGCGCCGGCGACGACGCCGGCGGCCGCACCGACGGCAACGGCCCGCGGCCTGCGCCCGGCACGCTCCGGGTCCTCGCCTCCTCCGAACTCGCCGACATGGCGCCCGTCCTCGACTCCGCTCTGCGCGACACCGGTGTCACCGTGCGCCCCACGTACGTCGGCACCCTGGAGGCCGTCGAGCGGATCGCCTCCGGGAAGGCCGACGGCGCCTACGACGCCGTGTGGCTCTCCTCCAACGACTATCTGCGGCTCCGGCCCGACACCGCCCGCCGGATCACCGGCGAGACGCCGATCATGACCTCCCCGGTCGCGCTCGGCGTCCGGCCCGCCGCCGTCGCCCGCCTCGGCTGGGACCCGGCGAAGGTCACCTGGTCGCAGGTGCACGGCGCCGTCGCCGCCGGAAGGCTCAGCTACGGGATGACGGACCCGAAGCGCTCCAACTCCGGTTTCTCCGCGCTGGTCTCGGTGGCCTCCGGACTCTCCGGCGCGCAGGCCGCCCTCACGGAGCGAGACGTCCGGGCGGCCACCCCGAAACTCAAGGAGTTCTTCACCGGGCAGAAGCTCACCTCGGGCTCCTCCGGCTGGCTGGCCGGCGCCTACCAGCGGCGCACCGACGTCGACGCGCTGATCAACTACGAGTCGGTGCTGCTGTCCTCGTCCCCCGAGCTGACGGTGATCCGGCCGGCCGACGGGGTCGTCACCGCCGACTATCCGCTGACCCTGCTCACCTCGGCCCGCCCGGAGGCGAAGGACGCGGCCCGCAGGCTCGCCGCCCACCTGCGCAGCCCCGAGGTCCAGCGCCGGATCACCGCGTCCACGCTCCGCCGCCCGGTCGTCGCCGGTGTCGCCCCGGCCGCCGGGCTCGCCCGGGACCAGCGCCGCGAGCTCCCGTTCCCCGGCAGCCGGGCCGTCGCGGACGGGCTGCTCGACGCGTACGACAACACCCTGCGCAGGCCCTCCCGCACGGTGTACGTCCTCGACACCTCCGGCTCCATGGCCGGGGAGCGCCTGGACCGGCTCAGGTCGGCGCTCGCGGAGCTGACCGGGGACTTCCGGGACCGCGAGCAGGTGACGCTGATGCCGTTCGGGTCGTCGGTGAAGACCGGTGAGGTCCGTACGCACACGGTCGACCCGGCGGCGCCCGAGGCGGCCCTGGCCGCGATCCGGGCCGACGCGCGGGGCCTGACGGCTTCCGGGGGAACGGCGATCTACTCCAGCCTGCGGGAGGCGTACCGTTTCCTCGGCTCGCCGTCCGGTGACGCGTTCACCTCGATCGTGCTGATGACGGACGGCGAGAACACCGACGGCGACCGGGCCGCCGACTTCGACGCCTTCTACCGGTCCCTGCCCGCCGAGCGGCAGCGCACCCCGGTCTTCCCGATCCTGTTCGGGGACTCGGACCGCGCCGAGCTGGACCACATCGCGGGCCTCACCGGTGGCAGGCTGTTCGACGCGAGCCGGGGTTCCCTGGACGGTGCCTTCGAGGAGATCCGTGGCTATCAGTAACCCGACGGTGCTGCGCGCCCTGCGCGGTGCGCTGCGGTATGTGGAGTCCGACAAGAACCTCGCGGGCTGCGTCTGCGGCCTGGTCGGGGTGGTGCTGACGCTGACCGGTGTGGCGGGCGTGCTGTGGCCCGTGGTGGTGGCGGGCCTGTACGCGGCGGGGGCGCTGATCGCCCCGCCCGAGCGCCCCTCGGCGCCGGAGTTCCCGGAGCCGGCCGACCAGCTCGACGCGCTGCGGGCGGACCTGGTGACGCTGCGCGGCTACCTCGCGGAGGTGGAGCTGCCGCCGGCCGCGCAGGCCCGGCTGGCGGAGCTGGACACGCTGGTGGCGGCGCTGCTCGAACCGGGCTGGGTGAGCGACCCGGAGCATGTGCGGGTGCTGGCCCGTGCGGTGCGGCAGGACATCCCGGAGTCCGTCGACGCGTTCGTACGGACGCGGTGGTGGGCGCGGGTGGTGCCGGGCGGGGAGTCGCCGGAGCGCCATCTGGAGCGGCAGTTGGGGGCGCTGCGCACGGAGGCGGCCGCGATCGCCGCCGCGCTCCAGGACGCGGAGGCGCTGCGGCAGCAGACCCACACCCGCTATCTGGAGGACCGGGGCCGCTGAGGCGCGAGCACCGGTGGACGTGCGCCGGCCCCCGGAGCCGTGAGGGGGCTCCGGGGGCCGGATGCGTCGTGGCGGGCCGTCGTGACCCCACTGGTCAGGGCGGAAATCGGGGCAACCCGCCACGAGTCACGGGGGGACTAGCCGAGGCGCTCCACGAGGGCGCGGTGCTCGTCCCACAGCTCCTTCGGGGTGTGCTCGCCGAAGGTCTCCAGGTGCGCGGGGACCAGGGCGGCCTCCTCGCGCCAGACGTCCTTGTCGACGGTGAGCAGCAAGTCGAGGTCGGCCTCGGGCAGGTCCAGGCCGTCGAGGTCCAGGGCCTCCTTGGTCGGCAGCACGCCGATGGGGGTCTCGACGCCGTCGGCCTTGCCGTCGAGGCGCTCGACGATCCACTTCAGGACGCGGCTGTTCTCGCCGAAGCCGGGCCAGACGAAGCTGCCCTCGTCGTTCTTGCGGAACCAGTTGACGTAGTAGATCTTCGGGAGCTTGGCCTGGTCGGCGCCCTGCCCGATCTTGATCCAGTGCGCCATGTAGTCGCCCATGTTGTAGCCGCAGAACGGCAGCATGGCGAACGGGTCGCGGCGCAGCTCGCCGACCTTGCCCTCGGCGGCGGCGGTCTTCTCGGAGGCCACGTTGGCGCCGAGGAAGACGCCGTGCTGCCAGTCGAAGGACTCGGTGACCAGCGGGACGGCGGAGGCGCGGCGGCCGCCGAAGAGGATCGCCGAGATCGGCACGCCCTTGGGGTCCTCCCACTCGGGCGCGATGATCGGGCACTGCGAGGCGGGCACGGTGAAGCGGGCGTTGGGGTGGGCGGCGGGCGTCTCGGACGCGGGCGTCCAGTCGTTGCCCTTCCAGTCGGTGAGGTGCGCCGGGGCGTCCTCGGTCATGCCCTCCCACCACACGTCGTTGTCGTCGGTGAGCGCGACGTTGGTGAAGACGGCGTTGCCCCACAGCGTCTTCATGGCGTTGGCGTTGGTGTGCTCGCCGGTGCCGGGCGCGACGCCGAAGAAGCCGGCCTCGGGGTTGATCGCGTAGAGGCGGCCGTCCTCGCCGAAGCGCATCCAGGCGATGTCGTCGCCGATGGTCTCGACCGTCCAGCCGGAGATCGTGGGCTCCAGCATGGCGAGGTTGGTCTTGCCACAGGCGGACGGGAAGGCGGCGGCGACGTACTTGGACTCGCCGGACGGCGGGGTCAGCTTGAGGATGAGCATGTGCTCGGCGAGCCAGCCCTCGTCACGGGCCATGACGGAGGCGATGCGCAGGGCGTAGCACTTCTTGCCGAGCAGGGCGTTGCCGCCGTAGCCGGAGCCGTACGACCAGATCTCGCGGCTCTCGGGGAAGTGCGAGATGTACTTGGTGGAGTTGCAGGGCCACGGCACGTCCTCCTGGCCCTCCTCCAGCGGGGCGCCGAGGGTGTGGACGGCCTTGACGAAGAAGCCGTCGGTGCCGAGCTCGTCGAGGACGGCCTGTCCCATGCGGGTCATGGTGCGCATGGAGACGGCGACGTACGCGGAGTCGGTGATCTCGACGCCGATGGCGGAGAGCGGCGAGCCGACCGGGCCCATGCAGAAGGGCACGACGTACATCGTGCGGCCCTTCATGGAGCCGCGGAAGATGCCCTTCTCGCCCGCGAAGATCTCCTTCATCTCCGCCGGGGCCTTCCAGTGGTTGGTCGGGCCCGCGTCCTCCTCCTTCTCGGAGCAGATGAAGGTCCGGTCCTCGACGCGCGCGACGTCGGTCGGGTCGGAGGCGGCGTAGTACGAGTTCGGGCGCAGGGTCGGGTCGAGCTTCTTGAAGGTCCCCTTGGCGACGAGCTCCTCGCACAGGCGCTCGTACTCGGCCTCGGACCCGTCGCACCACACGACACGGTCGGGCTGGGTGATCTCGGCGATCTCGTTCACCCAGGAGACGAGCTCCTGGTGCTGGGTGGGGACGGTGGAGGGAGCCGCGTTGTCGCGCGCCACGATTGCTCCTTGAAGAGGGGTTTTTAGATGTCTGCCCCTTGGGGGCTGCGACCCGGATGCGTCGTAGGCGCTCATCCGGTGCCGACCGCACTCATTTGATCATCCGATGCTAGCGCCCATATGTCCAGAGGGCCTCACACGTGAGCATCGCCACTCATATCCGCTTCTTACGACGACGTCGGTAGCATGCGGGGACATGACTGCAGCCACACCGGACCTCACCACCGCGGAGCAGCGCCCGGCGCTGCCGCTCCCGCTGAAACCGCGACTCAGAGGCTGGCTGCACGCCGGAATGTTCCCCGCGGTGATCGTCGCCGGGGTCGTCCTGGTCGCCCTCGCCGACTCGCCCCGGGCCCGGATCGCCTGCGGCATCTACGTCCTCACCGCCTGCCTGCTGTTCGGCATCAGCGCCCTGTACCACCGGGGCGACTGGGGACCGCGGGGCGAGGCCGTGCTGCGGCGCCTCGACCACGCCAACATCTTCCTGATCATCGCGGGCACGTATACCCCGCTGACCCTGCTCCTGCTCCCGGATTCCACCGGCCGGCCGCTCCTGTGGGCGGTCTGGGTCGCGGCCGCGGCCGGCATCGCCTTCCGCGTCTTCTGGGTCGGCGCCCCCCGCTGGCTGTACACGCCCTGCTACATCGCGATGGGCTGGGCCGCCGTCTTCTTCCTGCCCGACTTCCTGCGCGCCGGCGGCATCGCCGTGCTCGTCCTCGTCGTCGTCGGCGGGCTGCTCTACAGCGCGGGCGGGGTCATCTACGGCATCAAGCGCCCCAACCCCTCCCCCCGCTGGTTCGGCTTCCACGAGGTCTTCCACTCCCTCACCCTGGCCGCCTTCACCGTCCACTACGTCGGCATCTCGCTGGTGGCCTACCAGCACGCCTGACCAGGCACAATGACGGCCATGGCCGCCGACACGCCCCCCGCACCGCCACGCCCCTCGCTGCGCGAGCGCAAGAAGCTCAAGACCCGCGCCGCGATCCGGAAGGCCACCTACCGGCTCGCGGCCGAGGAGGGCTGGGAGGCCACCACCGTCGAGCGGATCGCCGCGGCGGCCGAGGTCTCGCCCTCCACCGTCGTCCGCTACTTCCCCGTCAAGGAGGACATCCTCCTCACCGACGACCAGGACGAGCTCCTCGTCGAGCGGCTGCGCGCCCGGCCCGCCGGAGAGGACCCGCTCGACTCGCTGCGGGCCGTCGTCCTCGACGCGGTCACCGCCGCCCTCGCCCGCGAGCCGGAGGAGACCCGGCTGCGGGCCCGCCTCGTGGTGGAGATCCCCGCCGTCCGCGCCCGGCTCACCGAGACCACCGCCGAGACCGGCCGGCTGCTCTCCGGCGCCGTCGCCGAACGCACCGGCCGCGCCCCCGACGACCTGGAGGTACGGGTCTTCACCGCCGCCGTCCTCGGCGCCCTGCGCGAGGCCACCGTCCACTGGGCCGAGCACGGCCGCGGCGACGACCTCGTCGCGCTCCTCGACCGCACCGTCGACACCCTCAAGACCGGTCTGACGCCCCGCGCCCCGCGCCGAGCGCGTCCCTGACCACCGCGCCCGACGCCGGATTGTCCGCACAGGCCCACACCCCGTGCGGGCAGTAGTCCGTGAAGGTCTGGTACACCGGCCGGTGCCGCGCGAACCAGTCGAGCATCCCCCGTACGTACGCCGGGTTGTCGCCGTTGCGGAACAGCCCCCACTCCGGGAACGACACCGGCTTGCCGTGCGCCGCCGCGAACCGGGCGTGGAAGGCGAGACCGTACGGCTCGCTCACCTGCTCCTCGAACGACAGCCCCGCGGGCTGGTCGTAGGCGTCCATGCCGACGATGTCCACGACGTCGTCGCCCGGGTAGCAGCGCGGCCAGGCGATGGCGTCCGTCCCCCGGCTCGGCGTGAAGTCGAAGCGGAAACGCTGCCCCGGCACCTCCCGCAGCACCGCCACCACCCGCCGCCAGTACGCCTTCCAGCGCTCCGGGTCCGGGCCGCAGCGATGCGCGTACGTGGTGCCGTTCATCTCCCAGCCGAGGACCAGGACCGCGTCGGCGAGCCGGTGCTCCACGAGCCGCTCGCCCAGGGTCCGGAAGTGCCGGTCGAACTCCCCGGCCGCTCCGCGCCGCAGGCCCTCCCGCACCTCCGCGTCGCCGAGCCCCTCCTCGTTGCGGTCGAGCAGCGGCACGTTCAGGACGAACAGCCGCCCGGGCCGCCGCTCCTTCCACCGCGCCCACGGCTCGAACAGCGCCGGGTGCCCCTCGATGTTGGACCAACGGTCGCCCGGCAGATAGGTGTGCCCGACCGTCAGCGGCTCCCCGCCCAGCCACTTCTCCACCTCCGCGATCCGGCGCACCCCGGCCTCGTCCGAGCCGGTGAAGAAACCCGCCGGCACGCCCGACGGCTCCGACGGCTCCGACGGCACCGGCACCGGCTCCGGGTCCGGCCGCGGCGGCGACACCCGCCCGCCGGTGTGCCGGTCGCCCGGGGCGAGCCGCTCGTACGGCAGCAGGAACGCGAGGACGGCCGCGAGCAGCACGGCCAGTGCCACCCGCGGCCAGGAGAGGAGGAAGCGCACGTCAGCCGGTCCAGAACTCCCACCAGCGGGTCAGGATCAGCATGCCGATGATCCCGATGTGCAGCACCGGCAGCGCGAAGGTGAAGTCGCCCAGGAAGCTCTTCACAGCGGCGGGCGCGGGCAGCACCCCCGCGCGCACGTTGTGCGCGGTGACGTACCAGAACATGACGATCGTGGCGCACCAGGCCAGACAGCACCACAGGCACAGCGAGTTGATCTCGTACAGCGACTGCTGCATCAGCCACGTGCAGAAGCCCACGCCGAACAGCATCCCGGCGTTGAGCCCGAGCCAGAACCAGCCCCGGTAGCGGGCGCCGGCCAGCAGCCCGACGCCCACCGCGACGACGGCGGCGTACGTGACGAGACCGAGCAGCGGGTTCGGGAAGCCGAACACCGCCGCCTGCTCGCTCTTCATGATGTTGCCGCAGGAGACGACCGGGTTCAGGCTGCACCCCGGCTGGAACCCCGGGTCCTCGGCCAGCTTGATCTTGTCGATCGTGATGACCCAGCCGGCCAGCACACCGGCCGCGCCCGTCACGACGAGCATCCAGGCGAAGGCCCGGCTCGCGCCGATCCCCGCTCCGCCCGCGTGTCCGGCCTCCCGCTGCCGCCGTCCGTCCGGCACTCCGCCCCGTACGTTGACCGCCGTCATGAGGTCGCCCCCTGTCCGCTCAGCCCTGGATCCGGCTGACCGGCACGGCGATGTGCGCCGCGTTCTTCACGACCTCGTCGGAGGTGATGAACGCCTGCAGGCGGTCCTCGGGGACCGGCACGCCCGGCTGCCCGTCCGGCCACGGCACGACCGGGACCATCAGAATGGCGTGCCCGTTCTCGTAGGCCGCCGCCTGCCACTCCGCCGACACCGGGCACTGCGCGTTCGTGAACGGCAGCGTCAGCACCGCCCGCTCCGCCTCGACGAGCAGGTGCGCGCCGATCCCGCGGTCCTGGCCGGCGTCGACGACGGTGCCGCCGATCGGCACGCCCATGCCCTCCAGGGTCTGCCGGAGCTCCGCCTCGCCGGCCTCGGGGCCGTGCAGACCGTCCCCGATCGAATACACCATCAGAAAGGGAGTGGCGGGCATGTCGTCGGTGGGCCCGAGGATCCACGAGATGGCGGTGAGCGTTCCCATCGAATGGGCGCTGTGGGCCAGGGACGCGGCGTTGGAAGTGGTCATGAATCCGGATGCTAGGCGACGAATGCGGGACACCCTTCACCGTATTCACTCATTCGGCCGACATTCCGTCCCGTGGCGATTTCGGCGCAACGAACCGGCCTTTTCCTCGTTGTGCCCAGAGGGCATCCGTCGACGACAGGAGATCGCTCATGATCGTCCCGCGCCGCGCGGCCTTGCGGTCCCTTTTCGCGTTGGCCGTGACCGCCTTCACGGGCGGCGCCCTCGCCCGGATCGCCGGCACGCCACCGTCCGGCCGCGAGCCCGTCGACCCCGCGGCCTTCGACCCGGCGGCCTTCGACGAGATGTACGCGGGCCGGCACATCCAGGGCCGTACGGGACCGTCCGGCGCACCCGTGGTCCTCGTCGACGGCCGGCCGCTGCATCTGATGCGCTGCGCCGACGGCGGCTACGTCAGCCCGCTCGACCACTACGAGTCGTGCCCCACACCGCTGGCGGCCACCCGCGCCGCCGTGGACGCGGCGGGGCCCGCCCCGCTGACCCGTTACGCCGCCGTCCACGGCGCCCACCCGGGAGGGAGCCCCCGTGGCGTACACGCGTAAGAACCAGCGCGATCTCACGAGCGCCGAGCGGAAGCGCTTCGTTTCCGCCGTCCTCGAACTCAAGCGGACGGGGAAGTACGACGACTTCGTCCGCACCCACATCGACCACTACGTCGCCGACGGCGAGGGCAAGCTGCGGGTGGCGCACATGTGCCCGAGCTTCCTGCCCTGGCACCGCAAGTTCCTGCTGGAGTTCGAGCGGGCCCTGCGGGTGATCGACCCGTCCGTGACCGTGCCGTACTGGGACTGGACCCGGGACAACACCCCGGCGGCCTCCCTGTGGAGCGAGGACTTCCTCGGCGGCAACGGCCGGCGCGGCGACCTCCAGGTCATGACCGGGCCCTTCGCCTACGCGGGCGGCCGGTGGACCGTCCGGCACGGCATGACGGAACAGCGCTTCCTCAGCCGGGACTTCGGCCGTCCGCGCGATCCGATCACGCTGCCGACGGCCGCCGAGGTGGAGGAGGTGCTGCGGGAGCGGGTCTACGACACGGCGCCCTGGAACTCCACCAGCCGCTCCGGCTTCCGCAACCGGCTCGAGGGCTGGGCGCAGGGCACGGGCAACGACCGCTTCCGCGTGCACAACCGGGTGCACCGCTGGGTCGGCGGGCTGATGCTGGGCGGCGCCTCGGTCAACGACCCGGTGTTCTGGCTGCACCACGCCTTCGTCGACCTGCTGTGGTCGCGCTGGCAGGCCCGCAATCCCGGGGCCGGCTATCTGCCGAAGGACCCGCCGCCGCTGGGCGACCCGCAGTACCGCAAGGTGGCCGCGCTGCACGAGCGGATGGGCCCGTGGAACGTGACGCCGGCGGATCTCCTCGACCACAGCACGATCTACCGGTACGCGTAGGGCGCGTGCCCCGACGAGGGCGCGCGCCCGGGCGAGAGCGCCCTCACATGAAGCGTCCCCCCGGCCCGTGCGGGCCGGGGGGACGCTTCGTGCTGCGGGGAGGCGGAGGGTCAGCCGCCGTAGCCGCCGTCACGGTGGTGGTCGCCACCGTCGACGTTCGCGCACTGGTTGCCGAAGGCCGGGTTGATCAGGCCGATGATGTTGACGGTGTTGCCGCAGAGGTTGATCGGCACGTGGACCGGCACCTGCACGACGTTGCCGGAGGCGACACCGGGCGAGTGGGCGGCGACGGCCTCGGCGCCCGAGTCGGCGACGGCCATGCCGGCTCCGCTGAGGGCAACGGCACCGGTGCCGGCGATGACAGCGGCAGCCTTCGCGATGCGAGACATCAGGAACTCCTTGAACGTGGAAAGCGACCGCGAGAATCACGGTCACGTATGCCTTTCAACGGCGGAATGTCATACAGGTCACGGCCATTGCGCCGAACGGGAATGAACCGAACAGCAGCGCGACGCGACGAACAGGCGCCGACGGGACGGGCAAGCGAAAGGGATGGCCCGCGGACCACCGTCCACCCGCCGCCGGATACGACGGAGCGAACGGTGATCCGTGGGCCGCGGCCATGCGACAAGCCTTCCGGTGCAACGAGCCGTGACCCCTCGGGTGGCGGGAAGAATCGTGTCTTCACCCGCCGGGACATCGGTCGTACAAACAGACCGTCGTGGCGGGACGCGCCCGGCCTAGGACGGCGCGAGGCCCAACTGGGGGTCGAGGGCGCCGTTCAGCGCGGGGGTGAGGACGCCGACCTGCGGGACACCGAGCTCCGGCATCCCCAGGGGCGCGCCGTGGGGGTCGGCCACCGGGTTGCCGACGACGGCGCCGGGGGTGACGGCCTTCATCTCGGAGCGCGGGCTGGTGAGCGCGGCGGTGCCGGGCTCGCTGTCCCTGAGGACCTCGGGCAGCGGGGCCGCGATGTCGGTCTCCGACAGGGTGCTGCTGAGCGGGATACGGGGCAGGGTGAGGTCCGGCAGGCCGCCGGTGCCCTCGTGGAAGCCGGTGGGCGCGCCGGGGATGGGGGTGGGGACGCCCGTGGCGACGGAGGGGGCGTCCATCGGGAGCACCGGCTCGAGGCCCTGGAGCGGCACGATGACGGGCGCGTCGGCGGTGGCGGGGGACGCCAGGGCGGCGGACGCGAAGGCGGCGGCGAGCAGGCCCAGGCCGGCGTGAGATCGCAGATTCATGTCCTGCAAACGAGTTGTGGGGGTGTTTCGTGACGGGATTCCCCTGAGTGCAGCAACACCGGGCCCCCACCGGTGAGGGCGGGGGCCCGGGTTGACGTGGCGTCAGTGGGGCGGTCAGTGCCGGCCGCGGACCAGTCGGCCGCCGCGCAGGTACATCACGCCACCGCCAATGAGGAGCGCGGCGCTGATCGCGGCGGCTCCCATGAGGGCGGCGGAGTCGCCGCCGGTGTCGGGGAGGTGGGGGTGCTCACCGGGGTGGCTGGGGTTACCGGGGTGAGTGGGGTTGCCGGGCGGGGTGGTGCTGCCGGGCGGGGTGGTGCTGCCGGGCGGGGTGGTGCCTCCGGGCCCCTCGCAGCCGGGACCGTTCTCGTCGCCCTCGCAGCCCGGCTCGTCGGGCTTGGTGGGCGGGGTCGACGTCGTCGGGGGCTTCGTGGGCGGCTTCGTGGGCTCGCAGTCCGGTCCCGTGCCGCCGTTCTCGCAGTCCGGCTCGTCCGGGTGCGTGGGCGGGGTCGACGTCGTCGGGGGCTTCGTCGGCGGCTTCGTGGGCGGCTTCGTCGGCTCGCAGTGCGGACCCGACCCGCCGTTCTCGCAGTCCGGCTCGTCCGGATGCGTCGGCGGAGTCGATGTCGTCGGGGGCTTCGTCGGCGGCTTCGTGGGCGGCTTCGTCGGCTCGCAGTGCGGACCCGACCCGCCGTTCTCACAGTCCGGCTCGTCCGGATGCGTCGGCGGAGTCGACGTCGTCGGCGGCTTCGTCGGCTTCGTCGGCGGCTTCGTCGGGTGGCCGGGCGGTGTGTGGTCCGGCGGGGTCGACGAGTGACCGTCGGGCTCGTCGCCGTATCCGTCGGGCTCGTCGCCGTCCTCGTCGCCGGCGGGCTGGGGCGCCGGCCGGCAGTGGCCGCCGAGCACCGCGGCGATCAGGTCCCCCAGGTTCGCGTGGTCGCAGACGTCACCCGGGGGCACCGGCGCGTGCTGGCCGCTGTCGGGGCCGGGGGAATCGCCCGTGGCGGCCGCCGTGTTCGCGGTGAGGGCGAAGCCGCCGGTCAGCGACAGAAGACCGGTCGCCGCCGCGGTGGTGAGCAATTTCCTGCTGATGATGGATCGCATACCGCTCTTCCTCTGGGACAGGGAGAAACCGGCGAGGATCCCCCCTCACTCCGTCCGGCCGTTCCCGCGCCGTCCGACTGCGTGGGAATGGCGTGAGCGTAGGGACGCGAGTGGTGCCCGGATCGAGGCCACACGGCGGACAATCCGAAAATCATTCAATCGGAGTCAGCAGAGCCCAAAAGTGTGGCCCTGGCACGGAAGGTCGCCAGGGCCTTGCACAGCGGAGACGTCGAAATACCCGTCAGCCGCCCAGCGGTCCGGCGCCCAGCGGCAGGCCGCCGAGCAGCGAGGCGCCGGCGCCGTCCTGGTTCAGCGCGGTCGCGGTGTCGGTGACGGTCTTGACCGGGGAGCCTTCCGTGGTGCTGCTGAGCGCTTCCGTCGTGAGCCCGCTGCCGGTGAGCGAGCCGAGGCCACCGTCCAGGCTGGTGGGCACCATCGACTCCGCGGCCATCGCGGGCGCGGCGACGCCCAGGGCCATCACAGAACCGGCGACGGCCGCGGCGACCTTGGTGGGCTTCATGAGGAGAGTCCTTCCTTTTGCGTGCAAGTCGCTTGCCGTACAGGCGTCTTGGACGATTCCTGTACGCCGTTACGCCCTCTGTAACGAGGCGTACGCCGCCCGGAAACTCCGGCGGCGGGGATTTCTCGACACTGCACCCGAACGATGAGTGCCGGTGCTATTTCCCGATCGGATGCCCGGAAGGACGGGGGAAAGGGCCGTGCCCGCCCAGGAGACCTGGACGGGCACGGCCCTGATGCGCACCGCTCGCGCGCCGCTAGCGGACCGGCGGCACCGCCGGCTTGACCGGCAGTTCCGGCAGCTCCGGCAGCTCCGGGGCCGCCGGCTTGGCCGGCAGCTCCGGGGCCTGCGGCAGCTTCGGCGGAGTGTCCGCCGGCAGCGGGACCGCCGGCTGGGACACGCCCGTCAGGCCGGGCAGCTCGGGCTTCGGCAGCCCGCCCGCGCCCAGGGTGGCCGTCACCAGGTCGACCAGCGAGGTGAGGGTGCCGGTGACCGTGCCGACGACATCGGCCGGATTGAGCGAGGTGACGGCGGCGAGCAGGTCCGCCACCGCCTTCTGGACGAGCGCCAGCGTGTCACCGATCAGATCGGCGGGCGCGGCCGGCACGGCACTCGGCACCGCGGGCTTCGAGGCCCCCGGGGTCGCGGCCTCGGCCGCGTCGACGGCGGCCTGGATCCTCGCCCGGAGCGCCTCGGTGTCGGCGTCGGAGAGGGGGGCTCGGGAGCCGGCGTGGGGAGCCGGGCGGGACGGGTGGTGTTCGTCGGCGAAGGCGGTTCCCGCCGTGCCGAGGCTGAGGGCGGCGGTTATCGCCAGGGCGGTGAGGCGGCGTGAGACCAGGGGACGCATATGTGTTCCTTTTCCTTATGCGTCGGACAACATCTCGGCCACCGTGCCTGCGGCCATAGCGCTCCGCAACCGCAGAACTACTGAGCGCCACGCCTCCGTTCGAGTGAATTCACCCTCCTGACCTGCTCCTCCCGGGGGCGTGCGCCGTTGCACCCGACGGCGCACGGGCGTGCGCCGAACGAGACATCGGATGCCAAGGGGGCGACGAGACGGTGAGCAGACGGCGAAAGGCCGGTGCGCCACCCCGTCAGGGGCGGCGCACCGGCCTCGGAGGGACCACGGTCCCGCGTGCGAGATCAGGCGTTGACGCAGGTGTTGCCGAACGCCGGGTTCAGGGCGCCGATCACGTTCACGGTGTTGCCGCAGACGTTGATCGGGATGTGGACGGGGACCTGGACCAGGTTGCCGGACAGGACACCCGGGGAGTGCACGGCCGCGCCGTGGGCACCGGCATCGGCGGCGGCGACACCGGCGGCGCCGGCGACAGTGGCGGCGGCACCGACGGAGAGGGCGACAGCCTTCGCGATACGGGACATGGAGAACGTCTCCTCGATCGATTTGCTACTCGGACGGCGCGGACGGTTTCGCCCGGCTCCTTCATCAACGCCGCCGCTATTCATCGGTTGCTCTCCCGAACGGGTGACGTTCAACCGATCTTTGGGCCATAAGAGCGTCATTCGAGTGACTGGCCCGAGAATGGCGCAACACGCTCAACGAGGAACCTGCCACGCGGATACGGAAGTTAGGGTTTCCGGGCATCTCATGCTTACTATCGCCCGGCTCGGGGGTTATAACGGTCCCGAACGTTGCTTCCGGCCCCCTCGCGCGTTCATCCATTTCGCGCGGACGACACCCACCTCTCTCCCGGTCTTCACGGGTCTTCCCTTCCTTCTCTCATCAAAGCGGAGAACCTGTATGCGGAATTCAGTGGTTCATGCCGTACATCGGGGCCTGGTGGCGGACGACGTGATGAACTCCAGCATCACGGAACCGGGGGCACGTCGGACGGAACGGCTGCCCGCCCGTCGCAACACCCTGGAGTACGACTTCGACGTCTTCGATCTGCGGGGGGCGCTGCGCCATGGGGCCGATCGTTTCCACATCCGCCTCGAGAACCGGAAGGATGCCGTCCGGCGGGCGGAGGGCCGGAGCTGACGTGCGCCCGCACGCGCGCCCGGACGTCCTGCACGCCGTGCAGCCCGGTGACGGCGGGGTCGCCCGGGTCGTCACCGACCTGGTCCGCGGTCAGCTCGCCGCGGGGCTGTGGGTGGCCGTGGCCTGCCCGCCCGGCACCGAGCTCGCCGCGGCGGTACGGGCCGAGGGCGCCGACACGTACGACTGGCGGGCCGGCCGCGAACCCGGCCCGCGCCTGGTCCGGGAGACCCGCGAGCTCGCCCGGCTGATCCGTACCGCGGAGCCCGCGCTGGTCCACGCGCACAGCGCGAAGGCGGGCCTGTGCGCCCGGCTGGCCCTGCGCGGACGGGTGCCGACGGTGTATCAGCCGCACGCCTGGTCCTTCGAGGCGGTCGAGGGCACGACCGCGGCGCTCGCCGTGCGCTGGGAGCGCTGGGCCGCCCGCTGGACGGCCACGACCGTGTGCGTCAGCGAGGCCGAGCGGCACACCGGCGAGGCGGCCGGCGTGCGGGCGCGCTGGTCGGTGATCCACAACGGTGTGGACACGGACCGGTTCACGCCCGCGGACGGGTGGGACCGGGAACCCGGCGGGCCCCTCGTCGTGTGCGTCGGGCGGCTGTGCCGGCAGAAGGGGCAGGACGTGCTCCTGGCCGCCTGGCCCGAGGTGCTCGCGCGGGTGCCGGAGGCCCGGCTCGTCCTCGTCGGGGACGGACCCGACGCGGAGCGGCTGCGGGCCGCCGCGCCGCCCTCGGTGCGGTTCACCGGGTCCGTCGCCGATCCCGCGCCCTGGTACCGGGCCGCCGACGTCGTCGTGCTGCCCTCCCGCTGGGAGGGCATGGCGCTCGCGCCGCTGGAGGCCATGGCGACCGGGCGGCCGGTGGTGGTCGGCGACGTGGACGGGGCCCGGGAGAGCCTGCCGCCCGGCCACCGGGAGCTGTGTCTGGTCCCGCCCGAGGACCCCGGGGCGCTCGCCGCGGCGCTCGGCCGCCTTCTGGGCCGGCCCGAACTGCGGCACTCGCTGGGCCGGGAGGCCCGCGAGCACGTACTCAGCAGATTCGATGTGCGGCGCACCGGCGCGGCCTTCGCGGAGCTCTACCGCGAACTGGCCGGAGTGCGGTGCACGGAGCACAGAGAGCCGATCGCACAGTGACTACGGAAAGCACCAGCGTCCCTCCGTCGCCGGGTTCCTGGCCCTCCGCGGGCCACGTTCCCGGACGCACCTCCCTCGCGCCGCCGCGCGGCGCCACCGACCGCCTCGCGCTGCCGCCACGCCGGCGGCCGGCCCGGGGACGGCCGGCCGCCGCCCCCCTGGTCGCGGCCGACGTGCTCGCCGTCCTGCTCGCGGTCTGCCTGCTGTCCGCAGCGCACCGCCGCTGGGAGCTGGGCCTGTGCGTCGTCGCCCTCGTCGTGCTGCTCGACGGCCGGGCCGGGCTCTACCGGCCGGTGGTCGTGCTCACCGGGGTCCTGGACGACCTGCCCGCGCTGGCCGCCCGCGCCGGCGTCGCCTGGTGCGTGACCGCCGCCGCGGTCGCCGCGTACGCCCCGGGGCTCGCGCTCGGACCGCTGCGGCTGTCCGCCGCGTACGGCGCGCACGTGGGGGCCGTGGCCGTGCTGCGCGGACTCGTGCACGCGCGCAGGCGGCGGTCGGCGCGGGCGCATCCGCGGTCGGCGCTGGTGGTGGGCGGGCCGGGCCCGGCGCAGCGGTTCGCCGCCGCACTGGCCCAGCACCCCGAGTACGGCATCCGGCCGGTCGGCATCGTCGGGGCGCGCGCGGACGACGGACGTCCGGACGACGGGCCGGGGCTCCCGGTGCTCACCACGACCGAGGAGATCCACCGGGCCGTCATCCAGAACACGGTCCGCGACGCGGTCTTCCTGACCGACGACGACGGGCTGGTGACGCTGTTCCAGCAGTACGGGTGCACCACCTGGCGGATCGGCGGCGGCCCGGACGGGGCGGCGATGGGCGACCACCTGTGGGGCTACGCCTGCCGGCGTCTGGTGCCGGCCGGCGAGCGGCGCGGCATCACCGCGAAGCGGGTCCTGGACGTGGCCCTCGCGGCACCCGCGCTCGCGTGCGCGCTGCCGGTGCTGCTGGTCTGCGCGCTGGCGGTGCGGATCGCGGACGGGCCCGGGGTGCTGTTCCGGCAGGAGCGGGTGGGGCAGAACGGCCGCCTGTTCACGCTGCTGAAGTTCCGTACGCTGCGGCCGGCCGACGAGACGGAGTCGGCGACCCGGTGGAGCGTGGCCGACGACCACCGGATGAGCGCGGTCGGGCATTTCCTGCGGAAGACCTCGCTGGACGAGCTGCCGCAGCTCTGGAACGTGCTGCGCGGCGACATGAGCCTGGTCGGCCCGCGGCCCGAACGGCCGTATTTCGTCGCGCAGTTCAGCCGGGTCCACGCCGGTTACGCGGCACGGCACCGGATGCCGGTGGGGCTGACCGGGCTCGCCCAGGTGCACGGTCTGCGCGGGGACACCTCGATCGAGGACCGCTGCCGCTTCGACAACCACTACATCGACCACTGGTCGCTCTGGCAGGACGTCTGCATCCTGCTGCGCACGGCGGCCGGTCTCGTGCGACCGACGGGAAGCTGAGGATGGCGACGGCCGTGACGGCGACCGTGCCGGGGCCGGACACCGGCCCCGGCGCACGGGAACGCGACATAGGGCCGCACGGCGTACGCCGGGACGGCTTGCGGCGGTACGGCTTGCGGCAGGACGTACGGGACGCGGCGCGCAGGGCCGGGGCGCTGTCCCCGGTCCTCGCCGTGATCGCGCTGCTCCTGGTGCCGGGCGGCGGCGGGGGCGCGGAGGGCGGCACGGGCGGTACGGGAACGGTCGCCGACGCCGCGTCAGGGCTGCTGGTGCTGGTGTGTCTGGTGCGGGTGCTGCGCAGCGGTGCCCGGCCGCTGACCCGGGCGGCGGCCGTCGTGCTCGGCCTGCCCGTGCTCGGTATCTGCCTGGCCGCCATCACCTCCCACGACCCGGGCGCCAGCCTCCCGGGAGTCGCCCGCTATCTCCAGGTCTTCGTGCTCGTGCCCGCGGCCGTGCTCCTGACGGTCCGCGACCGGCGGGACTTCGCGGTGGTCGCGTGGGCGCTGGTCGGCCTCGCGCTGCTCCAGGGCGCGGTGGGCGTGGTGCAGTACCTGACCGGCACCGGTGCGTCGTACCAGGGCGAGGACGTCCGGGCGGTCGGCACGTTCGGGGCGACCGATGTGATGGGCATGGCGACGGTGGTCTCGTACGGGGTGGTCGTCAGCGTCGCCCTGGCCCTCGGCGGGCGGCCCGGACGGGCCCGGACGGCGGCGCTGGTCTGCGCGGGACTCCTCTTCTTTCCGCTGGTCCTCTCCTTCAGCCGGGGCGCGTGGATCGCGACGGTCCTGGCGTGCGGGATCCTGCTGCTCCTCTCGGGGCTACGGCGGGCCGGACGGGTCGCGCTCGCCGTCGGGGCGCTCGCGGTGGTCCTCGTCGGCGGTCTCGGCATCGGCTCGGCGATGGTGAAGGACCGCGTCGCCAGCATCACGCAGGTCACGGCCGCGCCCGACCAGTCGGTCACCGACCGGTACACGATGTGGGCGGCGGCGGGCCGGATGTGGCGCGCGGAGCCGCTGACCGGCGTGGGCCTCAAGGGCTTCCCCGCGTACCGCGACTCCAACGCCTCCCTCGCGCTGTCCTCCGGCAGCGACACGGCCGGCGCCGGCGCGGGCTTCGCCCGGCAGCCGCTGCTGTCCCCGCACAACATGTACCTGCTCGTGCTGAGCGAACAGGGCCTGATCGGCCTGCTCGCCCTCGCCGGTAGCTGGCTGGCCCTGCTGCTCGCGGCCTTCCGCCGGCGCCGGCTCGGCGCGGACTGCGCGCTGGTCGCGATCGGCCTGCTGTCCTGGCAGTTGATCGACTTCGTCTACGCCGACATCGGCGGCCCCTCGACGGTCCTGACCTCCGTCGTCCTCGGCCTGGCGGCCTGGTGGTCGCTCACGGAGGTGCCCCGTGCGTGACCCCTGGGCCACCCCCCAGAACCCCCCGGACCCACCCGCCACCCGCCCGACACCGACCGGGGGCGGCGGCGGGGAGTGGGTGCGGGGTGTGGAGGGCGGAGGACGGCGGGCGCCGGACGGGGACGGCGCCGGTGGGTGGGCGCCCGACGGGGGCGGGCCCGGGTCGTGGGCTGCGGACGAGGGCGGCGCCGGTGGGTGGGCGCCCGACGGGGGCGGGCCGGGGTCCTGGGCTGCCGACGAGGGCGGCGCCGGTGGGTGGGCGCCCGACGGGGGCGGGCCCGGGCCATGGGATCCCGCCGGGGGCGGCTCCGGGCGGCGGGATCCCGACGCGAACAGCACCGGACGGTCGGCTGCTGACGCCGACGGCACCGGGCCGTGGGCTGTCGACGAGGGCGGCGGCGGAGGCTGGGCCGCCGACCGGAGTGGCTCGGGACGGCGGGCGCCTGACGCGGGCGGCTCCGGACGGTCGGCCGCCGACTGGGCTAGCGCCGGGGGCGGCACCGGGCCGTGGGCTGCCGACGCGGGCGACACCGACCGGTGGGCGCCCGACGCCGACGGCTCCGAGCCATGGGCGCATGAAGCTGGCGGCTCCAACCTGTGGGCTGCCGACACGGACGGCTCCGACCGCTGGGCGCCCGACGGGACCGGCATCGGAGGCTGGGCACCCGACGCCGACGGCACCGAGCCGTGGGCTGCCGACACGGGCGACACCGACCGTTGGGCGCCCGACGCCCACGGCCCCGGGCCGTGGGCGCATGAGGCCGGCGGCTCCGACCGGTGGGCCGCCGACCCGAGCGGCCCCGGCCACTGGGCGCCCGACACGGGCGACACCGACCGGTGGGCGGCCGACCCGAGCGGCCCCGACCGCTGGGCGCCCGGCGCCGACCGGTCCGGGGCGTGGGCGTCGATCGCCGGTGACTCGCTCTGCGGGCTGGCGCCGGGCGGTGGTACGCAGCCGTCCGCGTCGGCGGCGGTGCGGGGCGCCGACACGGTGGCCGATCCGTGGGCGGCGCACTCGACGGTGGCTGCCGTGGACGCGCTCTGCGGGCTGGCGCCGGACGACGGCGCGCAGCCGTCCGCGACGGCGGCGGCGGTGAGGGGCGCCGACGCGGTGGCCGATCCGTGGGCGGCCCACTCGACCGTGGCCGCCGTGGACGCGCTGTGCGGGCTGCCGCCGTACCGGCGGGGTGAGCGGGTGCGGGCCGGGGTCGGGCATCGGGTGCCGGTGCTCGGCGGTGGGGCGATCATCGGGCACTCCGTGCCGGGTGAGGTCCGCGCGCCGTTGCTCGGCGGGCGGCCGCTGGGGCACGGCGCACGCCCCGTCCCGGCCGACCCGCCCGCACCCGCGGCCGCCCCCGCGCGGGCCCGGCACGCGCGCCGGCCGTCGGGGCGGTTCCTGCTGCGCGCCGCGGTCGTGACGGCGGCGCTCACCGCCGTGGGGGCCGTGCTCGGGCTCGTACGGGACCAGATCCTGGCCGGGTACTTCGGCGCCGGCGCCGAGACCGACGCGTTCCTGGTGGCGTGGACGGTGCCCGAGTTCGCGTCCACGCTGCTCATCGAGGACGCGATGGCGCTGATCCTCGTGCCGGCGTTCGCGCGGGCGCTGGCCCGCCGCGTCGGCGCCCGGTCCGGGGACCCGGTCCGTGCCCTCGTACGGGCCACGCTGCCCCGGCTCGTGCTCTCCGTCGCCGCCGTCTGCGTCCTCCTCGTCCTCTTCGCCCCCTTCCTGGTCGCCGTGCTCGCGCCCGGTCTGCCCGACCCGCGCCTCGCCGTGGACTGCACCCGCCTCACGGCCACGTGCGTGCTGTCGTTCGCGCTCGCCGGGTACTGCTCGGCGGCGCTGCGCGCGCACGGCTCGTTCCTGCCGCCGGCCGCGATCTACGTGGCGTACAACGTCGGCATCATCGGGACGATCCTCGTCCTGCGGGAGCCGTTCGGCGTGCGGTCCGCCGCCGCCGGGGTGGCCGTCGGCGCGGTCCTGATGGTGCTGGTCCAGGCGCCCACGCTGCTGCGGAAACTGCGGAACCGGCCGGTCCGGACGGCCGGCGCTACGACCGCGGAGCCGGCCGCTCCGCCGCCGCCCGGCGAGACACGGCTCCTCGTCCTGGGGATGATCGCGCCGGTCGTCGTCTTCGCGCTGACCCGCCAGTCGCAGATCCTGATCGAACGGTTCCTCGCCTCACCGCTGCCGGCCGGCGCCATCTCGCATCTGAACTACGCGCAGAAGGTCGCGCAGATGCCGATGATCCTGTCGCTGATGCTGTGCACGGTCAGCTTCCCCGTCATCGCCCGCGCCCTCGCGGCCGGCGACACCGAGGAGGCCCGGCGCCGCGTGGAGCGGGACCTGCTGCTCGCGGCGGTCGTCGTGCTCGCCGGCGCGTCGACGGTGATCGCCGCCGCGCCGCAGATCGTCGGCATCCTGTTCCAGCGCGGCGCGTTCGACGCCGGCGACACGGCCGCGACCGCCGCCGTGATGCGGGTGTACGCGCTCGGCCTGCTGGGCCAGACGATGGTCGGCGCCCTCGTCCGCTGCTACTTCTCGGCGGCCCGCCCGCTCTGGTACCCGGCCCTCGCCATGGCCACCGGGCTCGCCGCCACCGCCGTCACCGGGGCGGTCGCCGCACCCCTGTGGGGCGCCGTCGGCATCGCCGGCGCCAACGCGCTCGGCATCACCCTGACCGCCGTGATGCTGCTCCGCGGCGCGCACCGCCAGTCCGTGCCGGTGGACGTCCGCCGGCTCGGCGAGGGCCTGTTGCGGCTGACCACCGCCGGGGCCTGGGCCACCGGCGCGGCCTGGCTGTGCGCGCTGTTCGTGGAACCGCCCGTGCTCTCCCTGGCCGTCGCCGCCCTGGTGGTCGGCGGCGTCTTCCTGCTGTTCGTCACGCGTGCCGCCAAGGCGCCAGAGATCCCGCCCCTGCCCCGCACTCCCCGCCGAAGGACCTCCCATGCCCGCTTCCGTGCTGCGTCGTCTGCTGCCGAAGCCTCCCCTGTGGGTGGCGATGTACCACTCGATCGCGGAGGCCCCCGATGACCCGTACAAGGTGACGGTCTCCCCCGTGCGCTTCGCCCGTCAGCTCCACTGGCTGGGCGACCGGGGGCTGCGCGGGGTGTCCGTGCGGGAGCTGCTCGCGGCCGCCGCCGAAGGGCGGGAACGCGGCCTGGTGGGGCTGACCTTCGACGACGGCTACGCGGACTTCCTGGAGTCGGCGGTGCCGCTGCTGCGCCGGCACGGGTTCACGGCGACCGTGTACGTGCTGCCGGGGCGTCTCGGCGGCGACAACGCGTGGGACGCGGACGGGCCGCGCAAACCGCTCCTGGACGAGGACGGCATCCGGCGGGCGGCCGCCGCGGGCATGGAGATCGGCTCGCACGGCCTGCGCCACGTGCCCCTCACGGACGCCGACGACGCCACCCTCGCCGCCGAGACCCGGCAGAGCCGGGAGCTGATCGAGGAGATCACCGGCGACCGGGTGGACGGCTTCTGCTACCCGTACGGGTCGGTCGACGCCCGGGTGGTCCGGGCCGTCCGCAAGGCCGGTTACGCGTACGCCTGCGCGATCGACCCGGGCCCGCTGTCCGGCACGTACGCCCTGCCCCGCGTCCACATCGGCGAGGAGGACACCTCGTGGCGGCTCACCGCCAAGCGGCTCCTGCATCCGCTGCGGCGCCGCCGCCCCGCCGATCTGGGCCCGCTGCGCGACGACCCGGCCCGGAGCGTCCTGTCATGACGCCGGACAGGGGGAGGGCGGCAGGGACGAGGACGGACGGGACGGCGACCCACGAAACGGCGACGGACGGCATGACGACAGACGAGGACCGGGCGACGGACGACGACCGGGCGACGGACGACCCGGCGACCGGCGCCACGGTGACGGACGGCACGGTGACGGACAAGACGGTGACGGACGAGACGGTCGCGGACGACGGGCCGGAGCTGAGGGTCCTGCACGTGATCACCGGGCTCGGCATCGGCGGCGCCGAGCAGCAGTTGCGGCTGCTGCTGCGTCACCTCCCCGTCCACAGCCGGGTGGTGACCCTCACCAACCCCGGCGCGGTCGCGGAGGGCATCGAGGCCGACGGAACCCCGGTCGTCCACCTCGGCATGACCGGCAACCGCGACGTGGGCGCGCTGCCCCGGCTCACCCGCCTCATCCGGCAGGGCCGTTACGACCTCGTGCACACGCACCTGTACCGGGCCTGCGTCTACGGCAGGCCCGCCGCCCGGCTCGCGGGGGTGCGGTCCGTCGTCGCGACCGAGCACTCCCTCGGCGAGGCCCAGATCGAGGGCCGGCCGCTGTCGGCGGGCACGAGGGCCCTCTACCTGGCGACCGAACGGCTCGGCACCGCCACCGTCGCCGTCTCGCCGAGCGTGGCGCGCCGGCTCGCCGACTGGGGCGTCGACCCGTCCCGTGTCCACGTCGTGCCGAACGGCATCGAGACCGACCGCTTCGCCTTCGACCCGCGCGCCCGCGCGACGACGAGAGCGGCGCTCGGCCTGCCCGCCGACGCGTTCGTGGTCGGCGGGGTGGGGCGGCTCGCGGCGGGCAAGCGCTTCGACCGGCTCGTACGGGCGGTGGCGGCGGTTCCCGACGCGTGGCTGCTGCTCGTCGGCGAGGGCGACCGGCGGGCGGAGCTGCTGCGGCTCGCCGAGGAGTGCGGAGCCTCCGGCCGGGTGCTGCTCCCGGGGGCGTTCCCGGATCCCCCGGCGCACCCGGCGGGCGGGCGGCCCGATCTGCCGTCGCTGCTGGCGGCGATGGACGTCTTCGTGTCCACCTCCCCCGACGAGGCATTCGGTCTCGCGATCGTCGAGGCGCTGGCGGCGGGCCTGCCGACGCTGTACGCGGCCTGCCCGGCGATCGACGACCTGCCGCCGGGCGCCGTTCCCTGCGCGCGCCGCATCGGGCCGTCCGTGCCCGAGCTGATCGGCGCGCTGCACGCGCTCCGCGCGGCACACGACGCCCGGCCCGACCGGCTGCCGCCGCCCGAGGCCGTCCGCCGCTACGACATCGCGCAGAGCGCCCGGCGGTTGCTGTCCCTCTACCGGCGGGCCGTCCACGGCCCGCACGTATCCGTGTCCCGTCCTCCGGCGCCCCGTCCACCCGCGACCCGACTTCCCGTGAAGTGAGAGCTGCACCATGACCACGACCCCGCCACGTTCCTCCCTCCTCACCCCCGCCCGCTGGATGGTGCTGCCGGCCGCCGCGCTCGCCGGCGCCGTCCTCGGCGGCGGTTACGGCGCCCTGAAGACCCCGCAGTACGCGGCGACCAGCTATGTCATCGTCGTGCCCGGCGAGAAGTCGGACCCGGCCGCTGCGCTCGGTTTCGCCCAGGCGTACGGACGGGTCGCCACGGACATCGCCGTGACCGGTGACGCCCAGGTGTGGGCGGGTGTCCCGGCGGAGACGCTGCGCGCCGGCGTACAGGCGTCCACCTCCCCGGACGCGCCGATGATCTCGATCACCGCGCGCTCGGCGAAGCCGTCCACGGCGGTGTCGATGGCCGACGGAGTGGCCCGGGCCCTCGTGCTCAACAGCACGCACGCCGCCGGGAACACGGGCGTGAAGGTGGTGCCCTTCTCGCGGGCGACCAAGCCGGTCGAGCCGGTGTCGCCGTCCGCGTCCCTGTCGGCGCTCGTCGGCGCCTGCGCGGGCGGGCTGCTCGGCGGCCTGGGACTGCTGGTCCGGCCGAAGCGGCCGGCGCGCGCCGAGGCACGGCACTCGCGGCAGGGCACGGCCGCCGTGCCGGGCCCGTCGGTGGCCTCGCAGCAGCCGGAACCGGAGGCGGTGTGAACAGCGGACCTCTGTCCACCGAGCCGCGCTCCGGGGGCCGGGGCGGACTGCGCGCCGGGCTGCACGCCGGGCTCCGCATCGGGCCGCGCGGCCGGTCGGCCCCCGGGCCGGGCGACGGCCCCGGCGACGGACCGGGCGAGGGACCGGGCGAGGGACCGGGCGGCGGGCTGCGCGCCGAGGTCTGCCGGGACGGCGCCGAGTTCGGCCGGCTCGGCCCCGAATGGACGACGCTGTACCGCCGCTGCTCGGCGGCGACGCCCTTCCAGTCGCACGCGTGGCTGCACTCCTGGTGGCTGTCGTACGGCCGGCCGGGTGCCCTGCGCCTGGTCCTGGTGCGGCGGGCCGACGGCACGCTGGTCGCGGCGGCGCCCCTGACGCGGGCGGCCGGGCCGCTGCCGGTGCTCACGCCGCTCGGCGGCGCCCTCACCGACTACATGGACGTGCTGGTCGACGACGACTGCCCCGAGGCGGTGCCGGTGCTGACCGACGCGCTCGCGCGGCTGGCGCGCGGCGCGGTGCTCGATCTGCGCGAGGTGCGGCCGGGGGCGGTGGCCGAGCGGGTCCACGCGCTGTGGCGCGGCCCCCGGCGACGGCTCACGGACTCGCTGTGCCAGGAGCTGCCGGGCGTGCCGGTCGAGGGGCTGATCGAGCGGCTCCCCTCCACCAAGGCCCAGCGGGCCCGGGCGAAGCTCCGCAAGCTGGACGCGCTCGGCATCGAGGCCCGCATCGTCTCCGGCCCCGAGGTGCCGGCCGCCCTGGAACGCCTCCTGGAGCTGCATCTGCTCCAGTGGCAGGGCCGGGGCGTGACCGCCGAGCACACCAGCGAGCGGTTCGCCCGGCACCTGGAGCGGGCGGTGGGGTCGATGGTCGAGTCGGGGGACGCGCGGGTCACCGAGTTCCGGCTCGACGGCGAGGTGGTCTGCGTGGACCTCACGCTGATGTCGCGGCAGTTGTCCGGTGGCTATCTGTACGGGGCCGATCCGGTCCTGCGGGCCCGCAAGGCGGACGTGGCGGCGCTGCTGCTGCGGCACGGCGCCCGCGAGACCAGCGCCGACGGGCGGGCGACGCTGAGCCTGCTGCGGGGCACCGAGCCGTACAAGAACCACTGGCGCCCGGAGTCGGTCGCGAACCAGCGGTTCATGCTGGCGGGACGGGCCGCGGCTCCGCTGCTGTGGGCGCGCGCGGGCGCGGCGGCCGGGCGGCGCTGGGTGGCCGGGCAGGCGCGGGAGCGGGAGTGGCTGGGGCGGATCATCGGCCGTCTGACGGGGCGGCGCCCCACGGCGAACGGCGGCGGAGGATGAGCTCCTCCGCAGCCGTTCGGGGCCGTCACCGGCGGGGTCACCGTCGGGTCAGAAGGGCCAGACCCCCTGCCACGTGCCCTTCAGGTCGACGTCCACGTCCTTCCAGGAGGGCGCGGTCGGGACGCAGATCGTGCTGCCGATCCACCCTTCGACCCATGAACCGAGGTTGATGGTCCAGCAGGTGGGCTGAGGCTTGGGCTCAGGCTTCGGCTCGGGCTTGGGCTCAGGCTTCGGCTCGGGCTTGGGCTCGGGCTTCGGCTCGGGCTTCGGCTCGGGCTTCGGCTCGGGCTTCGGCTCAGGCTTCGGTTCCGGCTTCGGCTCAGGCTTCGGTTCCGGCTTCGGCTCAGGCTTCGGCTCGGGGAACGTCGGGTCGACCGGGTCCGTCGGATCCGTCGGGTCCACAGGATCCGTCGGGTCCACAGGATCCGTCGGGTCCACAGGATCCGTCGGGTCCACCGGGTCCGTCGGGTCCACCGGGTCCGTGGGGTCGACCGGGTCGGTCGGCTCCGTGGGCTCCGTCGGCTCCGTCGGCTCCGTCGGCTCCGTCGGCTCCGTCGGCTCCGTCGGCTCCGGCTGCTCCAAGCCGTACAGCATCTGCCGGAACACCTGCGAGGAGCGCGGATTGTCGTCGCACTGCCAGACGCCGTGCGGACAGTAGTCCGTGATCGTGTGGTACAGCGGCTTGTGCTGCTTCATCCATTCGAGCATGCGCCGCATGTACTCGGGGTTGTCCCCGTTCCGGAACAGGCCCCATTCCGGGTAGGAGATCTGCTTCTTGTGCTCGGCGGCGAAATCGACCTGCGCCTGGAGTCCGTACGGTTCGTTGACGTGCTCGTCGAAACGGGAGCCCGGCGGCTGGTCGTAGGAATCCATGCCGATGATGTCGACGACGTCGTCACCGGGATAGCACTCCGTCCACGGAATGGCGTCCCGGCCCCGGCTCGGGTTGAAGTCGAAACGGAACTCCTGGCCCGGCACGGAACGCATCGTGGTGACGATGCGCGTCCAGTACTTCTTCCACGCGGTCGGATCGGGCGCGCACCGGTGGGTGTACGTCGTGCCGTTCATCTCCCAGCCGAGGACGAGCACCGTGTCCGTGGCGCCCAGGTCGACGAGCCGCTGGGCGAGCGTACGGAAGTGGTGGTCGTAGTAGCCGGCCGCGCCGAGCTGGAGCTTGCGGCGGACCTCGTAGTCGGAGACGCCGGCCTCGTTGCGCTCCAGCATCGGCACGTTCAGGACGAACAGCCGGTCGGCCCGTTCCTTGCGCCAGGCCGCCCAGGAGTCGAGGAAGCCGGGCGGGCCCTCGATGTTCGACCAGAGGTCGCCGGGCAGGTAGGTGTGGCCGACGCGCAGCTCCCGGCCGCCGAGCCATCGTTC
Organism: Streptomyces sp. NPDC006339; assembly: GCF_040612775.1. Taxonomy (NCBI): domain Bacteria; kingdom Bacillati; phylum Actinomycetota; class Actinomycetes; order Kitasatosporales; family Streptomycetaceae; genus Streptomyces; species Streptomyces sp. NPDC006339. The sequence goes on from NZ_JBEXQW010000005.1 coordinate 188,407, forward strand.
GAGCTGACTGATCCGGGCCACCCCGAGCGGCCCGGATTCGAGAAAGGCCCCCATGGCACTCGACAGAGTCGGTTGGGGGCCCCGGGTCGTTACGGATTCGGGTGCGGAGGTCTGGGCGCGTGCCGGAGCGGGCGCCTGAGCCCGTTCCCGAGCTCCGTCGTGCCCGTGAGCGGGGGACGACAGCACGACAGAACCTGACGCAAGGAGAGCGGCGGTGAACACCCCCAGCCATGCCCTCGAAGTTCTCCGTTTTCTGCTGTCCATGGCAGCTCCTTCTCTCTGGCATCCCGTGACGAGTCGTCAGTCCGATGTTCAGAAAGTATTCCTAATGAGCCGACCGAGAACGCGGCTTGGATCTGTTCCGTCGCCCGTTAGAGCATTCTTCCTCGCCCGAATGGGGCATCCGAAACGAAGGACATGCCGTGCCGAGTTTTGACACCCGCGTTCCCGCGGTCCTTGTGCGGCTCGATCCGAACCCTTTCCATCACGGCACGCTCGGTGCCGCGCGGTCCCTGGGGCGGGCGGGCATCGCGGTCCACGCGGTGGTCGAGTCGCCGGCCGGTCCGGTGGCCCGCTCCCGCTATCTCCGCGGCGCCCACCCACGCCCCGCCGAGCCCTCCCCGGCGGAGCTCACCCGTCTCCTGCTCCGCATCGCCGACCGGCTGGCCGAGCCGTCACCGCCGGCCGTGCTCGTCCCCCTCGACGACATCACGGCCCTGTTCCTCGCCGAGTGCCGGCCGGAGCTCGCCGGCCGCTACCTGCTGCCCGACCAGTCGCCCGAGCAGCTCGCCCGCGTCGCCGACAAGGCCCGGCTCGCCGAGACCTGCCGGTCCCTGTCCGTCCCCCACCCGCGTACCGAACTGCCCGCCGGCCCCGACGAGGCCGCCGCCATGGCCCGGTCGCTCGGGCTGCCGCTGATCGCCAAGTGGAGCCGCCCCTGGCTGCTTCCGGCCGACGGCGGGCTGCGCGGCACCACGATCGTCGGCTCGCTCGCCGAGGTCCGCGAGCTGTACGCGCGCACCCCCGAGGCCGGCAGCCGGCTGCTGCTCCAGGAGCTGCTGCCGCCCGGGCGGGAGCTCGACTGGTTCTTCGAGGGGTACGTGGACTCCGCCGGCGGCTGCTCGACCGGGGCCACCGGCCGCAAGGAGCGTTCCTGGCCCGCCGGGGCCGGCCCTACCGCGGTGGGCCGCTGGACCGCCAACCCGGCGGTCGACGGCATCGCCCGGGAGCTGATCGCGGCACTGGGCTACCGGGGTGTGTGCGATCTGGACTTCCGGCTCGACCCGGTGACCGGCGCCTATCACCTGCTCGACTTCAACCCGCGGCCCGGCGCCCACTTCCGGCTCTTCGCCGACCGGGACGGTCTCGACGTGGTCCGGGCGATGCACCTCGACCTCACCGGCCGCCCGGTGCCCGCCCACCAGCCCGTGTACGGGCGTCGCTTCGTCGTCGAGGACCACGCGGCGCTGTCCTGGCTGACCTCGCCGCGCCGCCGGTACGCGCCGGTGCGGCGCGGCGGCGAGGCGGCCTGGTTCGCCGCCGACGATCCGCGTCCGGCGCTCGCCATGCTGCGGACCCGGCTGTCCCGCCTCGCGCGCAGGGGCGCGCGGTCGCTCCGCCGCCTGCTGCGGACGACCGGACGCAAGGGCCGGCCCCGGGGGGTGTGGTGGACACTCCCCGGGGCCGGCCCGTCCTGCCGACGTCGGAACGTCAGGCGTTGATGCAGACGTTGCCGAACGCCGGGTTCAGCGCGGCGATGATGTTCACGCTGTTGCCGCAGATGTTGATCGGAACGTGGATCGGAACCTGGACCACGTTGCCCGACAGGACGCCCGGCGAGCCGATGGCCGCGCCCTCGGCGTGCGCGTCGGCCATCGCGGGGGCGGCGGCACCCAGGGCCATGAGCAGACCGGCGACGGCGACCGCAGCCTTCTTGCACTTCATTTCGTCTGGATCCTTTCTGCGGCGGAAGAAAATTCACGGCTTTCGTGAGGTGCGGGAGCACTGATGCCCCCGCCTTCCGCTGCACAGTTCACAACGACCCTGCCACGGAAAGGAAACCGCATCATCATCCGACAGCACGTTTTCACTCCGTTGCCTCGGGCGGCGGTTGCTTCGTGCCGCATTCGGCTCAACGGGGCCAGATCGGGGTCCGGGTGAGGCGCTCCCACTCCCGGTCGGGATGGCCGGGCACCGTACGCCCGTCCATGGCCCATTGGCGGGCCAGCGCGGAATAGAGGGGAAAGGGTTCGCGATCGAAGGGTGAAGGGTCGGTCACATATCGGCTCTTCGGAATGAAGGCCAGCCGCTCCCATTTCCCGGGATCGGGTGCCATATTCGCTCCTTCCGCTGAGGTTCCGGCATCATGACACAGCCTCAGCAGGAGAGTGATTCGAACGGTCCATGTCGCGCCGCGCACCTGTGTGCGACGGCATTCGAATTACGGTGCGGGCATCTCCGTCTCCGAGCATCGGTGGTGTCCGTCATGAAAGTCCCCAGACTGCGTCTGCTCCTCGCCTCGGGCACGCTGGCCGTCCTCGGTTCGGGCGCGCTCGCCGCCGCCCCGGCCGCTCTGCCGTCACCGGACAAGGGGCTCAACATCCTCGTCGTCGGCGTCGACTCGCGGGCCGGCGTCACCGCCGCGGAGCGGACCGACTACCGGATCGGCTTCAAGGAATGCGGCTGTACGGACGTGATGATGCTGGTCCACGTCTCGGCGGGGTACGACCGGGTCAGCGTCGTCAGCCTGCCCCGTGACTCGCTCACCGAGTTCCCCGAGCACCGCGACCGGCACACCGGCGAGATCCACGCGCCGCACCGGGCGAAGCTCAACAACGCCTGGAAGGAGGGCGGTCCGTCGTTCGTGATCGAGCGGGTCGAGGCGATGACCGCGCTGCCGGTCCACCGCTACCTCGAGATCGACTTCCGCCGGTTCATGGACACGGTGAACGTCGTCGACGGCGTGCCGGTCTGCACCGAGCGCCCCCTGAAGGACCCCGTCACCGGGCTCGACCTGCAGCCGGGCACCCGCAGGGTCCTCGGCGGCGAGGCGCTCCAGTACGTGCGCTCGCGCAAGGCGGACGGGGAGGCGGACTTCGGACGGATCAAGAAGCAGCAGTCGTTCGTGGTGAACACGCTGCGCGAGGTCCGCACCCGCCTGTTCGAGGACACCGACGGGCTGCGCTGGTTCGCCGAGACCCTGCGCGGCGACGCGAGGACCGAGCGCGGGATCAGCGTGCCGGAGCTGCTGACGCTCGCGGCCCGGCTGCGGGACCTGCCGCCCGAGCGCACCGAGTTCGCCACGGTGCCCATCAAGACCGTCAACCCGCTGATCCCGAACGTCGGCGCGACGATCTCGTGGGACGTGCCGTACGCCGAAGAGGTCTTCGCGGAACTCCGCGCGGACCGGGGGCTGCCGGAGCCCCGGCCCACGCCGCAGAGCGAGACCCCCCTGGGCGAGTACACGCCCAGGGGAGGCACGTCGTTCCTCTGCGGCTAGTCGTCCCGCCGCGTACGGGCCGCCGCCTCAGCGGGACAGCTTGCGGCCCAGCTCGGCCGGGTCCGTCGTCGGCGCGTCGCAGACGAAGTGCCGGCAGACGTAGGCCGCGGCCGCCCCGTCGACCAGCGGCCGGTCCCGCAGCAGGGGAAACTCCTCGCCGCCGGGCAGGCCGGTGGCGAGGACCGCTCCGGGGGCCGTGCCGTGCAGGGCCGTACGGCGCAGGGCCTGGAAGCCCTCGTCGTCGGGTGCGCCGACCACGGCGACCTCGCGCGGCCCGTCGAGCAGGGCCTCGGCGACCGCCAGGCCCCAGCCGATGAACCGGGGGGCGCGCGGCCCGAGGGCCTTGACCACGCCGAGGGCGCGCTCGGCGGCGGTGCGGTGGGCGTCGGAGCCGGTGTGCGCCGCGTAGCCGAGGAGGGCGCCGGCGGCCGCGGTCCAGCCGGACGGGGCGGCGCTGTCGGTCGGGTCCTGGGGACGCCGGATGAGCCGCTCGGCGTCGTGGGCGGTGTCGTAGAGCGCGCCGCCCTCGGCGGTGAACCGGTCGAGGACGATGTCGAGGAGGAAGCCGGCGAACTCCAGCCACACGCCCTCGCCGGTGACGGACGCGAGGGCGAGGAAGCCCTCGGCGACGTCGGCGTAGTCCTCCAGGACTCCGGCGTTGGCACCGGCGCGGCCGTCCTTGGAGGTACGGGTGAGGCGGGCACCGTCGTCGAGGTGCAGCCGGACGAGCAGGTCGGCGGCCTCGGTGGCCCGCTCGATCAGGTCGGGGCGGTCGAGCAGCGCGCCGGTCTCGGCGAGGGCGGCGATGGCGAGCCCGTTCCAGGCGGCGACGATCTTGTCGTCGCGGCCGGGGCGGGCGCGTTCCTCACGGGCGGCGAGCAGCCGCTCCTTGACGGAGGCGATCCGGCCGGCGTCGGCGGGGCCCGCGTCCTGCGGGAGCTGGAGCACGGAGGAGCCGTGCTCGAAGGTGCCCTCCTCGGTGACGCCGAAGTAGCGGGCGGCGTAGCGCGCGTCGTCCTCGCCGAGCACCTCGGCCAGTTGCCCGGGGGTCCACACGTAGTAGGCGCCCTCGACGTGCCGGCCCGTTCCGTCGTCGGAGTCCGCGTCGAGCGCGGAGGCGAAGCCGCCCTCGGGGGTGCGCAGTTCGCGGACCATGAAGTCGGCGGTCTCCAGGGCGACCCGGCGGGCGAGCTCGCTGCCGGTGGCCCGCCACAGGTGCGCGTACACGCGGCACAGCAGCGCGTTGTCGTAGAGCATCTTCTCGAAGTGCGGCACGACCCAGGCGCGGTCCACCGCGTAGCGGGCGAAGCCGCCGCCGAGCTGGTCGTAGATGCCGCCGCGGGCCATCGCCTCGCAGGTGTGGACGGCCATCTGGAGGGCGCCCTCGGCGCCCGTACGGGCGTGGTGGCGCAGCAGGAACTCCAGCACCATCGACGGCGGGAACTTGGGCGCGCCGCCGAAGCCGCCGGAGCTCGCGTCGTACTCCCGGGTGAGGCCGAGCAGGGCCTGGGCGAACTCCTCCTCGCCGGGGACGCCCTCGCCGCCGAAGGCGAGGGAGCGGGCCGAGAGGTCCTTGACGATCTTCCCGGCGACCTCGCCGACCTCGTCGCGGCGCTCGTCCCAGGCGCGGGCGACCCCGTCGAGGACGTCGGAGAAGGACGGCATGCCGTGCCGGGGCTCGGGCGGGAAGTAGGTGCCGAAGTAGAAGGGCGCCGCGTCCGGGGTGAGGAAGACGGTCATGGGCCAGCCGCCCTGCCCGGTGGCGGCCTGCACGGCCTCCATGTAGACGGCGTCGACGTCGGGGCGCTCCTCGCGGTCGACCTTGACGGCGACGAAGCGCTCGTTGACCAGGGCCGCGGTGGTCTCGTCCTCGAAGGACTCGTGGGCCATCACATGGCACCAGTGGCACGAGCTGTAGCCGACGCTGAGCAGCACCGGTACGTCACGCCGCCGGGCCTCCTCGAACGCCTCGGCCGACCAGGGCCACCAGTCGACGGGGTTGTCGGCGTGCTGGAGGAGGTAGGGGGAAGTCTCATGGGCCAGTCTGTTCGGCATGTCCCCATCCTTGCGCACCCGGGGAAAGACCGCCCGTACGCCACGGGTGGCGGGGGCGCGGGCGGGGCACTGATACGGGGAGCGGCCCCGTTCCTCGCACTGGCTCTGCGAGGAACGGGGCCGCTTCCGTCGGGCTTCTTCAGCGGAGATGCCGAGATCAGCCGCCGACGTTGCCGTTCTGGGAGAGGACCTCGCCCAGGATGTGCGACAGCGCGTCGTCGCCCTTCTGCTGCACGGAGTTCTGGGTGCAGGTCTGGTTCGCCATCGGGTTGCCGAGGACGTCCTGAACGGCGACCGGGATGGCGATGACGCCGATCGGCACCTGCGCCTGGACCTTCTGGATGTCGAAGCAGTGCAGGACGCCACCGTTCACGAGACCGAAGTTCGGGCTCATGTAACCACCGGTGGAGTTGCTGCCGATGGACTGCTTCGACTGGTTGCCGATGATGTTGGCGCTGCCGCCGTCGTTGCCGGCCGCCATCGCCGTGGTCGCGGACATGCCGGCGACGGTGGCCGCAACAGCAGCGGTAGCAAGAACCTTCTTGATCACGAGTCTTCCTTCTTGAGCTCGATGGCCCGGAACTGCTCCGTTGACCGAAGCGTCCTGATCAACTGGCCCGGGAAGGATTGGTTCCGGGGCATCACCCGGACGCGGTATTCGGCACATGAACGCCATCGGACGCGAGGTCGACGGGCTGTCGTTCGGTCAAAACCCTTTGTGGGCCTGATCCCTTGGGGCGTCTGGGCCGTCCCGACGCTCCCTCGCGCGGACGGGCGTCCGGCAGGACACTGGGGTCCGGACTGTTCGATTGCGGCGGAGGGGGACGCGGATGCGGGACAGCCACCGGGCCGAGGCGGAGCGGCTGTGGGAACGGGCCGTGGAGGAAGAGGTGGGGCGCTCGGGCGGCCGGGTCGACGGGGCGGTGCTCCTGTCGCGCGGCCGGGCGGCTCTGGACGCCATGGCGGCGCCCGCGGCCGAGGAGTACGCGGCCTATCTGCGGGCCGTCGAGGCGGCGGAGGCCGGCCCGGCCACGGCGGATCTGGCGACGCCGGCGCTGGTGACGGCCGTCGCGGCCGTCGCCGCGGTGGGCGGCGATCTGGCCCTCGGTACGGGGTCGGGCACGGCGCTCGGCGCCGGTGCCGTGGTCGCGGCGGCCGGCGCCGCGGCGACCGCCCTGAAGGTCGGCGCGGGCCGCCGGGCCGCCGCGCACCGCAGGGCCGGGGTGGCCGGCCGGCCCGGCGGGGTGGAGCAGTTGCGGCTGCGCTGGCTGACCGCCTTCGAGGTGCGGGGGGTGCGGCCGTTCCTGGAGCAGCAGCGGGCGCTGCTCGGCACGACGGCGGGGCAGCCGCCGCAGAAGGTGGTCGAGCGGCTGCGGGGCGCGGACCGCAGCGCCGCGGCCCGGCGGCGTACGGTCCTGGAGCAGTCCTTCGGCCAGTTGCCGGAGCCGGTGGAGCCGCTCGCGGGGCGGCGGGACGAGCTGGCGCGGATCACCCGCTGGGTGCAGGCGGGCCGGGCGGCGACGACCACCCGGCCGACGGTGGTGATGCTGCCCGGGGCGCCCGGTTCGGGCCGCAGCGCCCTCGCGGTGCGGGCGGCGCACGCGCTGCGGGACCAGTTCCGCGGGGCGTGCGTGGTGGATCTGCGGGGCGGTGCCGCGGGCGGCGAGCGGCCGCTGTCGACCCGGGAGGCGCTGCTGCATCTGCTCAACCGGCTCGGTGCGCCGCGCGAGCAGTTGCTGTTCCGGGAGGGGGCGTCGGCGGAGCAGCAGGAGCGGCGGCTCACGGAGCTGTACCACCGGCATCTGACCGGGCTTCCCGTGACGGTGGTCCTGGAGGACGCGGTCGACGCGGAGCAGGTGCGGACGCTGCTGCCGGAGCGTTCGGACAGCCTGGTCCTGGTGACCTGCCGGGAGCCGCTGGACCTGGGGCCGGACGTGCCGGCCTCGGTGCACGTGCTGCCGGTGGCGCCGCTGGACGCGGCGGGGGCGGAGGAGCTGCTCCTCGCGGCGGCGGGCGGGCCGGACACGGGGCCGTACGACGGGGACGGCTTCGAGCGGGCCCGGGAGCTGTGCGGCGGGCTGCCGCTGGCGCTGCGGGCGGCGGGCGCCCTGCTGGGCGGCCGGCCGGCGGACGAGGTGGCGCGGCTGCTCGCCGAGACCGGCGGCGCGGACGCGGGGCCGGTGGAGCGGGCGCTCGCGGCCGGGTACGCGGCGGCGCTCGACGAGGACGGGCGGCGGCTGCTGCGCCGGCTCGCGCTGGCGGGCCGGGCCTCGCTGGGCGCGGCGGCCGCGGCGGCCCTCCTCGGCGGTTCGGGCGCGGACGGGGCGCGGCTCCTGGCGGAGCTGGCGCGGGCGGGTCTGCTCGTCCCGGTGCGCGGCAGGCGGTACCGGCTGCACGACGCGGTGCGCGCGTTCGCGGCGGCGCGGCTGGCCAAGGAGGAGGACGCGGCGGAGATCGCGGCCGCGCAGGAGCGGCTGATCCGGAACTACGCGGAGCTGGCGGACGCGGTGATCCGGATGGTCGACGGCAAGATGTCGACGCGTGCGAACCGCTTCGACGGGCACGGCTTCGGTTCGCTGGACGCGGCGCTGCGCTGGCTGGACGAGGAGTCCAGCTTCATCACGGCGACGCTGCGGCACGCGGAGGGCGTGGACCAGCAGACGGTGCTCGACCTGCTGGGCGCGCTGTGCGACTACTGCCTGCTGCGGGGCGACCTGTACCGGCTGGGCGAGATCGACGAGCTGACGGCCTCGGTGGGGCAGGGGTTGCTGTCGCGTTCGGTGCGGTGGCGGACCGGTATCGCGGCCCGTCAGCTCGGCGAGCTGGACAAGGCGCGGACCACGCTGACCTCGGTGGTGTCGCTCTACCAGGAGGCGCACCAGGACGCGGGGGCGGCGCTGGCGCTGTGCTCGCTCGGGATCACCCTGCACCACCAGGGCCGGCTGGCGGAGGCGGCGGCGCGGCTGCGGGAGGCGCTGGGGCTGCAGGAGCCGGAGTCGCTGGCCGCCGACCGGGGCTGGACGCTGCACGCGCTCGCGGCCGTGGAGCGGGACCGGGGCGGTCTGGCGGAGGCGCTGGCGCTGCTCGACCGGGCGCTGGCGCTGCACCGCGCGCACGAGTCGCTGCACGGCGAGGCGTGGGCGCACTTCCAGTTGGGCCAGGTGCGGCTGCGGACGGGCGAGGTGGCGCGGGCGGAGGACGCGCTGCGGCTCGCCCTGGACCTGTACGGCCGCACGCACGACGGCCGCGGCGAGGCGTGGGCGCTGACCCAGCTCGCCCGGGCCCGGCTGGTCGACGGGGACGTGGAACCGGCCGTGGAGGGGCTGCGGCAGGCGCTGGCCCGGCACCGGGAGCAGGAGGACGCGCGGGGTGAGGCGTGGACGCTGTACTACCTGGGGCACGCGCTGGAGGAGCGGGGCGACCGGGATCAGGCGATACGGGAGCTGGAGCGGGCCAGGACGATGTTCTCGCGGATGCGGGACGTCTACGGCTTGGCATGCGCCCGCCATCATTCGGGGCGGGTCACCCGGGACCAGCGGGCCGCGCAGACGGGCAACCTGCGCAACTCGGGCTTCGCGCGCCAGCTTCTGGCCGACGCCCGCGCCGACTTCCGGCGCATCGGGGTGGCCCACGGCGAGGCGTGGACCTGTCTGGAGCTGGCCATCGTGGACGCGGGCAACGGCCGCACCGCCCAGGCCGTGGAGCTGTGCGAGGAGGCGGCCCGGCTCTTCCTGTCGTACGGCGACCGCAGGGGGGCCGACTGGGCCCGCTTCCTGCGCTGCACGCTGCGGTCCGACCCGGCCGCGGCCCGCGAGGAGCTCGCCGCCCTGACCGCGGACCGGCATCCGGCCCGCGACCCGGGTCTGGAGGACTGCGCGGAGGCGTACGCCCTGGTCCTGGACCGCGTCACCCCGCCGGAGGCCGGCTGGCAGGCATGGGACCTGGGCATGGTGCCGGGGCGGCAGGCGCGCGAGGTGATGGGGGTGCCGCTGACGTAGCCGCGCCCGGCCGCGGGACGGCGCGCGCGGCTCGTGCAGCCGCCCCGCTCGTACGGCGCACCCCGCTCCGTACGGGGCCCCCGGTCGCGCGGCGGGTAGCGCTCGTCCGGGCCCCGGCCGTGCCGGGGCCCGGGCGGGGGCGGGCCGCTACTTCTTCGGGCTGTCGGCCGCCGGGGCGGCCGGGGCGGCGCCGGCCGGGTCCGGGGCCTCGACGAAGTCGACCTTGTGCATGTGGCGGTTCATCGACTTCATCAGCATCCAGACGGCCAGCGCCAGGACGGCGAAGACGACGAACCCGAGGACGCCGGGGGTCACCTTGTTCTTGTCCAGTTCTTCGGCGGCGAAGGGGACAAGCTGGGTCAGTGCCAGGTGTGCGCTCATGCTAGGCATTGTCGCGGATGCCCGCGAAGAGGTCGCTCTCGGGGAGGGAGGTGTCCACGAGGGACTTGCTGAGCTCGTACTCCTCGGTGGGCCAGACCTCCTTCTGGATCTCCATGGGGACCCGGAACCAGCCGCCGTCGGGGTCGATCTGGGTGCGGTGCGCGATCAGCGCCTTGTCGCGGGTCTCGAAGAACTCCGCGCAGGGCACGAAGGTGGTGAGCGTCCGCTCCTTCTTGGAGAACTCGTCCCAGCGCTTCAGCCAGTCCCCGTACGGGGACTCCAGGCCCCGGTCGAGCAGGGCCTGGTGCAGGGCCTCGGTGCGCGGGCGGTTGAAGCCCTGGTTGTAGTAGAGCTTCTGCGGCTGGAAGGCCGGGCCGAACTCGTCCTCCGGGTACTTCTCCGTGTCGGCCGCGCCGTCGAAGGCCACCATCGTGATCTTGTGGGTCATGATGTGGTCGGGGTGCGGATACCCGCCGTTCTCGTCGTAGGTCGTGATGACCTGGGGACGGAAGGAACGGATCTTGCGGACCAGCCGGCCGGCGGCGGCGTCCACGTCCTCCAGGGCGAAGCAGCCCTCGGGCAGCGGCGGCAGCGGGTCGCCCTCGGGCAGGCCCGAGTCGACGAAGCCCAGCCACTCCTGGCGGACGCCGAGGATGTCGCGGGCCTCGTCCATCTCCTTGCGACGGACCTCGTGGATGTTCGCCTCGATGTAGGGGTCGCCCTGGAGCTTGGGGTTGAGGATGGAGCCGCGCTCGCCGCCCGTGCAGGTCACCACCAGGACCTCCACCCCCTCGGAAACGTACTTGGCCATCGTCGCCGCGCCCTTGCTCGACTCGTCGTCGGGGTGGGCGTGAACGGCCATCAGTCGGAGCTGCTCAGTCAAGACTCGATCCTCAGTGATTCGTCGCCTAGGGAGGTCTCTATAGTGACGGAATCGGGGGTGGGAAAATTCCGTGTCCCCGACGGCGAGAGGAACGATCATGAGCGCGGTGCGAGAGCAGCCGCCCGAGGGGCGCTACGGGCGTTCCGCGGACGAGCGCGCCGACCGCAAGCTCAAGATCGCCGGTGCGGTGCTCGGCACCCTTTTCCTCGCCCTGATGGGCTGGTTCGGCTGGTACTACGTCGTCGACAACAAGATCAGCGCCGAGATGATCAAGTTCGACGTGGTCTCCGACACCGAGGTCCAGGTCCACCTGGAGATCCGCAAGGACACCGACGCCCGGGGCGTCTGCACGCTCCGCTCGCGCTCCGAGGACGGGGCCGAGGTGGGCCGCAAGGACGTCCGGGTCGACGAGGCCGCCGACCGCGTCGACCGGGTCTACGCGATCCGCACCACCGCCCGCGCCACCACCGCCGAGCTGATCGGGTGTACGGCCCGGTAGCGGTGGGTAGGGAGCCGGGGTGGAGCCTCGGCGAGTCACCTCGGTGACCTGGGGTGACGTGAACTCCGTGGTTTATGTCCTCCCGCTTTTCGCCACTCATTGTTAGGCTCGTGGTTTCGCCCGTTCGGAAGGCCGCCTTCAAGGTGCCCGCCTTTCGCGCAGGGCGAGCTTTGTATTCCCAGTACCTACGAGGAGCACCTGTGACCCAGACCAGCGACAACGTCACCTGGCTCACCCAGGAGGCGTACAACAAGCTCAAGGACGAGCTTGAGTACCTGTCTGGTCCCGCGCGTACCGAGATCGCCGCCAAGATCGCCGCCGCGCGCGAGGAGGGCGATCTGCGCGAGAACGGCGGGTACCACGCGGCCAAGGAGGAGCAGGGCAAGCAGGAGCTCCGGGTCCGCCAGCTCACGCAGCTCCTGCAGAACGCCAAGGTCGGCGAGGCCCCCGAGGACACCGGTGTGGTCGGTCCCGGCATGGTCGTGACCATCGCGTTCGACGGTGACGAGGACGACACGCTGACGTTCCTGCTCGCGTCCCGCGAGTACGCGAGCGACGACATCGAGACCTACTCCCCGCAGTCCCCGCTGGGCGTCGGCGTCATCGGCAAGTCGGTCGGTGACGAGGCCGACTACGAGCTGCCGAACGGCAAGACCGCCATGGTGAAGATCCTCAGCGCCAAGCCGTACACCGGCTGAGGCCGCTGCCGCTCGTCCGCGCGAAGGGCCGGATCCCGTGAGGGGTCCGGCCCTTCGCCATGCTCATGTAATGATCAAGGGCGTCGGCCGCACGGAGGGGGACGGGGCAGATGCTGGGACCGCTGCGCGAGGGCGCGCCACGACGGATCGGACCGTACGAGGTCCTGGCCCGGCTCGGGGCCGGCGGCATGGGCGAGGTGTACCTGGCGCGCCGCGACACCTCCGGCGCGTTCTTCGCCGTCAAGACCGTGCGGCGCGACCTGGCCGGCGATCCCGCCTTCCGCGACCGCTTCCGCCGCGAGATCAAGGTCGCCGCGCTGGTGCGCAGCGCGTACGCCGCCGCGCCGGTGGGCGGGGACGCCGACGCCGAGGTGCCCTGGCTGGCCACCGCGTACATCCCCGGCCCGAGCCTGTCGCAGGCCGTCCGCCGCGGCGGCCCGCTGCCCGTCGCCACCGTCCGCGCCCTCGGCGCCCGGATCGCCCGGGCCCTCGCCGACCTCCACGGCGCCGGGGTGCTGCACCGCGACCTCAAGCCCGGCAACGTCATGCTCGCCGCCGACGGCCCGCGCCTGATCGACTTCGGCATCGCCCGGGCGAGCGGGGCGACCACCATGACGGCCACCGGGATGATGGTCGGCACCCCCGCGTTCATGTCGCCCGAGCACGTCGCCGGCGCGCGGCACGTGACCGGGGCGTCCGACGTCTTCTGCCTGGGCTCGCTGCTCTGCTACGCGGCGACCGGCGAGGACCCGTTCGGCGACGGGCCCGTGGCGGCCGTCCTCTACCGCGTCGCGCGGGCCGAGGCCGACCTGGAGCGGGTGCCGGAGGAGCTGCGGCCGGCCGTCGCCGCGTGCCTGGCGGCGGACCCGGCGGACCGGCCGGCCCCCGAGGCCCTGGTGGAGCTCCTGGGCGGCGACACCGGGCGGCCGCCCGTGTGGCCGGAGGGTGTGCGGGAGCACATCGGCGCGTACGGGACGGAGCTGGCCCAGCTCGTCGCGTCCGGCGGCCCGCTCCTGGAGGCACCGGACCGGGCCCCGGCACCGGCACCGGGCCCGCCGTCGCTCCACGCGGCCCCCACGCTCGCCCCCGCCGCCCGGCCCCCCGCGCCCGCGCGGAAGCGGCGTCGGGCCCTGCTCGCGGCCGCGGTGGCCCTCGCGGTCCTGGGCGGCGGCCTCGGCACGTATCTGCTGTGGCCCCGCACGGAACCCCGCGAGCCGGCCACGGCGGGCCCGCCCGCGCCCTCGGTGCCCCGGATCCCCGGCGTGGACGACCGGGGACTCGCCGACGCCTCCGGGGTCGTCCCGCAGAACGCCGCCCAGCGGCCGGCCGGCTGGAAGCCCTGGCGGGCGAAGCTGGCGGCACCGGCGTTCGGCTGCTCGGCGAACGAGCGGGCGCTGGTCTGCCGGACGACCGACGGACGGTACGAGGCGCTGGACCCGGCGAGCGGGCGGAAGCTGTGGGAGGCGGACCTGGCCCCGGATCCGCGCGAGGACCGCAGCTACGTCGGGCCGACGGGCGCGGTCTTCCTCGCGGGTGGGACGGCCCGGCCGACCGTCCACGAGGGCCTCGCCGTCCTGGCCGCCGACTCGAAGGTGCAGGTCCGGGACGCGCGCACCGGTGCGCTGCGCTGGGAGAGACCGGCGTGGGCCCAGCAGGGCGTGGACAGCCGGCCGGTCGTGGCCGACGGGACGGTGTTCGTGGCCGCCCGGGCGTCGGAGGACGAGGCCACGTCGCGCGGCGTCGCCCTCACCGCGTACGCCCTCGCCGACGGCCGCAGGCTGTGGTCGAAGGCGCTGACCAACTCCGTACTCGCCCGCGGCGAAAACCGGGACTTCGAACCCGTCGCGTACGCCAAGGGCCTCGTGTACGCCCTCGGTGACGCGGGGCTCGTCGCCTTCGACGCGAAGACCGGCACGACCCGCGGGCAGGTCGATCCCGAGGCCGAGAGCTGTGCCAGGGTCAGGGTGCTGGGGGCGCACGCGTACTGCGCCGGCGGCGCCGGGGACCGGACGGTCCTGCACCTGCTCGACGCCACCACGCTGGCGACCGAGGGCGGCGCCCCGGCGCCGGTGGTGGGCGCGCGGCCCGACCTCGTGACCGACCGGGTGGCGGTGGGCTTCGCGGCTCCCGAGCGGAACAGCCTTCGCTTCCACGATCCGCGCGACGGCAGGGAGCTCGGCTCCTACCCGGTGCGGGCCGCACCGAGCGGCCAGGCGCAGGCCCTGTCGGCACCGCTGCTCGCGGGCGACCGGGTGGTCTACGCCGACTACTCCGCGCTGTACTCGGTGCACCTCGGCGCGGACGGCAAGCCCCTCGGGCTCACGGTCACGCCGGTGCCGGGGGCGCCGGGGGCGCGGGTCGACGAGGGGCCGGCCGACCCGGCGAACGGCGTGTCCTTCGACGAGATGCTGCGGCAGCCCGAGGTGCTGCCGGTCGGCGGCATCGCCTATCTCGTGTACGACAGGGGCGCCGTCGTCGCCGTGGAACTGCCCGAGTGATCTGCTGAGAGGACGACTCCGGTGCTGGAAGCACTGCCCGCCGGGCCGCCGCGGTTCGTCGGCCCCTATCGACTGCTGGCCCGGCTCGGCGCGGGCGGGATGGGCGAGGTCCATCTGGCCTGCCGGGCGGACGAGCCGACGGCCGACCCGTATCGCATGGTCGCGGTGAAGACCGTGCGGGAGGACCTGGAGGTCGACGGGGACTTCCGGACCCGGTTCCGGCGCGAGATCACGGCGGCCCGGGCGGTGAGCGGTCCCTACGCGGCGCGGCTCGTCGACGCGGACGCCGACGCGCCGACGCCGTGGCTGGCGACCGAGTACGTGCCGGGCCCTTCGCTCGCCGAGGCCGTCGTACGGTCCGGGGCGCTGCCGGTCGCGGCGGTGCGGGCGCTCGGGGCCGCGCTGGCGCGGGCGTTGGAGGGGGTGCACGGCGCGCGGGTGCTGCACCGGGACCTGAAGCCGGCGAACGTGCTGCTCGGATCCGCCGGTCCGAAGCTGATCGACTTCGGCATCGCGCAGGCGTTCGAGGCGACGGCGCTGACGTCGACGGGTCTGGTCGTCGGCTCGCCCGGCTTCATGTCGCCGGAGCATCTGGTGGGGAGCCGGGCCGTGGTGCCCGGGTCCGACGTCTTCTGTCTGGGCGCGGTGCTGGCGTTCGCGGCGAGCGGGCGGGGGCCGTTCCAGGACGACGAGATGGCGGCGGTGGTCTACCGGATCAGCCGGGCCGAGGCCGAACTGTCCGGTGTCCCGGAGGAGTTGCGGCCGGTCGTGGAGCGGTGTCTGCGGCTCGACCCGGCGGAGCGGCCGACGGCGGCGGAGCTGGTGGGGCTCCTGGGGGCCGGTGCGGCGGGCGAGGACGTGCCGGAGGTCTTCCCGTGGCCGGGCGGGGTGCTCTCGCTGGTCGCGGAGTACGGAGAGGCGGCGCGCCGGGTCGGCGAGGCGGCCGGGTCGGGCGCGGGCGTGGCGGATCTGCCGACGCTGGGGCCGGTGGTGCCGTACTCGCCGACGGCGGCGGGCTCCCGCCCCGCGGAACCTGCGGGGCCCGCTGGGCTGGCCGGGTCGGCGTCGCGGCGCCGGCCGTGGGGGCGGATCGCTGCGGCCGCGGTCGTGGTGACGGCGGTCGTGGTGACGGCGGGTGTGGTGGTGCTCGACCGGCGGGACGGCGGCGGGGACGCGGCCGGGCGGGGTCCGTCGGGCGGTCCTTCCGTGTCGTCGTCCGGCCCGGTCGCGACGCCGAAGACGCTGGACCGGGTCGTCCTGCCGTACGGCGGTGCGGGCCACACCGGCGACTTCGGGGCGGCGGGCACGGACCGCGCGTCCCGCCCGGCGGGCTGGTCGCCGTGGACGGCGAAGGTCGGCCAGGGCCTGGAGACCTGTGCCCTCGCACCGAAGGTGCTCGTCTGCGTGGGCGCCGGGGGTGCGGCGACCGGCCTGCGGGCGGCGGACGGCGGCACGCTGTGGTCGGTGCCGGGCCGGGAGGCGTCCGGCGGCGAGGGGCTGCTGTCGTCGGCCGGTCATCCGGCGGTGGTCGGCGACACGGCGTATGTCACGGGCCCGGACGGGATCACGGCGTACGGGATCGAGGACGGTGGGCGGCGGGGGAAGCTCCCGGCACCCGGCGACGCGTGGGCGGTGAAGGGCTCCGACCTGCGGGACGGTGTCCTCTACTCCGCGTATCTGCACCTCCTGGACGAGGGCAGGGGCCTGGTCACGGCGGTCCGGCTCGACGGCAAGGGCTCGGGCAGGGAGCTGTGGCGGACAGAGCTCGACGGCATCCCGGAGCAGCCGGTCGCGGGCGGCGACCGGGTGTATGTGCCGGTCGACGTCGCCACGCCGGTCGCGCTCGACGCCGCGACGGGCCGGGAGACGGCCCGCGCGGCGGCCGACGTCCCGTGCGGCGACATGGTCCTCCACGGCGAGTCCGTACTCTGCTCGGCCTCGCAGGACAGCGGGATCCCCGTGCTGGACGCCCGCACCCTGAAGCGGAAGCGCACCCTCGGCGCGGGTGAGTGGATCATGGCCGGTCCGGCGGTGAACGCGGCAGGCACCGTGGTCGTGGCGGCCGGCCGGCCCGCCCAGGAGGTGATCGCCTATGACCTGGAGAGCGGGCGGGAGCGGTGGCGTGCGGAGACGATGCCGCACCGCAACGAGCTGAGCCGGGTCTACTTCGCGGGCGACCGGGTCCTGGCGGGCGGCCGGCACCAGGTGACCGCCGTCCCGGTGTCCGGGCCGCCGGAGCGGGCGGAGGACCTGGAGGTGTTCACGGCCGAGCTGCCCGGTGGGGTCGAGGAGAGCACGCTGACCTCGCCGGAGGCGCTGGCCGCCGGAGGGGCGGTGTTCCTGCCCTTCGCCGGCGGCCTGGTCGTCTCGGGCTATCTGCCCTTCACGCCGTCGCCGAGCGGTACTTCCGGACCGCCAGCGTCCGGAACACCACGATGATCAGCAGCGACCAGAGCAGCGAGGCCCACACCGGGTGCTGCATCGGCCAGGCGTCGGACGGGGAGACGCCCGGGTTGCCGAAGAGTTCGCGGCATGCCTGGACGGTCGCGCTGAACGGGTTCCACTCGGCGACGGGCTGCAGCCAGGACGGCAGCTTGCTGGAGTCCACGAACGCGTTCGAGATGAACGTGACCGGGAAGAGCCAGATCAGACCGCCCGAGGTGGCGGCCTCGGGGGTGCGGACCGAGAGGCCGATGAGGGCGCCGATCCACGAGAAGGCGTAGCCGAGGAGGAGCAGCAGGGCGAAGGCGCCGAGGGCCTTGGGTATGCCCTCGTGGACGCGCCAGCCGACGAGCAGGGCGACGATCACCAGGACCACCACGGTCAGGGCGGTCTGCACGAGGTCGGCGAGGGTGCGGCCGGTGAGGACCGCGCCGCGGGCCATCGGCAGCGAGCGGAAGCGGTCGATCAGGCCCTTGTGCATGTCGTCGGCGATGCCGGCGCCCGCGCCGGCCGTGGCGAAGGTGACGGTCTGGGCGAAGATGCCCGCCATCAGGAACTCCCGGTAGACCTCCGGGGAGGTGGAGCCGCCGATCTGCATGGAGCCGCCGAAGACGTAGCTGAACAGCACCACGAACATGATCGGCTGGATCAGACCGAAGATGATCATCTCGGGGATGCGCATCATCCGGATCAGATTGCGCTTGGTGACGACCAGCGAGTCGGCGATCGACTGGGCGAGCGCGCCGCGGGGCTTCGGCCGCGGGGCGGTGTCGGTCAGTGCGGTCACTTGGCGGCCTCCTTCGCCTGGGCGCGCCTGCCCCGGGCGTCCTGGGGCCGGGAGTCGCCGCTCTCGTCGTCGGTCCGCTCGGCCGTGTGTCCGGTGAGGGAGATGAAGACGTCGTCGAGGGTGGGGCGGCGCAGTCCGATGTCGTCGATCTCGACGCCGACGGCGTCGAGATCGCGGATGACCTCGGCGAGGAGCTTGGCGCCGCCGGCGACCGGGACGGTCAGCTTGCGGGTGTGCTCCTCCACGGAGATGTCGCCGTGGCCGACGCCGGCGAGTCCGTAGCGCGCGAGGACCTCGCGGGCGGGCGGGATCATCTCGCGGTCGTGGACGACGACTTCGACGCGCTCGCCGCCGGTCCTGGCCTTGAGCTCGTCGGAGGTGCCGCGGGCGATGACCTTGCCGTGGTCGACGACGCAGATGTCGTGGGCCAGGTGGTCGGCCTCCTCCAGATACTGCGTGGTGAGCAGCAGGGTCGTGCCGCCCGCGACCAGTTCCTGGATGACCTCCCACAGGGCCTGCCGGTTGCGGGGGTCGAGGCCGGTGGTGGGCTCGTCCATGAACATGACGGGCGGGGAGACCACGAGGGCGGCGGCGAGGTCGAGGCGGCGGCGCATGCCGCCGGAGTAGGTCTTCGCGGGGCGGTCGGCCGCGTCGGCGAGGTGGAACCGCTCAAGCAGCTCGCCCGCGCGGGCCTTCGCGCTCTTCGCGTTCATCTGATAGAGCTGCCCGACCATCTGGAGGTTCTCGCGGCCGGTCAGATACTCGTCGACGGCGGCGAACTGGCCGGACAGGCCGATGGAGCGCCGCACCTCGTTGGGGTGCTTGAGCACGTCTATCCCCGCGACCACGGCTCTGCCGCTGTCGGGTTTCAGGAGGGTGGTGAGGACGCGCACGGTGGTGGTCTTCCCCGCGCCGTTCGGACCGAGGAGGCCGAGGACGGTGCCCTCGGGGACGTCGAGGTCCACGCCGTCCAGAGCTCGTACGTCACCGAAGGTCTTCACCAGACCTTCGGCGTGGATCGCGCCTGGCATAAGGGGTCTCCCACACGATCGAGGCGGTTTTGAGCGTTTCTGTCCAAGTCTAGGAACGCCGAGCGGCGCCCGCCCGGCGATTTCGTGACCCAGACCACACGCTAACGCGATACATCGCGACACGCCACCGGTTTACAGCACCGTGTACCCCGCGTCCCGCAGCGCCGCCGCGACCTCCTGGCAGTGCTCCGGCCCCTTGGTCTCCAGGTGCAGCTCGACCTCCGCCTCCGTCAGCCCGAGCCGCGGATCGGTCCGCACATGGCTCACGTCCAGCACGTTCGCGTCCACCACCGTGAGCACCGCCAGCAGCGTCGCCAGCGCGCCCGGGCGGTCCGTCACCTTCAGCCGCAGGCTCAGATAGCGGCCCGCGGCGGCCATGCCGTGCCGCAGGATCCGCTGCATCAGAAGCGGATCCACGTTCCCGCCGGACAGCACCGCCACCACCGGCCCGCGCCCCCGGAACGCCTCCGGCTCCGCGAGCAGCGCCGCCACCGGGCTCGCCCCGGCCGGTTCCACCACCAGCTTCGCCCGCTCCAGGCACAGCAGCAGCGCCGAGGAGAGGGCGTCCTCCGAGACGGTGCGGACCTCGTCCACGTACTCCCGGACGATCCCGAACGGCACGTCCCCCGGCCGCCCCACCTTGATCCCGTCCGCCATCGTCGCCGGCGAATCGACCGCCACCGGATGCCCCGCCGCCAGCGAGGGCGGGTACGCGGCCGCGCCCTCCGCCTGCACGCCGACCACCCGCACGTCGGGCCGCAGCGACTTCACCGCGAGACCGATGCCCGCCGCCAGACCCCCGCCGCCGACGCCCACCACGATCGTCCGCACCTCGGGGCACTGCTCCAGGATCTCCAGACCGACCGTGCCCTGGCCCGCGATGATGTCCGGATGGTCGAAGGGGTGGATGAAGACCGCGCCGGTCTCCTGGGCGTACTCCTCGGCCGCCGCCAGCGTCTCGTCCACGACGTGCCCGTGCAGCCGCACCTCCGCCCCGTACTCACGGGTCGCCGCCACCTTCGGCAGCGGGGCGCCGACCGGCATGAAGACCGTCGCGTGCACCCCGAGCAGGGCGGAGGCGAGCGCCACCCCCTGCGCGTGGTTGCCGGCCGAGGCGGCGACCACCCCGGCCGCCCGCTGCTCCGGCCGCAGCCCCGCGATCCGCACGTACGCGCCGCGCAGCTTGAACGAGCCGGTCCGCTGCAGGTTCTCGCACTTGAAGTGGACCGGCGCCCCCACCAGCGACGACAGATGCCGGCTGCCCTCCATCGCGGTCACCCGCGCCACCCCGGCGAGCATCTTCTGCGCCCCCCGTACGTCGTCGAGGATCAGCGGGTGCAAGGGGCGTGGTGTACGGAAGCTCATGACATCAAGTCTCGCAGCTCAGCGGGGTCCGGATCCGGATTGCGCAGCGCCGGTACGGACCCCGCCGGGGCCGCGTACTCTGTCCCCCACCAACCGACCACCGCACGAGAGAGCCCCCACAGCCATGCCCACATCTCAGGACATGACGACTGAGCTCGACCCCGGTCTCCTCGACGCCCTCCAGCACCAGGTGGCCGTCTTCGCCCGGCGGGCCGAGCAGACCCGGCTCGGCGGCACCGGGCAGCTCCGCAACTCCATGGACCGCGCCGCCTACCTGCTGCTCAACCGGCTCGACCAGGAAGGCCCGATGGGCGTGAAGGCGCTCGCCGCCGGCATGGGCATCGACTCCTCCACGGTCACCCGCCAGGTCGCCCCGCTCGTCGACACCGGCCTGGTCAAGCGCACCTCCCACCCCGAGGACGGGCGTGCGGTCGTGCTCCAGCTCTCCCCGCGCGGCCAGGCCCGCCTGGAGGAGGTCCGCGCCTCGCGCCGCCGGCTGATGGCCGAGGTGACGGACGGCTGGACGCCCGCCGAGCGCGAGTCCTTCTGCACCCTGCTCACGCGCTTCAACTCGGCGCTGTCCGCACGCCAGTCGGGCCTGCCGCCCGCCGACCGGGAAGAAGCCGCGCCGAAGCCGTGACCCGGGGCCCTCGCACGGGTCTTGACCCCGTGCGCGCGCCGGCCGCTAGATG
Source organism: Streptomyces sp. NPDC006339 (assembly GCF_040612775.1). Taxonomy (NCBI): domain Bacteria; kingdom Bacillati; phylum Actinomycetota; class Actinomycetes; order Kitasatosporales; family Streptomycetaceae; genus Streptomyces; species Streptomyces sp. NPDC006339. The sequence continues at coordinate 209,235 of NZ_JBEXQW010000005.1, forward strand.
AGGACGTGCGCGAGTCGAATCACGGCCACCCTGACGGAAACGCCACCCGCACCCGGGAGTTCCACGCCTTCGCGGCCGGGGCGTCGGGCCGGCTGCTGCATGTCGCGACCCTGCTCACCACCGAGCCCGCGCACCGCAACCCGCTCGCCCAGGACCTGCTGACCGCCTCCCTCGCCCACACCTACGCCCGGTGGGACCGGCTGCGCGGCGAGGACCCGTACGAGGTCACGCGCGCCGACCTCGCCGGCCGCTTCGCCCGCACCGCCTGGCGGCACCACCGCGGCCGCGGCGGCGTCCTGTCCGCGCTCACCCCGCAGGAACGTCTCGTCGTCGTGCTCCGGCTGTACGAGGGCGTGCCCGAGGAGCGGACGGCCGCGCTGCTCGGGCTGCCCGAGGAGCGGGTGCGGGCGGTCTGCGCGCGCTCCGTGAGCGCCCTGCGGGCGGCCTCGTGAACCGCCACGAACGCAAGGAGGACGAGGTCCGGCGGCTGATGCGGACCGCGCCGCCGGCCGTGCCGGTCGACCTCGCCGCGCGGGCCGTGGCCCGCGGCACCCGGCGGCTGCGCCGCGACCGCGTACTGCGCCGGATCGGCTGGGCGCTGCTCGCCGCGGCCGTGGTCGCCTTCGCCGTCTGGGCGTCGGTGGCCGAGCCCTGGCACGTACCGGCACGGACGACGCCACCGCTCGAAGGCTGGTGACGGCGGTCCCGGCCCGGCCGGACGACCGCGCAGGGCGCGGGAGGACGGAAGACCGCGCGGGACCCACCAGGCCGGACGACCGCGCGGGGCCCACCAGGCCGGACGACCGGGCGGGCGCCCCTGGCGGGGCGCCCGACGGGGGCTCGGACCTCAGCCGGAGGACACGGACTAGCCCAGCGCCTCGCGCAGGTCCGCGAGCAGGTCGTCGACGTTCTCGATGCCGACCGAGAGGCGGACCAGGTCGGCCGGGACCTCCAGGGCCGAGCCCGCGACGCTGGCGTGCGTCATCCGGCCCGGGTGCTCGATCAGGGACTCGACGCCGCCGAGGGACTCGCCGAGGGTGAAGAGCTTGGCGCGGTTGCAGACCTCGACGGCCGCGGCCTCGCCGCCCTCCACGCGGAAGGACACCATGCCGCCGAAGGAACGCATCTGCTTGGCCGCGACCTCGTGGCCCGGGTGCTCCGGCAGGCCCGGGTAGAGGACCTGGGTGACCTTCGGGTGCTGGGTCAGCATCTCCACGATCTTGCCGGCGTTCTCGCTGTGCCGGTCCATGCGCACGGCGAGCGTCTTGATGCCGCGCAGCACGATCCACGAGTCGAACGGGCCGGCCACCGCGCCCATGGCGTTCTGGTGGTACGCCAGTTCCTCGCCCAGCTCCGCGTCGGCCGTCACCAGGGCGCCGCCGACGACGTCGGAGTGGCCGCCCATGTACTTGGTGAGCGAGTGCACGACCACGTCCGCGCCGAGCGCGAGCGGCTGCTGGAGGTAGGGGGAGGCGAAGGTGTTGTCGACGACCAGCTTCACCCCGGCCTGCCGGGCCACGCCCGCGACCGCCTCGATGTCGGTGATGCCGAGCAGCGGGTTGGAGGGGGTCTCCACCCAGATCAGCTTCGTACGCTCGTTGATCGCGGCGCGCACCGCCTCGACGTCGGAGGTGTTCGCGACGGAGAAGTCCACGCCCCAGCGCTCGACGACCTTGGCGAAGAGGCGGAACGTGCCGCCGTACGCGTCGTTGGGGATGACCACGTGGTCGCCCGGGACGAGGAGGGTGCGCAGCAGGCAGTCCTCGGCGGCGAGGCCGGAGGCGAAGGCGAGACCGCGCCGGCCGCCTTCGAGGGCCGCCAGGTTCTCCTCCAGGGCGGTACGGGTGGGGTTGGCGCTGCGGCTGTACTCGTAGCCGCCGCGCAGCCCGCCCACGCCGTCCTGCTTGTAGGTGGACACCTGGTAGATGGGCGGGACGACCGCGCCGGTCAGCGGGTCGGCGGTGTTGCCCGCGTGGATGGCGCGGGTCTCGAAGCTCTGGTGGGTGTGCTGGTCGCTCATGAGGAAGGAGCGTAGTCCCGTGGTGGGCCGGTCGCCGCCTCATGTCTCATCGGGTGTCCTGGACAATGGACGCATGGAGATTCTCTGGTTCCTGATCGCGCTCGGACTGCTCTTCGGCGTCCTGGGTCCCTATGTGCTGCGCCGGCGCGGTGGCGGCATCCGGCAGGTGGCACCCGGCTCGCCCGACGCGGCGGACCCGGAGGCGTACGGATTCCTGCGCCAGGAGGAGCAGGACGTGCGGCTGCCCGGGCCGGACCGGGATCTCCTCGACGTGCTCGACGTGGTCCAGGCGACGCAGGACTGGCGGGCCGCCTCGCAGCTCCTGAAGGGCACCGCGAAGGAGGGCGAGACGCGCTGGCAGCGGGTCCAGTCCTTCGCGGGCGCGGCCTCCCTGGAGCTGGCCGAGCGGCCGGGCGTCGGGGCGGCGTGGCTTCGCTCCTGGCGGGCGGAGGCGCCGAAGGACCCGGGCGGCGCGCAGGTGTACGCGGAGTTCCTGGTGCAGCAGGCGTGGCGCTCGTCGACGGCCGGCTCGCAGGACTTCCGGGTCATCCTGGAGGAGGCCCGGGCGGCGTGCGAGCAGGCGGCGCTGCTGTCGCCGGGCGACCCGGTGCCGTACATCTCCGAGCTGGCCGTGGCCCGTGGACTCGCCTACCCGCACGAGCAGTTCGACCAGTTGTGGGCGAAGGTCATCGACCGCGCGCCGGAGCACATGGGGGCGCATCTGGCGGCGCTGCACTACTGGTGCGGGAAGTGGCACGGCTCGCGCGAGGAGGCGGACCGCTTCGCCACCTCGGCGGCGGCCCGCGCGCCGCGGGGTTCGCTGCTCGCCGCGCTGCCGCTGTTCGCCGTGTTCGAGAACCGGCCGGAGATCGTGGTCGGCGTGGACTTCCACCGCACGGCGGTGGTGACCAGGGCCGTGGAGGGCGCCCTGTACGCGGTGCACTCGGCCCGCCCCGACGACCCGATGCTCGCGCACGTACGCCACCTGCTGGTGCCCTTCCTGATCGGTGCCGAGCGCTGGAGCGAGGCGATGGCGCTCCTGGTGCGGGTGGACGGGTACGTGGGCGCGCTGCCGTGGACGCTGGAGGAGGACCCGGCGGCGGCGTACACGGCGCACCGCAACCTGGTGGTGGCCGGCTACGAGGCGAGCGGGGGCAGCCCGGCGACGCTGCCGAGGTGACGCCGCCGCGGTGACGCTGGCGGGGTGATGCCTGCGGGGTGATGCCGCCGGGGCGGGGAATCGCCGGACGGCGGGGGACGTTGTGCCTTTCGCCGACTGTCGAGGAGAGATGCCGCATGTTCCTGTCCCGCACCCCCGTGCTCCCCACTCCCGACCAGGCCCTGCGCGGGCGCTCCGAGCCCGAGTTCCAGGTCCCGGAGCGCCACACGGTCCTCGGCACCCCGCTCCTCGGGCCCTACCCGGAGGGCCTGGAGGTCGCGGACTTCGCGCTGGGCTGCTTCTGGGGCGCCGAGCGCAAGTTCTGGCAGACCGAGGGCGTCTTCACGACCCTCGTCGGCTACCAGGGCGGCTACACGCCGCACCCGGTGTACGAGGAGGTCTGCTCGGGCCTCACGGGCCACACCGAGGTCGTCCGCGTGGTCTTCGACCCGGCGAAGGTGTCGTACGAGCGCCTGCTGAAGCTCTTCTGGGAGTCCCACGACCCGACCCAGGGCTTCCGCCAGGGCAACGACGTCGGCACCCAGTACCGCTCCGCCGTCTACACCCACTCCCCCGAGCAGGCCGAGGCCGCCGCGGCCTCCCGTGACGCCTACCAGAAGGTCCTGACCGGCTCCGGCTACGGCGCGATCACCACCGAGATCCTCCCCGCCGAGGGCCGCCGCTTCTACCCGGCCGAGGGCTACCACCAGCAGTACCTGGACAAGAACCCGGCGGGCTACTGCGGCATCGGCGGCACGGGCGTCTCGTGCCCGATCGGGGTGGCGAAGGCGGAGTAGGCGTCGGTCATCCGGACTCCGCCCCTACTCGGCCGACGCCGCCGCGCGCATCGCCGCCGCCGTCGTGGCCGGGTCGTAGTCCTCGGGGACGCCGTCGACGAGCAGGATGTCGCCGGGGATGTGGCGGGTGCGCAGGGGGATGAGGGCCTGGTAGGGCTCGGAGTCGTACCAGGCGCGGGCGGCCTCGTACGTCGGGAAGGCGATCATGACGAGGGCGCCGGGCCACTCGCCCTCCAGGGTCTCGCGGCGGGGGGCGCCGTGGACGAGGAAGCGGCCGCCGAAGGGGTCGAGGGTGGCCTGGATGCGCTCGATGTAGTCGAGGACCTCCTCGTGGGGGGTGGCGCTCGGCTGCAGGTTGGCTATCGCGTATGCGGTCATGGGGAGAGCATGCCGGGGCATGCCGTACGGGGTCGATTACCCCGCAGGTCATGCCCCGGCCCGCTGGGGCCCAGCGCCGGTCAGATCGTCGACGCGTCGATCACGAAGCGGTAGCGCACGTCGGAGGCGAGGACCCGCTCGTACGCCTCGTTGACCTGGTCCGCCGTGATCAGCTCGATCTCCGCGCCCAGCCCGTGCGTGGCGCAGAAGTCCAGCATCTCCTGGGTCTCGGCGATGCCGCCGATCATCGAGCCGGCCAGCGTCTTGCGGCCGCCGATGAGGGAGAAGAGGCCGACCTTGACCGGCTCCTCGGGGGCGCCGACGTTGACCAGGGCGCCGTCGGTCTTGACCAGGCTCAGGTAGGCGTCGAAGTCCAGCGGCGCGGAGACCGTGGAGATCACCAGGTCGAAGGTGCCGGCGAGCTCGGTGAAGGTCGCCGGGTCGCTGGTGGCGTAGAAGTGGTCGGCGCCGAGCCGGAGGCCGTCCTCCTGCTTCTTCAGCGACTGGCTGAGCACGGTCACCTCGGCGCCGAGCGCGTGGGCGATCTTGACGCCCATGTGGCCGAGGCCGCCGAGACCGACGATGGCGACCTTCTTGCCGGGGCCGGCCTGCCAGTGGGCGAGCGGCGAGTAGAGGGTGATGCCGGCACACAGCAGCGGGGCGGCAACGTCGAGCGAGATGCCCTCGGGGATGCGCAGGGTGTAGTTCTCGTCGACGACGATGTGGGTGGAGTAGCCGCCGTAGGTCGGCTCGCCGTTCTTGTCGAGGGCGTTGTACGTGCCGGTCATGCCGTTCACGCAGTACTGCTCCAGGCCCTGCTCGCAGTACGCGCAGGTGCGGCAGGAGTCGACGAAGCAGCCGACGCCGACGCGGTCGCCGACCTTGTGCCGGGTGACGCCGGAGCCGACCTCGGTGACGATGCCGGCGATCTCGTGGCCGGGAACCATCGGGAAGATGCCCTCGCCCCAGCCGTTGCGGGCCTGGTGGATGTCGGAGTGGCAGATGCCGGCGTACTTGATCTCGATGAGGACGTCGTGCTCGCCGACGGCCCGGCGCGGCACGGTGGTGCGCTCCAGCGGGGCGTTGGCGGCGGGTGCTGCGATGGCGGAGACGTTCGTGGTCATGGGGCAAGCCTGCCGTGGGTTTCCGGCCACACCCAGACCACTGTTCTGCCTACGACCGGCGTGCCTACCACTGGCAGGGTCAGGAACGTACGCACGGTTCCGGCCGTCACCGGGAATACTGGGGAGGCATGGACCTCAGTGCCGAACTCAGCGAATTCCTCCGCTCCCGGCGGGCACGCCTGAAACCCCAGGACGTCGGCCTGCCCGAGTTCGGGCGGCACCGCCGGGTGCCCGGCCTGCGCCGCGAGGAGCTGGCGCAGTTGGCCGGGGTGTCGGTGGCGTACTACACGCGGCTCGAACAGGGCAACGGCCGGAACGTGTCCATGGAGGTGCTGGACTCGATCGCGCGGGCGCTGCGGCTCAGTGACACCGAGCGGGCGCACCTGACCCATCTGGCGAAGCCGACCGTGAAGAAGCGGCAGCGGGCGGGGAGCTCGCGCCCGCAGCAGGTGCGGCCGGGTCTGGCGCAGTTGCTGGACGCGATGGAGGGGGTGCCGGCCTTCGTCCTGGGGCGGCGGCTCGACATCCTGGCCTGGAACCGGATGGCGCGGGCGCTGTTCGGGGACTTCGCCGCGTGGGACCCCGGTGAGCGGAACATGGCCCGGATGATCTTCCTGGACGCCAACGCGCGTGATCTGTACGTCGACTGGGAGTGCAAGGCGGTCGAGGTCGTGAGCGTGCTGCGGCTGTACGCCGGGCTGCACCCGGACGACCCGGAGCTGATGACGCTGGTCGGCGAGCTGTCGGTCAGGAGCGAGGAGTTCCGCTCGCTGTGGGCGGCGCACACGGTGACGGACAAGGGGCACGGGACGAAGCGGCTGCGGCATCCGCTGGTGGGCGAGATGACGCTGTCGTACGAGTCGTTGAAGGTGTCCGGCGACGATCCCGACCTGATGCTGGTGACCTACCACGCGGAGCCCGGCTCGCCGTCGGCGGACGCGCTGCGGCTGCTGGCGCAGTGGGGCGTGGACGATCCGGTGGAGGCGGAGCCGGACCCGAACGCGGACACGCGGCCCTGAACGAAGCGGCCCCCCTCGTCGTGGACGAGGGGGGCCGCTTCACTTCACCGGTACGGCAGGGATCAGACCGCCGAGCCGGCCTTCCACTCCGACCAGCTCATGTTCCAGCCGTTGAGACCGTTGTCGGGCGCGATCGTCTTGTCCTTGGAGTTCTTGACGATGACGACGTCGCCGATGAGCGAGTTGTTGTAGAACCAGGCGGCCTGCTGGTTCGGGTCGCCCGCGCCCTTGACGTCGGCGAGGCCCACACAGCCGTGGCTGGTGTTGACGTTGCCGAAGATCGAGCGCGCGCCCCAGTAGTTGCCGTGGATGAAGGTGCCGGAGGTGGACAGGCGCATGGCGTGCGGCACGTCCTTGATGTCGTACTCGCCCTTGCCGTCGGCGTCGGTGAAGCCGACGGTGGCACCGTTCATCCGGGTCTCCTTGAACTTCTCGGAGATCACCATCTGACCGTTGTAGGTGGTGTTCTCCGGGGAGCCCGCCGAGATCGGGATGGTCTTGATCGTGCGGCCGTCCTGCTTGACCGTCATCATCTTCGTGGCCACGTCGACCGTGGAGACCTGGTTACGGCCGATCTTGAAGGTGACGGTCTTCTCCTGGACGCCGTAGACGCCGTCGGCGCCCTCGACACCGTCGAGCTGCAGCTTCATGGTGACGGTCGAGCCCTCGGCCCAGTACTTCTCCGGGCGGAAGTCGAGCCGCGTGGAGTTGAACCAGTGGCCGACGACCTCCTGGCCGGAGCTGGAGCTCACGCTGATGCCGCTCTGGACGGCCTTCTTGTCCTTGATCGACTTGTTGAAGTTGATCGAGACCGGCATGCCGACGCCGACCGTGGAGCCGGCCTCCGGCGTGAAGTTGGCGATGAAGCTGTTGGCCTTGGAGACCGTGGTGAAGGAGGAGTTCTCGTGCGCCTCCAGCCCGTCGGCGTCCGTGGCCGTCGCCGCGATCTTGTAGACGACGCCCCGCTTGAGCTGACCGCTGGGCTGCCAGCTCAGACCGTCCGCGGCTATCTCGCCCTTGACGGTGTCGCCCTCGGCGGAGGTCATGGTGACCTCCGTGAGCTTGCCGTCGGTGACGGTGACCTTGGCGCCGTCGTTGATCGAGACGTTCTGGGCACCGTTCTTCGGCGAGATGGTGATCTGCGCCTTCGAGGTCTTCTGCGCGGCGGCCTCGTCGACCTGAGCCTGTGACTGGGCGCTCTGCGAGGCGTCGGCGGCGCTGCCGCCCTTGTCGCTGTCGCTGCACGCCGAGAGCACCAGCACGCCACCGAGCACCGCGGCGGCCGCCGTCAGGCTCTTGCGGCGCTTGCCGTACGTCATCACACGCTTCTCCATCGTCGCCGATTACCTGCCACTTCCCACTGAAACACCCATGACAACCCGCCCGGTTCCGTAACCGGGGGGTTTGTGGGGAACACCACTGTGCGACACGCACCGGCGGAGCGTTCGGTTCCCGCCGTCGTCCCGTCACGGGAACGGGCCCCGGGACGACGTCGTCCCGGGGCCCGGAGGGCAGGGGCGGTCGTCAGGTGCGGTCGTCTTCGTCGTCTTCCCGCACACCATCTTCGTCGTCGGGGTCCCACTCCATCGCATCGGGGTCGTAGTCGATCTCCTCGCTGCTCCAGGAGGCTTGCACCATCTCGACTCCGGGGACGGTTCCGACCAGGTCGAAGGGCTCGACGAGGTAGGCGAGGGCCTCCGCGCTGTCCTCCGCGACGGCGGCGCGGGCGTGCACCCGCTCCTCCTCCGGCATGAACTCGTCGGCGTCGATGCGGCCCGCGGCGGCCTCGGTGAGTTCGGCGGGGCCGTCGACCTCCAGGACTAGATCGACCCGAAGCCGTACATAGCGTGATGTCTCGGAAGTGCTCATGGGCGGAGCGTAGAGCGCGCGGGGGCCTCGGCTTTCCCGCGACCCGCTGAGTTCATTAGCATCGGCGCACCTACCAATTCGCGGTTTCCGCAAGGGGGATCGAAAAGACGTGTCCGCCGCCCGACGCCCGTTGCTCACCGCCACCGCCGCGGGGACACTGCTCTGCGCGCTCTGGTTCGTGCCTTCCGCGAACGCCACCGGCGAACAGCACGCGCAGGTCGGCGCGTCCTCGGCCGGCGCCGAGGTCCACGGCGGCGAGCCGCGGCTCGCGGAGACCGGTGGCATCGACACCACGCCGTATCTGCTGGGCGGCGCGACCTTCCTGGCCGTGGGCGCGGGCTTCGTGACGCTGGCGATGCGCCAGAGCGGCCGGGCCTCCTGAGCATGGCGAAGGGCCGCCCCCGGGTGCTCGGGGGCGGCCCTTTCCGTACCGGCTCGTACGTCCGCTAGGCGAGCGGTCCGGTGACCGGCTCGACCGCGGCGACCAGCCGGCCCTCGCGCACGAAGGCGTCGGTGGCGGCCAGGTCGGGGGCGAGGAAGCGGTCCGGGCCCGGGCCCTCGACGCCGGCCGCGCGCAGCGCCGCGATGGCGGCGGCGGAGGCGGGCGCGGGGGCGAGGCCGTGGCGGAGCTCGATGGCGCGGGTGGCGGCGTAGAGCTCGACGGCGATGATCCGGTTGAGGTTGGCGACCGCGGTGCGCAGCTTGCGGGCGGCGGACCAGCCCATGGAGACGTGGTCCTCCTGCATCGCCGAGGACGGGATGGAGTCGGCGGAGGCCGGGACGGCGAGCCGCTTCATCTCGCTGACCAGGGCGGCCTGCGTGTACTGGGCGATCATCAGACCGGAGTCGACACCGGCGTCGTCGGCGAGGAACGGCGGCAGGCCGTGCGAGCGGTTCTTGTCGAGCAGCCGGTCGGTGCGGCGCTCGGCGATGGAGCCGAGGTCGGCGGCGGCGATCGCGAGGAAGTCGAGGACGTACGCGACGGGGGCGCCGTGGAAGTTGCCGTTGGAGCGGACCTGGCCGTCCGCGAGGACGACGGGGTTGTCGACGGCGGCGGCGAGCTCGCGCTCGGCGACGAGCCGGGCGTGGGCCATGGTGTCGCGGCCGGCGCCGGCGACCTGGGGGGCGCAGCGCACGGAGTAGGCGTCCTGGACGCGGGGGGCCTCGCCGCTCTGGTAGTGGCCGGTGAGCTCGGAGCCCTTGAGCACGGCCAGCATGTTGGCAGCGGAGGCGGCCTGGCCCGGGTGCGGGCGGATGGCGTGCAGCTCGGGCTCGAGGACCTTCTCGGTGCCGAGGAGGGCTTCGAGGGAGAGGGCGGCGGTGATGTCGGCCGACTTGTAGAGGGTGTCGAGGTCGGCGAGCGCCATGATCAGCATGCCGAGCATGCCGTCGGTGCCGTTGAGGAGGGCGAGGCCCTCCTTCTCCCGGAGCTCGACGGGCTCGATGCCGGCGGCGGCGAGCAGCTCGCCGGCCGGCTTGACCACGCCGTCGGGGCCTTCGGCGTCGCCCTCGCCCATGAGCGCGAGGGCGCAGTGGGAGAGCGGGGCGAGGTCGCCGGAGCAGCCGAGCGAGCCGTACTCGTGGACGACGGGGGTGATCCCGGCGTTGAGGAGGTCGGCCATGGTCTGGGCGACCTCGGGACGGACGCCGGTGTGGCCGGAGGCGACGGTCTTGAGCCGCAGGAACATCAGCGCGCGCACGACCTCCCGCTCGACGCGCGGGCCCATGCCGGCGGCGTGCGAGCGGACGATGTTGCGCTGGAGCTGGGTGCGCAGCTCATGGCCGATGTGCCGGGTGGCGAGCGCGCCGAAGCCGGTGGAGACGCCGTAGACCGGCTCGGGCTTGGCCGCGAGCGCGTCCACGGTGGCACGCGCGGCGGCGAGCGCCTGGACGGCCTCGGATGACAGCTCGACGCGGGCGCCGTGGCGGGCGACGTCGATGACGTCCTGCGGGGTGGTGCCGGACGTCCCAAGGACGACAGTCTGCATATCCATATTCAGCAGCCTACGGACTGAAGAGCGACATGTCACTAGTCGCCTGGGGAGACGCCTGGAGGGCAAAGTTCCACGGGCCGCCGGAGGGGCGACACCCACCCCTGGTGATCAGGAGCCTTCAAGTTCTGGCATATTCACTCAACGCGTCCGGAGTGACACTCTGCGTGCGGTACCGTTCACGCAAAACGGCCCCCGCGATGGTTGCAGCCATCGGCGAGGGCCTTCACCACCAGTGGAATCGAGACCCCTCCACCGATGATGTACCGGCACATTATCGCGCCCTCGCGCGGCTTCACCCCGTTCTCCCACGAGATCATCCGGCATCCACGCCTCGGCTCCGATGCCGTACGGCTTCTGACCTGGCAGTTGTCCCTGCCGCCTGGTGCGGCCGAGTCGCTGTCCCGGACGGCCGAACGTGCCCGGATCGGGGCATGCGCGTTCGCCAGGGCGAAGCGGCAGTTGAAGGAGGAGGGGTTCGTGCACGAGCGGCGCGTGCAGGGGCCGGGTGGGCGGTGGGTGACCGAACAGCTCGTGTCGAACCGGCCGTTGAGCGCGGCGGAGGCGGCGAAGCTGCTGGGGCGGGTGCCCGTACCGGGTGCCGGGATTCCGGCCGTCGGTGGGCCGACCACCCCGTCGACCGGCGGTCATCCGAAGAAAGACCGTGTCGAAGACACCTCCGACCGTCCACCCGGCCCGGACGTCGAGGTCGGGGCGGCGCCGCCCGCGCCGCCCGCGCCGCCCCCGCCCGCCGCTCCCGAAGAGGCACGCGCGCTCGTCGCCGCGCTGCCCCTCCTCTCGCCCGCCCTCCGGTACATCCCGGCCGGCATGCGGGACGAGCTGGCCGGGCTCGCCGCCCGCTGGCTGGCCGCCGGGCACAGCGCGGCCGACATCCACGCCCACCTGCTGCGCGGCCTGCCCGGGGGCGGCACGCCCGTGCACCGGCCCGGCGGGCTCGTGCGGTATCTGCTGCGGGAGGTCCCGCCGCCCGCGCCCCCGGAAGCCGTCACTCCCGGGCCCCGTACCGGGCCGCGTCTTTCGGCGCGGCTGGACGGGGTCCGGGAGTGCGAGGGCGAGCACCTTCAGGCGACCCTGTTCCGGCCGGTCGGGGACGAGACGCTCTGCGCCCGGTGCGCTCCGCGCCCCGCACCCCCGCCCCCCGCACCCCTCCCGGCCGGGCCGCCGCCCCTCAGGACGGGTTCAGCTTGATCGCGAATCCGTTGAAGACGGACCAGACGTCGACCCAGCCGAGGCCCGTGCTGCACTCCTTCGCGGCGTTGCAGCCGTAGCCGACGCTCACGATGCCGTTGAGCTGGCGCGAGTCGGGATCGTTGATGAAGATCACGGGGCCGCCGCTGTCACCGCCGCGGCCGACGATGCCGCCGTGGTGCGGGACGCCGTAACTTCCCCACACGGTCGTCCCGTTGACGTTCCAGCTCGCGTTGCCCGCGTACACCGTGCGGATGTTGCAGACCACCTTGGAGTTGTAGCCCAACTGACAGGTGAAGTCGCCGACGGCGACGTTGCGGACGCCGTTCAGATAGCGGCTGTATCCCGCCGCGTCGACGCCGTCCCAGGTGGCGCGGTAGGTCCGGGTCTCGATGAAGGCCGAGTCGATCTCCGGCTTCTTGTACTTCACCTGGCCGATGTAGTTGCCGCCGGCCGCCCAGACGTTGTCGTTGACGTTGTAGCAGTGCCCGGCCGTGACCAGCCACTGGCGGCCGTCCCAGGTGCTGACGGCGGGGATCCCGCTGGTGCACCACGAGCGGTCGCCGTTGGCCGGGCCGAGCGCCGCTCCCGCGTAGAAGGGTGCCGTGTCGTTCCACCGGCTCAGCGGAGCCGAGGGCGGCGCCTGCCGTACGCGTACGGGTGTGGCCCCGGCGGCCGCGCGCTGGCGGGTCACGGCCGGGGAGGCGAGCCACTCCCGGGCCGCGCCCGGCTTGTCGACCCCGAGCTCGATGGTGCCGCCGTCCGGCGAGGCACCGGCCAGGGAGACGGTGAAGGGCAGGTCCGCACGGGAGGTGAGGGCCGTGATCTCCGCCCTGAGCTCCTTACGGGACTTCTTGGCCGGGAGGATGCGGATCAGGCGGGTGTCCGCCTCCGGTACGGCCCGGTGCGCGGCCGCCAGGAAACGCGCGCCCTGGCGGGGGTCGGTCAGATGGACGTGGACGGAGCGGTAGTCGGAGGCCATCGCGACCTGGGTGTAGACGTCGGCCATGGGGCCCTGCCCGGCCTGGGCGGCGGCGTCGGCCGCCAGCCTCAGCGGTCCGAGGATCTCGGCCTGCCGCTCCGGGGACAGGGCCGCGACGCGGTCGGCGGACAGCGGTTCGGGCTCGGGCGGCTCCGCGTGGGCGGAGACCGCCAGGGCGGGCAGCAGGACCAGCGCTCCCAGGAAGGCGAGGGAGCGCCTGATTCTTTTCTTCATGAACCCCCCTGATCAACCGTCACCGACCCCGCGGCAGCGGGGTCCCGGTGTCCCGGATGCTAGGAGGGGCCCGTCGGGCCGAAAAAGGCGCACGCACCCGTACTCCGGAAGCGCCCCGCGGCCCGTCCGCCGCCCCGGCGCCGGGCGAAACCCCTGCCCATGGCCGCCGCGGCGGAGGCACGCGCCCCCGGCGCACCGTCCGGGCACGGCGACAGCCGCTGTCCGGATACGACCGGTCCGGCCGCCCGGGAAGCGGTCCCCCGGTTCGCCCTCCCACCCGGCTGAACGTTCCGCCTCGCCCGCCCCGGTCCTGGCCGGATACCGCCGCGCAGCACCGGCCGGCGCCGCTCCCGCGTCACCCCGGCGCCTCCCCGCCGGCCGCCCGGCGCACGAGGGAGTACGGCGCGGAGGCGTGCGCCATGAGGCCCGCCACGGGGCCGGGGGCAGGGCCGGAGCAGGGCCGCGTGGCCGGGGCGGGCAGCGCACGAGGCCCCCGTACGACGTCCCCGTACGAGGACCCGCACGAGGACCCCGTACAGCCGCACGAGGTCCCGTACAGCGCGCCCTACACCGGCGGCGCGTCCCGGAAGCGGCGGCGGTCGCGGGCTCCGGGCGGGGCGTCGGCGAGGCGGATGACCGTGCCGTCGCGGCCGGCCACCACGGGCTTGGCGGAGCGGGCCGCCTTGGCCTGGTACTGGGCGGCGTCGGCGAGGCGGAACAGGCGCCGGGCGGACTTCAGGGGGCCGATCGGGTCACCCGTGGACGCCACCCCGCAGGCCACGCCCTCCCCCAGCTCCAGCTCCGCCGCCCGTACGCACAGCTCCTCGGCGACCGCCACCACCTCATCCGCCGTCGGGCCGACCGTCAGGAGGCAGAACTCGTCACCCCCGAGCCGGGCCGCAAGAGCCCCCGGCAGCATCGCGCCGCATCGTGACAGAACGGAGCCGAACCGTTCCAGCAGACGGTCGCCGACCGCGTGGCCGTGGGTGTCGTTGACCCGCTTGAGGCCGTTCAGGTCACAGACCACCAGGCTCACCACAGAGCCGTCGGCGCGGTAGCGCTCGATCGCCTGGTCGAGCCGGGTGTCCACGGCCCTGCGGTTGGCGAGCCCCGTCAGCGGGTCGGTGAAGGCCAGCTTGCGGACCTCCTCCAGGCGCTCGGCCTGGGCGATCCCCGCGGCGACGACGGCGGCGAGGACGGTCGCGAAGTCCGCGTCGTCCCGGTCGAAGGCGACCGCCCCGGCCGGCCGCGCCACGTACAGCTCGCCCCAGGCGCGCCCGTGCAGCACGACCGGCGCGACCACACAGCAGCCGCGCCCGCGCCGCCGCAGACCGGCGACCCGGGCGGTCGGCACCGGGTCGTCGACGGTCTCCACCCACGCGTCCGGCTCGCCGCCGCCCGCCCACTGCTCGTGCAGGAACTCGGTGATCTCCGGGAACTGGTGCACGGGGTAGGTCTCGGCGTCCGGGAACTCCTCCTCCCCCACCGCCCGCGCACCCGCGTTGACCAGGACCTTCAGCCGGCCGTGGTCCCGCTCCCAGACGGACAGCGCCGCGAAACCGCCGCCGAGCGCCTCGCAGGCGCCGAGCGCGGCGGCCCGCCAGAACTCGCGCGGTGTGTGCGCCGCCGCCATCGCCTGCGCCAGCGCCACGACGGCCCGCAGCCGAACGTCCTCACCCATTCCTCCAGCTTAGGGAGGTTTGATCCATTTTCCCCTTCGAGACGTCACACAAAGTGACATTTGGTGCAAAACGGGAACAACTGGACCGCGCTCACTCGCCCGGCCACTGCGGCTTCCGCTTCTCGTTGAAGGCCGCCACGCCCTCCGCCCGGTCGCCCGAGAAGGCCACCGAGCGCCACGCCGCGTCCTCGACCTCCAGGCCCGCCCGCAGGTCCAGACCCTGGCCGAGCCGCATGGCCTTCTTGGCGGCGCGCAGGCCCACCGGCGAGTTGGCCGCGATCCGGCCGGCCAGCTCAAGCGCCGCCGTACGGGCGTCCTCCTCCAGGATGTCGATCAGGCCCAGCTCGCGGGCCTCCGCGGCCTCCACCCGGCGCGCCGTGAAGACCAGCTCGGCGGCACGGGCCGCACCCACCCGGCGCGGCAGCAACTGCGTACCGCCGCCGCCGGGGATGACGCCCACGGACACCTCGGGCAGACCGACCACGGCCGTCGCGTCGGCCACGATCACGTCGCAGGCGAGCGCCAGCTCGAAGCCGCCGCCGAGGGCGAAGCCGTGCACGGCGGCGAGGGTCGGCATGGGCAGCTCCAGGACGCCGGTGTAGGCGGCGCGGGCGACCGGCCGCTGCCGGACCAGCTCGGCGTCGCTGAAGGAATTGCGCTCCTTGAGGTCGGCGCCGACGCAGAAGGCCCGGTCGTTGGACGAGGTCAGCACGGTGACGCGGACCGAGGGGTCGGCGGCGAGCGCGTCGCAGGCGGCCCCGAGGGAGCGGGCCATCTCCGAGGAGACGGCGTTCATCGCCTTGGGCCGGTCGAGGACCAGCTCGGCGACGAACTCCTCCTTGCGGACCACCACGAACTCACCAAAACGCTGCTCGGACTGCTCCGACATGACCGCACACCCTCCCGGTTAACGCCTGTTAACGGCTGTTCACCGGAGATCTTAGGTGGGACGGCGGCTCAGCAGCCAGGGCTCGACCACACCCAGTCCACGCACCGGCCGCTGCCACATCGGCTGGAGCGCGAAGCGGTACGCCGGAGCCTGCCCGCCCTCCTTCTCGGCGCGGGCGGCCTCCTCCGCGGCCTGTGTCTCGGAGACGGGCGCCTCGCCGGTCCTGGTGAGCTCCTCGGCGAGGGCGCTGTCGACGAGGACGGCGTCCTTGGGGGCTATCGAGGTGAGCCGGCTGGCGAGGTTGACCGTGGTGCCGAAGACGTCGCCCATGCGGGTCGTGACGGTGCCGAAGGCGATGCCGACGCGCAGCGCGGGCATGGTCTCGTCGTGGCTGAGCGTCTCGATCAGCCGGAGCGCGATCTCGGCCGCCGTGCCGGCGTCGTCGGCGGCGTACAGCACCTCGTCGCCGAGGGTCTTGATGAGCCGGCCGCCGTGCGCGGCGACCAGGTCGGCGCAGGTGGTCTCGAACGCCTCGACGAGCTCGCCGAGCTCCTCCTCCTCCAGGCGCCGGGTGAGCCGGGTGAAGCCGACGAGGTCCGCGAAGCCGACCGCGAGCCGCCGGTCGACCATCTCCTCGTCGTCGGCGGCCTGCACGACCCGGCCGGTGGCGGCGGCGAGCTGGCGGCGCCACACGTAGATCAGGAACTCCTCCAGCTCGGGCAGGAGCAGCTCGACGAGGGGGTACGTGACCTCGGTGCGGGTCATGCCGGGCTCGGGCGGCTCGGTGAGGCCCTCCAGGAAGGAGTCGATCTGCCATTCGGCGAGCCGGGCGGTGGTCTGCCCGGTGGAGCGGGCGACCTGCACCGCCATCGGCTCGCTGAGCAGCCCGGCCTCGACCAGACCGGCCAGGCGGCGCAGCGCGAGCACGTCGGCCTCGGTCAGGGCCTTGGCCTGGCCGATGTCGGCGAAGCCCATGGCGCGCCAGAAACGGGAGGCGAGCTCCATGGAGACACCGGCGGTGCGGGCGGCCTGGAAGGGCGTGTAGCGGCGGTCGGCGCCGAGGATGAGCTGTTCGAGGCGGATCGCGAGGGGGTCGTCGGTCGGTTCGACCGTGTGGTCGACGACATGGTGGGGCGTGGGATACGTCGGGGGCTCGGCGGCGTCGGCAGGTCCGCCTTGCTCGGCGGACCCGGCTTGCTCGGCAGGTCCGGCTTGTTCGGCTGGATCGGTCCCGCCGCCGTTGTTCGCGTCGTCGACGGTCACCGGCCGCCTCCTGCCCGTTCCCTGCCCACTGTCCTGCCGATCTGTCGCGTGGAGGGTGCTTCCCCGGTCTTCACGGATCGCTCTCCACGAATCGCGCTCCACGATACGACAGGTGTGTGCTGGCTCACGCCCGAACCGGTGCCGACCCGTCCCGACCGGTCGGGAACCGGCCGGTCCGGACGGGTGACGTCGGGCGTCAGCGGTGGGTGCGAGGGCGCGGCGGCCCGGTTCAGCCGGCCGCGCGCAGATGGACGACGTCGCCGGCCGCGACGGCCTCGGTGCCGCCGCCCTCGGTGGCGACGACGAGGCGTCCGTCGTCGTCGACGCCGACGGCCTCGCCCTCCAGCATCCGCTCGCCCGGAAGGTCGGCGCGGATCCGCCGGCCGAGGGTGGCGCAGCCGGCCGCGTAGGCGTCCTGGAGCCCGGACGCGGCCGGGTCGCCGCCGGCCCGCACCCAGTCGCCGTACCACTGCTCCAGGGAGCGCAGGATCGCCCGCAGCAGGGTGTCGCGGTCGGTGGAGACGGCGTCGGCGAGGAGGAGGGAGCCGGCGGCGGGGACGGGGAGCTCGTCCTCGCGGAGGGTGACGTTGATGCCAAGGCCGATGACGACGCCGTCCCGGCCGGCCCGCTCGGCGAGGATGCCGCCGGCCTTGCGCTCCTCGCCCGCCACCTTCACCAGGAGGTCGTTGGGCCACTTGAGGGAGAGGTCGGTGCCGGCGGCCTTGGCGAGGCCGCTCGCGGCGGCCACGCCGGTGAGCAGCGGCAGCCAGCCCCAGTGGTGCGTGGGCACGGCGGGCTTGAGGAGGACAGAGAGGAAGAGGCCGGAGCGGGCGGGGGCGCTCCAGGTGCGGTCGAGGCGGCCGCGCCCGGCGGTCTGCTCCTCGGCGACGAGCACCGCGCCCTCGGGGAGTTCGTCGGCGCGGGCGGCGAGATCGGAGTTGGTGGAGCCGGTGGACTCGACCACGTCGAAGGAGGTCCACAGCGCGTCGGGCAGCACGAGTGCGCGGCGCAGGGAGGGTGCGTTCAGCGGGGGGCGGTCGAGGTCGGACCAGCGTCCCGCGGAGTCTTGGGAGGACGTCATGCAAGCCAGCGTAGGTGTGGCAAACGCCGCACTGCCGAACCGTATCGACGCCGATACGCTACGGGTCAGTAGCCCAGCAGTAGTCCATTCGAAGTCATCGAACCCCCCGTGACCAGGCAGGGAGCCGCATCCCGATGTCCGAGCCGGCAGAGCACAACGAGATCGACATTCACACGACCGCGGGCAAGATCGCGGATCTGCAGCGCCGGATCGGCGAGGCCACGCACGCCGGTTCCGAGCGCGCGGTGGAGAAGCAGCACGCGAAGGGCAAGCTGACCGCGCGCGAGCGGATCGCACTGCTGCTCGACGAAGGTTCGTTCGTTGAGCTGGACGAGCTGGCCCGGCACCGGTCGTCGAACTTCGGTCTGGAGAACAACCGTCCGTACGGCGACGGCGTGGTGACCGGCTACGGCACCGTCGACGGCCGCCCGGTCGCCGTCTTCTCGCAGGACTTCACGGTCTTCGGCGGCGCCCTCGGCGAGGTCTACGGCCAGAAGATCGTCAAGGTCATGGACTTCGCCCTGAAGACGGGCTGCCCGGTGATCGGCATCAACGACTCCGGCGGCGCCCGCATCCAGGAGGGCGTCATGGCCCTCGGCGCGTACGGCGAGATCTTCCGCCGCAACACGCACGCCTCCGGTGTGATCCCGCAGATCTCGCTGGTCGTCGGCCCCTGCGCGGGCGGCGCGGTCTACTCGCCCGCGATCACCGACTTCACGGTGATGGTGGACCAGACCTCGCACATGTTCATCACGGGTCCGGACGTCATCAAGACCGTGACGGGCGAGGACGTCGGCTTCGAGGAGCTGGGCGGCGCCCGCACCCACAACACCACGTCGGGCGTGGCGCACCACATGGCGGGCGACGAGAAGGACGCGATCGAGTACGTCAAGTCCCTTCTGTCCTACCTTCCGTCGAACAACCTGTCCGAGCCGCCGGCCTTCCCGGAGCAGGCCGACACGGAGACGACGGACGAGGACCGCGAGCTGGACGTCCTCATCCCGGACTCGGCGAACCAGCCGTACGACATGCACTCCGTGATCGAGCACGTCCTCGACGACGGCGAGTTCCTGGAGACGCAGGCCCTGTTCGCGCCGAACATCCTGACCGGCTTCGGCCGCGTCGAGGGCTTCCCGGTCGGTGTGGTGGCCAACCAGCCGATGCAGTTCGCGGGCTGCCTGGACATCGACGCGAGCGAGAAGGCGGCGCGTTTCGTCCGCACCTGCGACGCCTTCAACATCCCGGTCATCACCTTCGTCGACGTCCCCGGCTTCCTGCCGGGCGTGGACCAGGAGTACGGCGGCATCATCCGGCGCGGCGCGAAGCTGATCTACGCGTACGCCGAGGCGACCGTCCCGCTGATCACCGTCATCACCCGCAAGGCGTTCGGCGGCGCCTACGACGTCATGGGCTCCAAGCACCTGGGCGCCGACCTCAACCTGGCCTGGCCCACCGCCCAGATCGCCGTCATGGGCGCGCAGGGCGCGGTCAACATCCTGCACCGGCGGACGATCGCCGAGGCGGAGGCGAGCGGCGAGGATGTCGAGGCGGTGCGCGCCCGGCTGATCCAGGAGTACGAGGACACCCTCCTCAACCCGTACATCGCGGCCGAGCGCGGATACATCGACGGGGTGATCCTGCCGTCCGACACCCGCCCGCAGATCGTCAAGGCGCTGCGTCAGTTGCGGACGAAGCGGGAATCCCTGCCTCCGAAGAAGCACGGCAACATCCCGCTCTAGCCGTCCGGGAGGACCAGCAGATGATCAAGGTCGTACGAGGAAACCCGACGCCGGAGGAGCTGGCCGCCGCACTGGCGGTGGTCCAGGCCCGGGCCGCGGCCACGGCGGCGGCCGCCGCCGAGAGCGGCGGCCCGGCGGTCCCGGAGGGCTGGTCGGACCCGGCGCGCATCGCCCGCGAGGTACGGCACCGGCCGGGGCCGCGCTCCTGGGCGCGGTCCTACTGGCCGGCGTGAGCGGCACGCGCGCGCGTACGTAGGCAGGCGGCGGAAGGCCGGACCTCTTGTGCGGGAGGTCCGGCCTTCGCGCGTACGGGGTGGGGCTACGGCAGACGGTCAGACGAGGGGGGCGACCGCCTCGGCCATCAGCCGGTAGCCGGCGTCGTTCGGGTGCAGCCGGTCCGCGTACGCGTACGCCGGGTTCAGCGCCTTCGCGTCCCGCGGGTCGGCGAGGAGCCGCGCGAAGTCGACGACCGCGTCGAATTCGCCCGAGGTCCGGATCCAGTGGTTGACCTCGGCGCTGGTCCGCTCGGCGGTGGGGCCCCAGTGGCTGGTGTCCTTGAAGGGCAGCAGCGTCGAGCCGACGACCCGTATCCCGCGGGCGTGCGCCGCGTCGATCAACTGACGGTAGGCGGCGATGAGTTCGGCCGAGGTGACGACGGGCGAGGGCTTGTAGGTGGGGTGCGGGTCGGGCTTGAGGGCGGCCTCGCTGTAGCCGATGTCGTTGAGGCCCTGGAGCAGGGCGACCGTGGAGACGCCGGGCTGGTCGAGGGCGTCGCGGCGGAAGCGCGCGGTGGAGCGTTCGCCGTACCAGGCCGAGTCGTTGAGGACGAGGTTGCCGCCGATGCCGGCGTTCACGACGGGCCGGTCGATCCGTTCGGCGAGCGCGTCGGAGTAGCGGCGGTTGGTGTGCGGGGTGGAGCCGAAGCTGTCGGTGATGGAGTCGCCGAAGAGCACCACGCCGCCCTTCGCGGGCGGGGTTCCGCCGCTGACCTCGACGCCGCTGAGGTAGTACCAGGACTGGCTGCGGGCGGTGAAGGCGCGGCCGTCGGTGTCGGCGCGGTGGTCGCCGTCGGCGCGGAAGCTGTCGGCCCACGCCTGGGAGTGGAAGGTGGCGGGTCCGGTCGTTCCGGCGAGGTAGAGGGTGACCGTCACCGTCTCCAGGCGTCCGAGGGCGAGCCGGGCCGGGTCGCTGCGCAGTTCGCCGCGGGCGGGGACGGACGCGGACCGGCTGCCGCCGAAGGTGAGGTGGCGCACGGAGCCGGGTTCGACGGCCGCGCCGGTGGTGGTGCGGGCGACGGTGGCACCGGTGACGGCCAGGGGTGAGGTGCCGTACGCGTTCGAGAGCCGGATCCGTACCCGGTCGCCGTCCTCGGTGAGGCGGACCACCTGCCGGAGGGTCTGGCGCGAGAAGCCCTCCTGGGACCAGTTGGGGGTGAAGCCGGTGGCGGGGAGCTGCGGGGAAGCGCCCCAGGCGGCGTGCCACCGGGCGGTGGGGGCGGGCCCGGACCGGGTGTCGGCCTGATGGCCGGCCTCGGCGCCGGCGTGGGTGCCGGAGAGCAGGGTGAGGCCGAGGGCGGCGGCGAGCAGCGGGGCGAGGAGCTTCTTCATGGCGTGAGTCCTTGCGGGCAGAGGTGACGGAGGGCTTAACGGGAAGCTAGTTCCGTTAAGATGTCTGGGACACTAGCAGACTCGGAAGCGTTAATGGAACAGGAGACCCGTTTGAGCGAGACCGACCGGCCGTCCGCGCCGGGCAGCGTGCGCCCCGGAGGCCGTACCGCGAAGGTGCGCAGGGCCGTCCTCGACGCCACCGAGGACGCGCTCGCGGCCTCCGGCTTCCACACCCTGAACATGGATCAGATCGCCGCGAGCGCGGGCGTCGGCAAGACCACGGTCTACCGCCGCTGGGGCTCCCCGGTCGGCCTGGTCACCGACCTGCTGCACGACATGGCGGAGCAGTCCCTGCCGGCCGCCGACACCGGCAGCCTCGCCGGCGACCTGCGGGCCAACGCCGCCCTCGTGCACCGCACCCTCACCGACCCCCGGATGGGCGCCGTCTTCCGCGCGGTGATCGCGGCGGCGGCCTGTGACGAGGAGTGCGCGACCGCCCTGCGCGGCTTCTACCGCACCCGCCTGGAGGAGTGGGCCCCGGTGGTGGCCCGGGCGGCGGCCCGGGGCGAGGTCCCCGCCGGCACGGACGCCCTCGAACTGCTGCGGGCCGTCTCCGCGCCGCTCTACTACCGGTTCGCGGTCACCCGCGAGGAGCTGACCGAGGCCGACGCCGAACGGGCGGTCAGGGCGGCCCTGGCCGCCGCGGCCGCCGGGGCCTTCGCCCGGCCGGAGGACTAGTCCTTCGGCCCGGACGCTTGAGTACCCGTACTCAGGCGCCCCGGCCCTCCGGGCCGCAGGATCGAGAGCATGCTCTGGTCCGACCCCGATGACGAGCCGCCGAAGGAACTGCGCGACATGCAGGCCAAGCTGCGGCGCGCGAGCGTCCTGCTCGCCGTGGCGATGGTGCTGCTGATGTTCGTGGTCGGCGCGCGCTGAGGGGTCGACGTGGGCGGCACGGCGAGCGGGGACGCGGCGGGCGGGGGCGTGTCGAGACGGAGCGGACCGAGCGGGCGGGGCGCACCGAGCCGGGGCGCACGGCGCCGGGGCGCACGGCGCCGGGCGGGGCGCACCGAGCCGGGGCGCACGGGGCCGGGCGGGCGTACCGAGCCGAGGCGTACGGCGCCGGGCGGGCGTACCGAGCCGGCCCGCCCGCACGTGCGCCGAGGCCGCGTGCACCGGCTCGCCGCGGAGCGCGGACGGGCTCGCTACGCTGCCCCCATGACTGCTGATCGCCGACGTCTCGTGCTCGCCTCCGCCTCCCCCGCCCGGCTCGGACTGCTCCGGCAGGCCGGACTCGCTCCGGAAGTGATCGTGAGCGGCGTCGACGAGGACAAGACGCACGCCCCCACCCCGGCCGAGCTGGCGCTCGCCCTCGCCGAGGCCAAGGCCGCCCATGTCGCCGCCCGCCCCGAGGTGTTCGGCGCCCTCGTCATCGGCTGCGACTCGGTCCTGGAGCTGGACGGGCAGGCCCTCGGCAAGCCCGCCGACGCCGAGGAGGCCACCGCCCGCTGGAAGGCGATGCGCGGCAGGGTCGGCATCCTCCAGACGGGTCACTGCGTCTACGACACGGCGGCCAAGCGGTACGAGTCGGCCACCGCCTCCACCGTCGTCCGCTTCGGCGAGCCCACCGACGCCGAGATCGCCGCCTACGTCGCCAGCGGCGAACCGCTCCACGTGGCGGGCGCGTTCACCCTCGACGGCCGCTCGGCGCCCTTCATCGAGGGCATCGACGGCGACCCGGGCAACGTCATCGGCCTCTCCCTGCCGCTGCTGCGCACCCTGCTCGGCAAGCTCGGCGTCTCCATCACCGACCTCTGGGCCTGAGCGGACCGGACAGCCGGGTTCACGCCGGAGCCGGCGCCGCCTCGGTCTCCGGCCCGGGCCCGGCCCCCGGCTCGGGCGCGGGCTCGGTCTCCCCGTACGCCACGAGGGTGAGGACGATGAGTCCGACCACCAGCATCAGGAACACGAACGCCGCCCAGCCGAGCAGCCCGACCGCCACCGCGCCGAGGACGCCGTGGACGACCGCGCAGCCGATGAGGAGGGCGCGGCCCGGCCGGCCGGGGCGGCGGTCGCGTATCGCGGCGATCAGCGGGACCAGACCGCACAGGAGCAGCAGGACGCCGGAGCCGATGCCGAGGGCCCAGGTGCCGGTGTACATGACGTCGGGGTCGAGCCCGTCGAGGGACATCGACTGGCCCTTCACGAACCGGGCCATGACCGCGTTGAGCGCCACGATGCCGGGTGCTTCGAGGAAGAGCACCACCGCGGTCACGAGCGCTATCGGTCTTCGGGCCACCTCGGCCACCCCCTGGGTGCGGCTGTTACCTCCGGTACGTACGACATCGCGAAGGCTACTGGCCGGTAAACCCGTGGACAAGGGTTCGTGTCACCCGGCGTCCGCCCGCCACCCTGGCAAAGAATCATTGCGCCATTCGTAGGGACTCCACAAAGAAACCCGTTTGTCGACTGGCCCCGCGAACAGAGACCTGCGCCACACCTCGGAGCTACTGTGCCGTAAAGAATCCCTGCGTACCGTGGTGCGACAAGGGATTTCACGACCCGAGCAAGCCTCGCATCACGCTCCGTGTGGGCAAGCTCACCACTGGGGACGGGTCGAAAGGCCGTGTCGGCAGTCCCTAAACTCAGCTTGTTTCAAGGAGGGAGCCATCGTGCGCAAGGTGCTCATCGCCAACCGTGGCGAAATCGCTGTCCGTGTCGCCCGTGCTTGCCGGGATGCCGGGATCGCGAGCGTAGCCGTCTACGCCGATCCGGACCGGGACGCCCTGCACGTCCGCGCGGCCGACGAGGCGTTCGCCCTGGGCGGTGACACTCCCGCCACCAGCTACCTGGACATGGGCAAGGTCCTGCAGGCGGCGAAGGATTCGGGGGCGGACGCGGTCCACCCCGGTTACGGCTTCCTGTCCGAGAACGCCGACTTCGCCCAGGCCGTCCTGGACGCCGGACTGATCTGGATCGGCCCCCCGCCGCAGGCCATCCGCGACCTCGGCGACAAGGTCGCCGCCCGCCACATCGCCCAGCGCGCCGGCGCCCCCCTCGTCGCCGGCACCCCCGACCCCGTCTCCGGCGC